>JBMDWN010000248.1:0-7317 GCA_048595275.1 Olivibacter sp. | reverse complement strand
GTCCGGAGAACAGAAACCCGGTTAACCGATTCCTGGAGCGCGTTTATCGTCCGATAATCGTTTGGGTTTTAAACTGGCGTAAAACGACGATAGCAATTAATGTCATAGCGCTCCTAATTTCCATTCCTCTGCTGAAAAAACTGGGAACAGAATTTATGCCCCCCCTTGATGAGCAGAGCATCCTGTTCATGCCGGTAACGCTGCCCGATGTCAGTAACTCCGAGGCCAAACGTATTTTACAGGTTCAGGATAAGATTATTAAATCGGTGCCGGAAGTCGATAAAGTACTGGGGAAAGCCGGCCGTGCAAGTACGGCGACGGATAATGCACCGATCAGCATGATCGAGACCATCATCATGCTGAAGCCAAAATCCGAATGGCGTGCCGGACTAACCAAGCAGGACCTGATCGAAGAGCTGGACCAGAAGCTACAGATCCCCGGTGTCGTTAACGGCTGGACCCAGCCCATCATCAACCGCATCAATATGCTGGCCACGGGCATCCGAACGGATGTGGGCATCAAGGTCCTCGGTCAGAACCTGGATACGATTGCTTCCGTATCTGAGCGGGTCAGGCGGACTTTAGAAGGAACGCCCGGGGTTCAGGATCTGTACGTAGAGCCTATAACCGGAGGAAAATACCTGATGATCGATGTTCGGCGCCCGGCCCTCGCCCGCTATGGGCTCAGCGTAGATGATGTAAATGCGACCGTGGAAAGTGCGATCGGCGGCGCGCCCATCGGACAAACCATAGAAGGCAGGCGTCGCTTTGCCATCAACGTTCGCCTTGGTCAGGACTACCGCGCCGATCTCGGCAGTATTCGTCGCATCCCGATTAAAAGCAGCGGTTTCGGGGAGATTCCCCTGGAATCCGTTGCCGACATCCGTTACGAAACCGGTCCGCCTATGATCACCTCCGATAATGCCATTTTAAGAGGCGCTGTCCTTTTCAATGTCCGGGACCGGGATATGGGTAGCACGGTTGAGGATGCCATGGCAAAGATAAACACGACAGGCGGTATTCTGCCCGAAGGATATTTCATCGAATGGAGCGGACAATACGAAAACCTGATCAGCGGACAACAGACGCTCAAATGGATTATCCCAATTGTGCTGCTGATTATCTTCCTTGCGCTCTATTTTGCTTTTCGCTCGTTGCGGGAGGCCTTTCTAAGCCTGGTGACTATCCCTTTCGCGCTGATCGGAGGTGTGTACTTAATCTATCTCTGGGGTGTGCATTTGTCCATTGCCGTAGCTGTTGGCTTCATTGCCCTGTTCGGCCTGGCCGTAGAAACGGGGATTGTTATGGTAATCTTCCTGAACGATGCCATGCAGAAGCTGGTACAGGAAAAAGGCAACAGCCGGGAGCAGCTCACGAAGGAGGATCTGCGCCTTGCGGTGATTGACGGTGCTGTAAAACGCCTGCGCCCGAAAATTATGACCGTATGCGTTTCGCTTTTCGGGTTGCTACCGGTTCTTTGGGCAACGGGCGTTGGGACCGACGTGATGCGACCTATCGTTTTGCCGATGATCGGAGGTGTGTTGACGTCATCCACCCATATTTTATTGGTGACTCCGCTGATCTTTTTAATGACTAAAGAATATGAATTACGGAAGTATGGAAAACTCGAGCTACCGGAAACAAGCCACTAGATACCTGCTGCTGTTATGCCTGCTGACAGGAATCTTCACCCATGGGGCCAGTTTGAAGGCTCAGGATCGAGATACTGCTGAAATCCTCTCGCTCGATAAGGTATTGGAACGTATTGAGCAGGAAAACGTACAACTGCGCGCCTACCGGAGTCGACAGCTCGGCCTGGAATCCCAGGCGCGCGCTGCAACGTCCTGGATGGCACCAATGGTTGGTGCAGGGACCTTCATGACCCCTTACCCCGGGCAGCGCCTGATGGACGACCGGGATAAAGGTATGCTGATGTTTCAGGCAGAGCAGGCCATACCAAATGCTGGCAAGAACAAAGCTATACGAAACTTCATCCTTTCCCAGGGAGCGGTGGAAGAAGCCGGACGGAGCGTTCAGCTGAACGAGCTGAAGGCACAAGCCAAACTTCAGTACTATCAGTGGTGGATTGCGCTGAAACGGCTGGAGCTTTTAAAAGAAAGTGCGAAGCTCATGCAGCAGATGAAGGAAGTGGAAGAAGTCCGGTTTGAAACCAACCAGTCTGCCCTGGCCAATAGCTATAAAGCGGAGGCAAAGCTGGTCGAGAATGAAAATATGATGGACATGCAGGAAGCGCAGATTGTCAAATCCCGTTCCTGGCTGAACAGTTTGATGAATCGCCCGGGAATGTCTGCATTTGAAATCGACACCAGCAGTAAAAAGGCTTTTATGCCCAGCGCCACGCTGGATACGCAGTACCTGGCCGGTCGCCGGGCCGATGTATTGCGCATGGAAGGCGAAATTGAAAAAATGGAACTGGAAAGCCAGGTCATGGAAAGCGAAAAGAAACCGGAGTTCAAGATCCGATTTGACCACATGAGCCCCTTAAGCGGCATGATGCCACAGGCCTATAGCGCCATGGCCATGATCAGCATTCCAATAGCACCCTGGAGCAGTAAAATGTATAAAGAAGGAGTAAAAGCCATGAGCTTTAACATACAAGCAATGAGACAGGAAAGAGAAGCTATGTTGGTAGAAACGCAGGGCATGTTGTACGGCATGCAGTCCGAACTTAGCAATATGGAACGAAAAATCAGGAATATGGAAGAACGGATCGTACCGGCGTTGAGACGTGCATTTGAGGCAAACTTCAATGCTTATAGCGAAAACCGACTGGAACTTCCTGCGGTGCTTGGAGATTGGGAAGCCTTGCTGATGATGGAAATCACGGTACTGGACGAGCGGGAAAAATGGTATGAAATGATTGTGCGTTATGAAAAAGAACTTTATCGCTAAGTATTGCCTTTTTGGGCTGATGCTCGCTGCCGCCTGCAATCCGGCTGAACGTAAACGCGACCAGGAGCACGCTGCTCCTCCGGATCATACGGGCCATGCGAATCAGCAAGACCATCACGAAGACAGCCTGGAAGCCAATATTCTGGCTCTGGCGGGTTCTGTAAACGATCGGATCCTGAGCTCCGTAGCAACCATCAAGGTCGAAGCGGCAGAACGAATTTCAACGATTGAATTAACCGGAAGGTTTACACCAGATCCGGAAAGCGACCGAAGCGTGAGCTCCCGTATTGGCGGCCGGATCGAGCGACTGCATGTCCGGTACAATTTCCAGAGTCTTAAAAAGGGCGAGCCCATACTGGAGCTTTATTCACCGGAGCTGGTAAATGCTCAGCAGGACTACCTTTCCCTGCTCGAACAACATGAAGGCGATCTACTGGAAAAATCCCGACAGCGCCTGCTCTATCTCGGCCTGACGGAGCATCAGATCCGGACTCTTACCGAAAGCAAGCTAGTAAACCGAAGTGTTACGCTATACAGTCCCGCCTCCGGATACCTGGTGGAAAAAGCCGCTAACGTAACGACGGGTCTATTCTCCTCTTCGTCAGAAGCAGGTTCCCAAAAAGACGCTATGGGTATGGGTGGCAGTGGGTCAATTAGCGGAAGTGCTTCTGCTGGAGCCGGTACGTCTGCAAGCAGCTCGGAAGATCCGGCCAGCAGCTCCCTGCCTAGAGGCCAGTCGGCCCTTCAGTTACAACCCGGTCAGTATATTGAGGCTGGTGAGCGCTTATTTACGCTGTACGATGGGCGTAGGAAGGTTGCAGACTTTTATGTTAGACCAGAGGTCGCGGCAGCGCTAAAAGTGGGTCAGCGGGTTCTTTATCGACCGGAACATGCTTCTTCTTCGCATTTGGGGAAAATCGGGACCATATTACCTGTCCTCGCCCAGGGTGAACGTTTTGCAACACTGAGGGTATACCTTCAGGCTGAAGACATGCAAATCGGCGAGCTGCTGAAAGGTGTCGCCGCCATTAAAAACCGTAAAGGATTCTGGCTGCCGGCGGACGCAGTGGTGTCCTTAGGCAATCGTTGGGTATTGTTCCGAAAGAGCGAAGGTCTTTTTGAGCCCGTAATAATTCAGGTGGGTCAGCATAGGGCCAATGAGGTGCAGGTGCTGACCGATATAAACAAATGGGAGATTGCATCGAATGCATCTTATTTAGTTGACAGTGAGTCATTCATAACCACCAATTAAAGAATCACTGATGAAACGAAAACATTTTATAAAAGCCGTAATAGCAGGCATCATCAGCCCAATGCTGTTTCTCACGGCCTGTCGGAATTTGGAGAAACAAGGCTCTGAAGAGGGGGATACAGAAAAAAGTTTCACGTATACCTGTCCCATGCACCCTCAGGTGGTACAAAACGCCAAAGGAACCTGCCCCATCTGCGGCATGGACCTGGTTCCGTTCGACAAAAATAATCCGGATAAATTTCTGACCTTGAGCCGACGACAACAACAGCTTGCCAACATCACCCTGCTAACCATCGGTAGTACCGATCAGGCGTCTTCCGGCTTCACCACCAGGGGGCAACTCGTCAGCGATGCCATGCGAAGCACTGCCATCAGCTCACGGATGAAGGGACGCATCGAACGCCTTTATGTCAAAGAACCCGGTCGCCTGATCAAGAAAGGCCAACTGTTATTCACGCTTTATTCCGAAGACTTGCTGGCATTGCAGAAAGAATACCTGCTCACTTTCCGGCAGTCGGCTCGCTGGCCTGAAGACGCTCGTCTAGCCGCCCTTTTGCAAGCTTCACGACAAAAATTGAGACTATATGACTTGTCGGATACGGCTATCCGGAACCTGGAGGAAAAGGGAAGTACTGATGCACTGACTAACTACTATGCACCCTATGAAGGTTACTTATCTGCATCGCAGGTTAAGGAAGGCGATTATGTTGAGGAAGGAAGCCCGCTGTTAACCCTGGAACGCCTGGACAAGCTTTGGGTGGAAGCTGATATTTTCCCGACCGACGGCGCGACGTTGCAGGCGGATCAGATTATGGAGGTGAGGCCCGACGGATCGGAAGAAACCTTCCATACCGGGGTTGAATTTATTGAACCTGAATACGGTGCTTCCAGTCAGATCAGACGGATACGGGGAAGCATTCCGAATAACGGAGGAACGTTAAGGCCGGGTACTTACGCTCGTATAACGATACGCTCAGCATCGGCAACGCAGGGGATTTTCGTACCGACGACGGCCGTAGTGGACAACGGCCAAAAAAAACACGTTTGGCTGTCCGGAAAAAATGATCGTTTTGAGGCGAAGGAAGTCAGCACAGGTCCTGGATCCGGAGCTATGATCGAAATCACCAAAGGCTTGAAAGCGGGCGACCGTATAGCCGGAACCGGCGCCTATTTACTCTACAGCGAATATGTTTTAAAAAAGGGCACAGACCCCATTTAATAATTTTATAGAATTAAAAATCAATATGTTATTTATGAAAACATCAAAAATCACTTTAGCTATTTCAAGCCTTGTATTCCTGGCATCTTGCCAGTCGGCAACACAGCAACACAGCGAACAGGAGCATACAGAACATCCGCAGAAAGAATCCGAAACAAACTTGGAAGACATACGCTTCAAGGATGAGCAAACGGCGAGCCTTTACGGCTTTTACGAAGAATTACGGGATGCTCTGGTGGAAGGTAATGCAGAATCTTCCAGAACCGCAGCGTTAAAAATGGAAAGCGAACTCTCAGATGAGTCTGCTGATCCGGCATTCAAAGCTTCCGTGGAAAAAATACTGGCATCAGACGATTTGAAGGTACAGCGCAAGGCTTTTGAGGCATTCAGCGACGCGCTTATCGGTCGCATCAAATTTGAAGGACTGGATGGCGGAAGTCTCTTTGTGGCGCATTGTCCCATGGCCTTCAACGATGCCGGAGCTAACTGGATAAGCAAAGAGAAGGCTATTCGGAATCCATATTTCGGAGATGCTATGCTGACCTGTGGATCTGTTCAGGAAACTATTGAATAAAAGAACCGGCAACAGGCGTACGCATCTGTATCGCCTGTTGCCGGTGACATTAGTTTATTTCGGAGGCTATGGCATCAACCAGGCCAGCCCGATCCTTATCCAGCGTCAGTTCCCAGAACATGATACCGCCCAGGCCTTTATCCTTTACGTATTTAGCCTTCTCCTTAACAGACTTTATATTGTCGCCGGTTGCATACTTCTTTTCTGCCTTATTGTACCAGTAAGGCGCTTTTGCTTTTTGGTCAAAGTGCGCAGTCCAGCCTTTTTCCGCTGTCAGATTTTTATCGTAGTCTCTGAACGAATAACCATCCGTATGTTCGCCAGCCTGGTATAGACCATTTTTATCAGCCGATACATTTTTCCATACCCGGGTATAAAAGGCAGCCCCGATCACCAGCTTACTGGCTGGAATTCCAAGCTGCAATAAATAACCCACAGCGCGGTCGGCTGATTCTTCATCCTCTTTTGTGCTATACAAAGGCGTATGATGTCCGGTAACCGTTGCATAACCGCTCACCAGGTCGTAACTCATAATGTTCACGCGGTCTACCAATGGCATGACAGCCTTCCAATCAATTGCATCGTCCAGATAAGTCTGGAAACCTCCTGCTGCAAAACTGATCTCCTGCTGATCTCCCAGTTCCTTTCGCAGCGAGCGAACCAGTTCGGTGAAATTGCCCTTGTCTTCCGGCTTGTATGGATGCCCTGGATAACCTTTGACTGCCGGGTATTCCCAGTCCAGGTCAATACCATCAGTTTTCGACGCGTCGTTCAGGCACTTTACAGACTTGGCAAAACGTAAGCGGCCTTCCGCGGTAGAAAAGGCGTCGGAACAGGCTTCACAACCACCCCATCCGCCTAAAGACAATAGAATCTTTAGCTTAGGGTAGCTTTTCTTCAGGTCGACCAGACGTTGGACACTTGAACGATCCGCCTCGTTGTCAAAAGCAAGCTCCCCGTCTTTCAAATGACAGAAACTGTAAATGATGTGAGTTAATTCCTTAAGTGGATATTTCTCAATATCTTTCCCGTCGCCCGTATAATAAGCGAGGATATCCGTTTTTTTAGCCTGGGCAGAAGCCGTAAGAAGGCCGAAACAGAAAAAGAGGATAACAGATGTGCAAAACGTTTTCATATCAGATTTTTACAAGTTGATTTAACAGATGCTGCAGGGTCAGGTCAGCGTTATCAGTAAAACCCAGGTGTACAGGAGACGTTTGTAAAATAGTGCTTCGATTGGCCGTCATCCAACGGAAGCGCTCTTTGATTGGCATCCGGGCAATATCGCTTCGCGGATCGCCCTTGCAAAGGGCTTCTAAAGCCGCGAGGTATTCGCGAAGGGTATCCAGAGGTAAATCA
>JBMDWN010000247.1:0-16146 GCA_048595275.1 Olivibacter sp. | reverse complement strand
TTCGAAAGTGCCAATGCTGATCAGCCAGCAAAATTTTACCTGAATTCGGCGCCTGCCCACCATCGTTACCCAACCAAAAAGGTTACGAAAGCAGAAGCGGAGGTGGTGGAACTGGGCAGTGCTGAAACAGCGAATCACCGAACGATCAACAAGCTTTTGGTATCAGGCGTTGTCGATACCTGCCAGCTTCAGATGGGCATGACGGAATTGAAATCCGGTAGCATCTGGAACACCATGCCTGCCCATACCCATGATCGCCGAATGGAAGTTTACCTCTATTTTGAAGTGCCTGACGGACAGGCTGTATCTCATTTCATGGGGCAGCCACAGGAAACCCGTCATTTGTGGATGCAGAATGAGCAGGCGGTTATTTCGCCGCCCTGGTCGGTACATGCAGGAGCGGGCACGTCGAATTACACCTTTATATGGGGCATGGCCGGGGAAAACATGGATTACGGTGATATGGACGGCTGCGCGATCACAGATCTGAAATAAATTTGAAGCTTATGCGCTACACTTTTCTATTGACGATGCTGGCCGCCATTAGTGTGCTGGTTTATAATTGTTCGCCCTCCGGAGATCCAAAAACTATCCGGATTAAGAATACCTTATCCCAGGATCGGGAAGAGCTGGTCCGGCTGGATTACGACGAATTTACCGGTGCCTTTTCCGATACAGAATTTCGTCTGATCAACCAGGAAAGCGGCGAAGAGGTCGCCTACCAGCTGGAAACTTCTGGTGAGGATTTTCCGAAATATGTATTGATTGAGGCCAACGTGGCGGCTGATGACGAACTTATTTTAACCGTTAAATCGGGTGAGCCGACAAAACCAGCTACGCGAACTTATGCCCGTTACATCCCAGAGCGTTTTGATGATTTCGCCTGGGAGAATGACCGGGTGGCCTTCAGAATGTATGGAAAAGCTTTGGAGGGGAGAGCGGACGATGCCGATGGCGTTGATATCTGGGTGAAGCGCACGAACAATCTGGTCATCGACAACTGGTATAAAGGAGAGGATTACCACAAAGATCACGGCGAGGGACTGGATTATTACAGCGTAGGGCATACCCTTGGTGCCGGAGATGTAGCCCCTTACGTCAATGATACGCTGTATATGTCGAAGCACTACCGGACGCATGACGTGCTGGATAACGGGCCATTGCGGTCGACCTTCCGGCTGGGATATGAAGCCTGGGATGTAAAAGGACAGCCCGTTTCGGTCAGTAAAACCATCAGCCTGGATGCCGGGAGCCTGTTCAACCGGGTGGAACTGCTTTATGAATTTTCCGGCGGAGATAAATTGACCATCGCTTCAGGTATTGCCAGGAGGGGGTCAGACGGAGATTTAAAGGATGAAACCGGAGACGGGATGCTGACGTACTGGGAGCCACCTCATGGAGATGACGGAACGACGGGCGTCGCCGTACTGGTCGAAGATCGTTTTGATGCTTTCAAAAAGCAAGAGCAACAGTTTCTGGCGCTCTTCCGTGTCGAGTCCGGCGTACCTTTCGTTTATTATAACGGAGGGGCCTGGGATCGGGAAGGACGCATCAAAAATGCGGAAGAATGGAATAACTATGTGAAACAATACCGCGAACGGGTGAAGTCACCGTTGCGGATCAGCCTTGAATAATCGCCAAACAAAGATGTCTTTTACAGATCAATTTTCATTAAAAGGAAAGCTGGCCCTGGTTACAGGCTGTAAGCGGGGAATCGGAAAAGCCATGGCGCTTGCCTTGGCGGAAGCGGGTGCCGATATCATAGGTGTTTCGGCCAGGCTGGAACTTAAGGACAGCGCCGTAGAACAGGAAGTTCGGAAGCTGGGGCGGGAGTTTTACGCCTATCAGTGCGATTTTTCCAACCGTAGCGATCTCTATCGGTTTATTGCGGAACTGCGGCAAAGAAAGTTTCCGATCGACATCCTCGTCAACAACGCGGGCCATATTTTAAGAGAACCTGCTGCTGAACATCGGGACGCCTACTGGGACGAGATCATCAGCATCAATCAGCATGCGCCTTTTATTCTGACACGGGAGATTGGCCGGGATATGCTCGAGCGCAGAGAAGGAAAAATTATTTTTACAGCTTCTTTATTAACCTTTCAGGGAGGGATCAACGTGCCGGGCTACGCGGCCTCAAAAGGAGCGGTTGGTCAGCTGACCAAAGCCTTCGCTAATGAGTGGGCTGCGAGGGGGGTAAATGTCAATGCCATCGCACCGGGTTATATCGCGACCGATAATACTGCCGCTTTACAGGCAGACGAAGAGCGGAGCGCATCAATTCTGAGTCGTATTCCGGCAGGTCGCTGGGGAACCCCGGAAGACTTCAAAGGGCCTGTGGTGTTTTTGGCGTCAAGCGCTTCAGATTATGTACACGGTACGATCCTTACGGTAGATGGTGGTTGGATGGGACGTTAAAACTGCTGCATCAGCGTCCGGAGCTCTCGGATGCTGTGCGGTACATCGGCCGGGACATCAGCATCCTTCGGATTAAAGAAAATGGCGTCCATTCCGAAGGCTTGCGCACCATAGATATCCGCTTCCAGGCTGTCGCCGATCATAACACTCTCCGTGCAATCTGCACCAGCGACCTGAAGGGCATGGGCAAAAATAGCCGGATTTGGTTTATGAACACCAACAACTTCTGAGATGATAATCTGATCGAAATAAGCCTGAAGCCCGGTTTTCGCGACTTTTATCTCTGCCGCGTCCTTGAATCCGTTCGAAATGAGGTGCAGTACATAACGATCTTTCAGGTAGCTTAAGGTTTCGTGCGTATACGGGAATAGATTTGTTTTGTGCGGGCAGATGCGCAGGTAATCCTGTTCAAATTCCGCCGGGAAAAGCATGGGATCAACGCCTAATTCCGTGAAGGTATCGGCAAAGCGTGCCCTTCTTAGTTCCGTTTTGTCAATTTTTCCATTGTGATAAAGGGCCCAAACCCGTTGGTTATTCCGACTGTAGCAATCCATGAAGACCGGAAAGGACGCAATTTTTAATTTTTCACGAAAACCATACTGATGGAACAGCTCTTCTAACGTCTCTTCTGCATTTCGTTCAAAATCCCAGAGGGTATGGTCCAGGTCGAAGAAAATGTGTTTTTTATGTGAAAACTGCATGCGCAAAGGTAAGCAATTCAGCGGTTAATCTTTTTCGCCATAGGCGAGATCGCCGGCATCCCCCAGTCCGGGCACGATGTAGGCCTTACTGGTCAGCTCGCTGTCTACCGCGCCGATCCATTAATGAGCGTCCGGCAGATAGGCTTTTACATGCTCGATGCCCTCCTCACTGGCAATGATGGCCGCGATGTGTATTTTTCGGACAGAATAGTTCGCCAGTAGATCTTTGCAGGCCAGCACGGCACTTCTCCCGGTAGCGAGCATCGGGTCCAGTACGATGACTTCCTTCTCGTGCAATGGAGGAACGGCGGTGTATTTCTTTTCGATTTCAAACACGCCACTCTTTTTCATCTTACGATAGGCACCGATAAAACCGCAATCTGCCTGGTCAAAAAAGCGGAGCATACCGTTCAGCATCGGCATACCAGCGCGGATGATCGGGATCAGAACTGGACTTTCGCGTAAGAGTTCGCCCTCGGCAGAACCCAACGGTGTATCAATCTCCGATTCCTCATAATCCATCGTTTTGCTGATTTCATAAGCCAGAATTTCGCCGATCCTTTCCAGGTTGTGCCTAAAGCGTAAACGGTCTTTCTGCACCTCCACGCTCCGGAGTTCTGCGATGAATTGATTGGCGATGCTTTTTCGCTCCTGTAGAATGAAAGCCATGTTTTCCGTGATTAGATGTTAGGACCTCGCTAAGTTTATGAAACAGCTTTTTCGTATCTTTGTTTACCACGCAGCCACATAGCAACAGCAATTTATGAAGTTTAAGATCAATTCATCGTACGTGCCCACCGGAGATCAGCCGGAAGCGATCCGCCAGCTTGTCGAGGGCGTTGAAGCAGCGGAACACTATCAGACTTTACTTGGTGTTACCGGTTCCGGAAAAACCTTTACCGTGGCCAATGTCATTGAACAGACACAGAAACCAACGCTGATTCTGAGCCATAATAAAACGCTTGCGGCGCAACTATACGGCGAATTCAAACAGTTCTTTCCGGAGAACGCGGTGAACTATTTCGTTTCGTATTACGATTACTATCAGCCGGAGGCTTACATTGCTTCTTCCAATACCTACATTGAAAAAGATCTTCAGATTAACGACGAGATTGAAAAGCTGCGGTTGAAAACAACGTCCGCACTGATGTCGGGGCGACGGGATGTCATCGTCGTCTCTTCTATCTCCTGTATTTACGGTATGGGGAACCCGGAAGATTTTTCACGTTCGGTCTTTCGCTTTGCGGTCGGCACCGTAATCACTCGGAATGCTTTTCTGCATCGGCTGGTTGAAATCCTGTACTCGCGTACGACGGCGGATTTTAAGCGGGGAACGTTTCGCGTGAAAGGGGATACGGTAGATGTTTACCCGGCTTACCTGGATGACGCTTATCGGATTTCCTTTTTCGGAGACGAAATTGAAGAGTTGAGTGTCATCGACCCGAAGAGCGGGCGAACCATTGAAAAAATGGAGAACATGGCACTTTTTCCGGCGAATCTTTTCGTTACGCCCAAAGAAAAATTTACTCAATCGGTGTCCCAGATCCAGGATGAATTGATGCAACGTAAAGAGCAGCTGCTTCAGGATGGCCTCGTTCTGGAAGCCAAGCGACTGGAAGAGCGGGTGAATTACGACCTCGAAATGATGCGGGAGCTAGGCTACTGCAGTGGAATTGAGAATTATTCGCGCTTTTTTGATGGTCGGTCTCCAGGTATGCGTCCTTTCTGCCTGCTGGATTATTTTCCGGATGATTACCTGATGGTGATTGATGAGAGTCACGTGACGGTGCCACAGATCCGGGCGATGTATGGTGGCGACCGCTCACGCAAAATTGCTTTGGTTGAGCATGGCTTCCGTTTGCCGGCTGCCCTGGATAACCGGCCGCTGAATTTTCCTGAGTTCGAATCGCTTGCCCCGCAGACCATTTATGTCTCCGCAACTCCGGCCGAGTATGAACTGCAGAAAACGGAAGGTGTCGTTGTTGAGCAGGTAATCCGTCCGACAGGTCTACTGGATCCGACTATTGAGATTCGCCCGGTCACCAATCAGGTGGATGATCTCCTTGACGAGGTGGATAAGGTGACCAAAGAAGGGGGGCGGATTTTGGTGACGACGCTCACCAAGCGGATGTCGGAGGAACTGACGAAATACATGACCCGATTGGGGATCCGGGTCAGATATATTCACTCAGAGATTAAAACGCTGGAGCGGGTGGAAATTCTGCGCGGACTCCGTCTAGGCGAGTTCGATGTCCTGGTAGGGATTAACCTGTTGCGGGAAGGACTGGATTTGCCAGAAGTGACGTTGGTGGCCATCCTAGATGCCGATAAGGAAGGTTTCCTGCGTTCGGAAACCTCCCTGATACAGACTATTGGTCGTGCGGCACGAAATGACAAAGGAAGGGTGATCATGTATGCGGATGATATTACCGACAGCATGCGGACCACCATCGAGGAAACGGACCGACGGAGGGATAAACAGATCCGTTATAATGAGGAGCATGGGATCGTTCCGCGTACGGTCGGTAAGACTAGAGAGGCTATTTTGGAGCAGACTTCTGTAGCTGATTTCAAAGGAGGGGTTGCGAAGGCTTACAGCGATCCAGATCCGGAAAGTTCCGTCGCTGCAGATCCGGTGATCCAGTACATGACCAAGGCTCAGTTACAGAAATCGATCGACGATACGCGAAAGGAGATGGAGCGTGCGGCAAAGGATATGGACTTCCTTCAGGCAGCGAAGTTGAGGGATGCTATGTTCGCGTTGGAGAAAACGAAAACGGAACGTTTTGGTAGTTAATCGATGAGCATAACCCCGCGGCTCCCGACCGCGGGGAAATACCCAACCAAAAGTATTTATTAAAACGCGTATTTGAAGCTGAGCCCGAAGCGGCCGGCTTCGAAGGAAGATCCATTCGTCAGCTCCCACATAGGTCGCCAGTCGAACCCTATACTGATCGGCGCCTGCGGAACTTTAAATTCCAGTCCTGCCTGGGGGCGGATCAGAAAGCCGGTATAATCGTTTACAAAGTAGACCTGTGGGCCAACCCCGATGTTCCACATCAGACCCCCGGCATTGGGTATCGCTTTATTGTAGGAGTATTCAGCACCAATAACCGTCGTGCTGTTCCCGAAGAGCACCATAACCTGACCGGCATCGCGCTCGTTGAAAAAGTGCTTGACATGAGGACCTACGTATGTTCCGCCGTTACCAAGATCCAGGAACAGTCCGATTCCATTGTTGTAAGGGATGCCCGTTTGCGCCGATGCGTTTAGACTGCCGAAGAAACAAAGACAAAGAACGATAAGTGCTGCTGATAAGCTGTTGTTTTTCATGACTTTAATTTATTGTTTTGATAGAATGTTCAAAGTTGATCATTATTAAGTTGATAGAAAATCGCTGGTTTTGCGTATTTTAAAGTCACGGTTTTCCGGTATTTTTTTTAATCGGCTTCCGGAAGACGCAGACGTTTAATACTATTGTACATGCTTAGGTTTACGTTGCTTTGCGCATTGCTGTTCTTGTGTAGGACTGGAGCGGTCAATGGGCAGGAAAGAGATGTTTTGATCTCCGATAGTCTGGAGCGCAGGCTGGAACAAAGCCGGGACCGGATGAAGCGGATAACCATTCTGACGGAACTGTCTGACCATTGGCTTTATGAAGACTCTGCCAAAGCAATGGAATACGCGTTGGCCATCGGCGACCTGCATAAGTCCTCCGCAGATCCGGTCGGACAGGGGATAGGGTGGTACCAGGTTGGCAGTGTTTTTATGGAGCACAATAATCAGGAAAAGGCTTTAGAAAGTTTTGAAGAGGCGAAAAATCTGTTGGAGACCGATCCATCGAAAGTAAGCAAAGGCTATCTGGCGCGGGTATGGCATAACATTGGCGCTATCCGCCAGCGACAGGGAGACTCAAAGGCATTCATGGCGATCCTCCTGGAAAAGGCTAATCCCCTCCTCGAATCCATAGACGATACCCTGCACATCGGACAGAACTATTTTGATATAGGCTGGCTGTTTATGAACCAGAAACAATACGAAAAAGGGTATGAATATTTCCTGAAAGCCACGAAAGAATTGGAGCATTTTCCTCATTCAGATTTTTTGCCGGAAGGCTATCTGGCGGCGGTGCAGGCGCTAATTTACAACGAAGACGCGGGACGTCATATGGTCGATGATGCCGCCAGTACAGCAAAAGACCTGATGAAAAGGTCCCGGCAATTGTTGGAAAAGTATTCCTACACCATTCCCTGGCTCCGATACTATGTGGTGTCCGGTCTTGTGAGTGAGTTTTTCGATAAAGATTTCAATACTGCTGTAAAAGCTTATCAGGCTGGTTATGCGCTCGCTGAGGAGAAAAAGCAGTTTGCCTATTCGGAAGAGTTTTTAAACCGGCAATACTACGCCCACATTGAGTTACAGGATTTTAACCAGGCACGGGAGTCGCTGGAACATCTTTATCGAAGAGTAAAACACAGTCCGGTAAAAAGTAATTTGTCTTTGGCACTTGAAAACCTGGTGTCGCTGGAAGAGCGTAGCGGAAACAAGGAGAAAGCCTTTGAATATCTGAAAGAGAAGAAATTACTGGACGATAGTTTGCGCCTGGACGAACAAGCTGTTCAGCTGGCCGAACTGGAAAAGAAATATGCACAGGAAAAAACGCAACGTGAGGTGCTGGAACTTCGATCCCAAAATCGTCAAAAAACAATTATTTTAATTGTTCTGGCGGGGCTGGGATTGCTCGGATACCAGCTTTACCGCAATAAACAGCAACTTGCCCGGCAACAAGCCAATTTACATAAAGAACAACTTGAGCGACTCGAAAAGGAGCAGCAGCTCAGTTTCTACACCGCCATGATAAAGGGACAGGAGCAGGAACGAAAGCGACTTGCCCAGGACCTGCATGACGGACTCGGCGGTCTTTTGTCGAACATCAAGCTAATGCTTTCCAAAGATGGCGATCGGAGTCAGCTGCTGAAAAAACTGGATGATGCGGTCGATGAATTGAGGCGGATTGCCCGGAATATGATGCCGGAAACATTAATTAGATTCGGCCTGGTGCCGGCCTTGAAAGACTACTGTAAAGGTCTTGAGAAATCCGGCGTTAAGATATCGCTTCAGACCTACGGCGTTTCGGATGAGATAGCCGTAGAGAAGCAGATTACCATTTATCGTATTGTCCAGGAGCTCGTCAACAATGCGGTCAAGCATGCCCGTTCAGCAAATATCCTGGTGCAATGCGTGCAGGAGGATCGAACGTTTTTATTGACGGTAGAGGACGATGGGAACGGTTTTGATGTTGATATCGAGGAAGGGAAAGGAGTGGGTATAGTGAACGTGAAGAACCGGGTAGCTTATCTGAAAGGAAACGTGGATATACAGTCGGAGCGCGCCGTGGGAACCACTATAAATATAGAATTCAATGTATAAAGCAGGAAATCCGGTTAAAATAATGATCGTAGACGACCATCCGGTGGTATTGGAGGGTATGCGTGCGCTACTGCAGGATGAACAGACTGTCGATTTGCAGGGAACCTGCATGAACGGGCAGGAAACGCTTTCGGCTCTCCGTCTGACGGAAGTTGATGTTTTGCTCCTGGATATTAATCTGCCGGACATCAATGGCATAGATTTATGCAAACAGGTAAAGCAACTTTATCCGCAGATACAGGTCATTGCGGTGAGTAATTATGATGAAAGAAGTATGATTACCAAGATGCTTCAGAGTGGCGCAACAGGTTACGTTTTAAAGAATGCATCTGCTCAGGAGTTTGTCGAAGCGATTGAGACCGTTATTCAGCGTAAACTGTACCTAAGTTCCGGGGTGCAGCAGTCATTATTTGATCAGGTTGACCATTACCTTGAGGAATTGCCGAAATTAACCCGGCGGGAAAAAGAAGTGCTCCGATGCATCTCGCAAGGTAAAACAACCAATGAAATAGCTGATGAATTGTTCATCAGCCCGTTCACGGTAGAAACGCACCGAAGGAATCTGATGCGGAAATTTGAGGTCAGCAATGCGGCTGCGCTGATCAGCGCCTCTAGTCGTGTCGGCCTGCTATAGGCACGCTTTAGTCTTTGACCTCTTTCACCTTGAAGCTCCCGTTTTGCTCTTCAACGGTACCCATCGCGGCATTTGTTGAATGATAGAATAGGCAGATCCAGCCTTCTCCGGAAGCCGCTTTCCCGTATTCTTCTCTTAACTGCATCGCCTTTTTGCCATCGTAATCGTATTTCGCAGCGAACTTACGCATCAATTGTTCCGGCTCTGGCAGTTCGTCTCCACCAAAAAAATAATGCTTATCATCTTCTTCGATATGAAAAACATGATGATATTCACAATGCCCGCCACTGTATTCATAGCGAATCTGACCGTTGACATTTCCCGAACCTTCCACCAGCTCCAGCTGATTGCTGCGTTGCAATACTTCCAGCCGTTCCGGGTCGTAAGATGAAGAACTTCCGCTGAAGGCCATCTCCCATTCTCCACGGGCGATAACGTAGGTCGCGTTGGGAAAGGAAAGGTGCCATTTTCCCTCTTTCTCGTAAGTCATTCCACTGGCATGGTCCCGGTGAAGATGGGACATCAGGACATAAGATACTTCTTCCGGTTCGTACCCAATAGCCTTAAGGTTCCGGTGAAGGAGCAGTACCCCCTCTTCAGTCGTTTGTCCCAGGCCGGTATCCATCACGATAAGGTCACTTTTTGTCTTAACAACAAAAGGATGTACGTGAATGAACAGCGATCCCTTACGATCTTTTTTATCGTGTTTTTCCGGGTCGAACGGGATGAACTTTTTGGAGCTGTCTACGGAATAAGAACCCTCATTCAGGGAATATGCTTTCATAAAAAAAATTTTATTGCTTGACCATAACTACCTGTTTGAGCAGCAATACGTTTGGCATTTATATGCAGCTGGACGAACCGCCAGGCGATCGCCGCGTTAGGTAATCCCTTCTGCATATTGTATATTTACATGTTTTCAAAGATATGCAAAAAAGATGGGTAGAACAGCCGACAGCCTCTGGAAGCCAGCTGAAACAGCTGAGCCGGGAATTGAATGTTGATGCTAAATTAGCTGCTCTTCTGATCCAGCGAGGCGTACAAAGCTTTGAGGAGGCACGTCTTTTTTTTCGCCCCGAGCTGGATCATCTGCACGCTCCTTTTCTGATGAAAGATATGGATGTTGCGGTCCAGCGCATTGAACAGGCGATCGGCGATAAGCAGCATATTCTCATATACGGCGATTACGATGTGGACGGAACGACTGCCGTTGCCGTCTTGTACAGCTTTCTTCGTCAGTACTACAGCAATGTTTCCTATTACATTCCGGACCGTTATAAGGAAGGATATGGTATATCTTATGCCGGGATCGATCATGCTCATGAATCCGGATGCGCGCTTATCATTGCGCTCGATTGCGGCATCAAGTCGGTCGAGCACGTGGCTTATGCGAAAATCAGAGGGATTGACTTCATTATCGGCGATCACCATACGCCGGGTCCTGTGCTTCCCGAAGCGGTGGCGATTCTGGATCCGAAGCGCGAAGATTGCCCTTATCCCTATAAGGAGCTTTCCGGATGCGGTATCGCGTATAAAATATGCCAGGCGCTGAGCGAGCAGAACAAGCTCGATCCGGCAGGCGTTCATCAGTACCTTGACCTGGTGGCGGTAAGCATTGCATCAGACATTGTGCCGATCACCGGGGAGAACCGGGTGCTGGCCTATCACGGATTGAAAAAACTAAACAGCAATCCCTGTTGCGGACTGAAAGCCCTGATCGATCTGGCAAACCGCAATAGCCCCCTGAGTCTCGGGGATATTATTTTCCAGATAGGTCCGCGCATCAATGCCGCCGGTCGCATCGATCATGCGAAGGATGCGGTGCAACTACTGATTTCCAAGAGCCTTGAAGAGGCCCGGGAGTGCAGCAGCCGCATTGATCTTCAAAATAGCAAACGCAAAGATGTCGATGCTAAGATTACGGCACAGGCACTCGATCAGATTGTTCGGAATGAGCAAAATGACGGTAGAAAAACCACCGTTGTATACCAGGAGGACTGGCATAAGGGTGTTATCGGTATCGTAGCCTCCCGCCTTACGGAGAAGTACTACCGTCCCACGATCGTACTTACCCAATCCAACGGTTACGTCGCGGGCTCCGCACGTTCCGTACAGGGCTTTGATCTGTATGAGGCGCTCAGCGCATGCAGCGACTTACTAGAGCAGTTCGGCGGGCATAAATATGCTGCCGGACTCACCATGAAAGTCGAGAATATTCCTGCTTTCCGGGAACGCTTTGAGAAGGTTGTCTCACAATTAATTGAACCGGAACTGCTGCAGCCGGAGATCAGCATTAACGGACGCTTGCACTTAAGCGATATCTCTCAGAAATTCGTCCGTATACTGAAGCAGTTTGCACCTTTCGGTCCGGAAAACCCGGCTCCCGTTTTTCGTTCGAATAGCTTATATTGCGTGGGCCAGGCATCACTCGTAGGAATGAATCACGTGAAAATGCAGGTCACCCAGGAAGGGGGCTCAACCTTTGACTGTATTGGTTTCGGTTTAGGAGAGCATCTGTCTTACCTAAATAAAGGGCTGCCCTTTGAAGCGTGTTACAGCATCGAAGAAAATCTCTGGAGGGACAAGAAGATGCTGCAGTTAAATTTAAAAGGTTTGAAATTTCAGACATAGGAGGACGCGTCAGATGATCTTAAAGGCTGAACACCTGGTCAAAAAGTATAAACAGCGCACGGTAGTAAACGACGTATCGTTTCACGTATCGCAAGGAGAAATCGTAGGACTGCTGGGACCCAACGGGGCAGGAAAGACCACCTCCTTTTACATGATCGTTGGCTTGATCAAGCCGAATTCCGGGCACGTCTACCTCGAAAAAGACGATATCACGGAAGATCCGATGTATCGTCGCGCGCAGAAAGGGATCGGCTACCTGGCGCAGGAAGCTTCCGTTTTCCGAAAGCTCTCTGTGGAGGACAACATCATGGCTGTCCTCGAAATTCACAATAAAGATAAAGAAGTCCGAAAAGAACGCCTGGAGGAATTGCTGAGCGAATTCAGCTTACACCGTGTGCGGAAGAACCGGGGCGATTTATTATCCGGCGGCGAGCGTCGGCGTACGGAAATTGCACGCGCCCTGGCGGCCAACCCGCACTTTATTCTTTTGGATGAGCCTTTCGCCGGTGTAGACCCTATTGCCGTGGAGGAAATCCAAACCATTGTGCATAAACTGAAGCACCGGAATATCGGGATTCTGATTACGGACCACAACGTACAGGAAACGCTTTCCATTACGGATCGTGCTTATTTGCTGACCGAAGGCAAGATTATGCTGACCGGAACTCCTGAAGAGATTGCGGTGAACGAAATGGCCCGTACTTATTACCTGGGGCAGCATTTTGAACTGCGGCGGAAAAAACTTAGTTAAGTTCGTTGATTAAAAGAATTTTATCCAAATTTGAAGCAGACTAACCACTAATCAGGAATGGCCATCGTAAACTCCATCATCAACTGGATCATGAAGAAGCGGATTCATCAGATTGAGCTGTTCATTAAGTATCCGAATGAGGTGCAGGAAGAGTGGTTCCAGAGTCTGCTTTCCACGGCGCAGGCAACGGAGTGGGGGCGGCGCTACGATTATGAGTCCATCTGTACCCCTTCAGAATTTAAGAGCCGGGTGCCCTTGCAGGACTACAACAGTCTGAAACCCTATATAGACCGTATGGTCAACGGCGAACAAAATATCCTCTGGCCTTCTGATATTAAGTGGTTTGCTAAATCGTCTGGTACGACGTCTGACAGGAGTAAATTCATCCCGGTAAGCGACGAGGCATTGGAAGATTGCCATTACCAGGGAGGTAAGGACCTGATTGCAATTTACTGCCACAACCGCCCGGAGAACAAGGTTTTTACCGGTAAAGGCGTCGTCCTTGGCGGAAGTCACCAAATTCACCCGTTGGGCAACGGAGAATCCAGTACAGGAGACCTTTCCGCTATTCTGATCCGAAACCTGCCTTTTTGGGCAGAAATGTACCGGACGCCGGACATCGAAACCACCCTGAACCCCAACTTTGAGGAAAAGCTGGAGCGCGTGGCGCAGCTTACCATCAATGAGAACGTAACGAACCTTTCCGGCGTACCTACCTGGAATGTCGTTCTGGCCAAACGCGTACTGGAGCTTACCGGAAAGAAGAACTTGCTGGAAGTATGGCCGAACCTGGAGCTTTATCTGCACGGAGGCGTGAGCTTTAAGCCTTATCGCGATCAGTTCAGAAAATTTATTCCGTCGGATGACATGTACTACCTGGAGAACTACAATGCCTCCGAGGGGTATTTTGGGATTCAGGATGAGTCCGACTCGGAAGATCTGCTGCTCATGCTGGATTATGGGGTTTATTACGAGTTTCTTCCCATGGAGCATTTCGGAGAAGAGCAGCCGAAAACACTGGAATTGCATGAAGTCAAACTGGGTGTCAATTATGCGCTGGTCATTTCCACAAATGCCGGTCTTTGGCGCTATATTATTGGTGATACGATCAAGTTCACCTGCCTGAGCCCCTATCGCATACAAATCACCGGGAGAACAAAGCAATACATCAACACCTTTGGAGAAGAGCTGATTGTGGATAATGCAGACGGTGCGCTTCAAGCTGCGTGTCAGGCTACGGAGGCTATTGTCCGCGATTATACGGGTGGTCCGGTCTATTTCAAAGACGAGGATGCCGGGGCCCACGAGTGGGTGATCGAGTTCGAGCGCCGGCCGAATAACCTGCAGCATTTTGAAGAGCTGTTTGATCAAACCCTCAAAGCCTTGAATTCCGATTACGATGCCAAGCGTTTCAAATCTATGGCGCTGAAGGAGCCCATAATCCACCTTGCGCCCGAAGGCACTTTTTATGAGTGGATGAAGAGACGGGGTAAACTGGGCGGACAGAATAAAGTTCCGCGACTCTCGAACGACCGCACTTATCTGGACAGCTTGCTCGAACTTCTGTAAAATAGTGAAGAATAAGCCCTAACTTCGCAAAGGGTAACTATGAAAGAGCAGATTTCTATTTTCGACATCTTTAAAATCGGCGTTGGACCATCCAGCTCCCACACACTTGGTCCCTGGCGGGCCGCTCAGCGTTTTACCAGCAAGCTTAGCGCCAGGGGATTGATGGACAAAGTGGAAGGGCTGCGGGTACTTCTATATGGGTCGCTGGCCAAAACCGGAGCTGGGCACGGAACTGATATTGCCGTCATGCTCGGTTTAAGCGGCTTCGATCCGGTAACCTTTGATGTCGAGCGGATCGATCCGGTCGTTAAGGAAATCAAAGCGGATAAACGGCTCAACCTTGCCGGACAACTGAATATCGCCTTCGATTATGGCAACGAATTGCTTTTTCTCATGAACGAGAGCCTGCCTTTTCATCCCAATGCGCTGACGTTTCAGGCGCTACTTTCGGATGGACGTGCCTATTCTCAAACCTATTATTCTATTGGAGGTGGATTTGTGGTACAGGAAGGAGAGGAGCCGGGCGAAGGTTCCGAAGTCGACTTGCCCTTCCCGGTGCAGAACGCACAGGACCTTTGGCGCTGGTGCATCCGGACCGGACTTAAGGTGTCTGAGGTTGTTTTAGAAAACGAGCATGCCTGGCGTTCCGAAGAAGAAACCGATGCGGGCGTGCGACGCTTATTCGAAACTATGCGGGATTGTATCTATCGCGGTTGTCATACCCAGGGGCAACTGCCCGGTGGCCTAAATGTTGAAAGGCGCGCAGCAAAGCTTAACAAACGCCTGTTGGAAGGAAGATCATATCAGGACTATGATAGTTGGATGGAGGCGATCCGGGAAGGGGGTAAAGACTTCCAGTACATATTGGATTGGGTCAGCTGTTTTGCCCTGGCCGTCAACGAAGAAAACGCTTCCTTTGGCCGGGTGGTT
Source organism: Olivibacter sp. (assembly GCA_048595275.1). Classification (GTDB taxonomy): domain Bacteria; phylum Bacteroidota; class Bacteroidia; order Sphingobacteriales; family Sphingobacteriaceae; genus Olivibacter. The sequence continues at coordinate 1,082 of JBMDWN010000247.1, read as the reverse complement.
ACGGCACCAACTAATGGTGCAGCTGGCGTTATCCCTGCCGTGCTGCAGTATTACATTACTTTTCTGGACGGCTATTCCGAGGATAAGATCCGGCAGTTTATCGCAACAGCCTCTGAAATTGGCAGCATCTTTAAAAAAGGTGCCACGATATCCGCCGCTATGGGCGGTTGCCAGGCGGAAATTGGCGTATCTTCAGCTATGGCGGCAGCGGCGTTGACGGAATGTAGGGGAGGCTCCCAAAGGCAGGTGCTTGTGGCTGCGGAAATAGCTATGGAACATCACCTGGGCTTGACGTGCGATCCGATCGGCGGATTGGTGCAGGTGCCTTGTATCGAACGGAATACAATGGGCGCTATAAAAGCGATCACGGCTTCGCAGCTGGCGCTTCGGACCAATCCGGATAAGGCAAAGGTAAGCCTCGATGCCGTGGTCAAAACCATGTGGCAGACCGCGCAGGATATGAACGTAAAATACAAAGAAACCTCAGACGGCGGCCTGGCGGTCAATATACCACTCAGTTTACCAGAGTGTTAGTTTTGATTTGTAGCTTCCTGCGAGTATATTTGTTTATTAACATACGCGCATGAAAACATACCCTGTCTTTCGCCTGATCCGTTCATCACTCTTGCTTTTTATTCTGGGATATGCATTTTCTTTTACAGCTTGCCGGAAGGATGACCCTGACGTCGATCCGCCGGAAACGGAGGAACCGGAGCCCGGTTCCAGTCGTGCTGTAAACGAATGGGTGCTGGATACCATGCAACTCTATTATCTGTGGAATAATGATATTCCAGCAAGCACTAATCTGAACTTCGATTCCGAGCCGCCAGCATTTTTTCAGTCTTTACTTAACGGGAGAGACAGAAGTCGTGGTTTCTCCAGAATCGATGCCTTTGAAGATTTGAGCGGGGAGGCGGCGGAACTGGTGCGTACAAATGGGTTGGGGATTTCAGCGGCCTTACAGATCGATAATTCAGGAGCTATCGGTCTGATGATCGGTTATGTGCTTCCCCAGAGCCCGGCAGACCAGGCTGGGCTAAAAAGAGGTGATATTATTACAGAAGTTGATGGTAATCCATTCA
>JBMDWN010000246.1:0-28368 GCA_048595275.1 Olivibacter sp. | reverse complement strand
AAGTTTCTCGAATCGACTTTTCCGAACAACAAGACGTTTATTCCGCGTTATGTTCTGATTCTGCTTTCTCTGCTCCGTTTTCTTCAGCCGGCGCAGCAGCTTCTTCTTCAGAAGTTTCAGCTCCGGCTTCCTCTTCTAATTTATTTTTAGCAGCAATCGCGGCTGTACGTTCTTCGTTACGCTTTGTTTCCGCAGCGAGCGCTTCTTGTTTGCGTGCCTCTTTAGACTGACTCAGGTTTTCCTTTTTGGATTCGATTTTCCCCTCTTTACCTTCCAACCATTCGGTAAATTTCTTGTCAGCTGCTTCCGAATCGAAAGCACCTTTTTTCACGCCGCCCTCAAGATGCTTTTTGTAAAGAACTCCTTTGTAGGAAAGGATGGCTCTTGCCGTATCTGTCGGTTGTGCACCTTTATTTAACCAGCTCAGCGCCTGATCAAAGTTTAACTCGATAGTTGCAGGGTTCGTGTTCGGGTTGTAAGAGCCGATACGCTCGATAAACTTTCCGTCTCTCGGAGCACGCGAATCTGCTACCACTACATGGTAAAAAGGCTTGCCTTTCTTACCAAATCTTTGCAATCTGATTTTAGTTGCCATTTAAAAAATATTATGTATTCAACATATTCCCGGAGTTACGTACTGCGGGGGTGCAAAGATAATCATTTTCGTTAGATTCCTAATGGGGTGGCTTGAATTAAAGCAAAATTTTAACTAAATTCGGTGGTCTAGGGTGTTGAACCGATCAAACAAGTCTGCATCAGTTGTTGCTTTAGAGCCTTCCGTAGCGGATCAGTAGGTAGATCCAAAGAAGAACCAGGACAATGGCCAAGACCCGGAACAAGGTTTGTTTCATCTCTTTTGGCAGGTACCGATAGAAGATGACGATAAACACAACGAAAATAATCAGTCCGAGGAAGATAAGTTTTCTCAATGCCTTTGATGTCAAATGTTCCGCAAGTTTACAAAAATAGGCGGATTGCGGTTCGAAATTTGCTAGACTAAATACCCTGACTAAAATCTTAATAATTTTCTAATACTATTTAACGTGAGTAAAACCCTTATTGTTTCCAACCGATTACCTGTTAAGATCACTGAAGAGAATGAGCATTATAAGTTAACACCAAGCGAAGGTGGTTTGGCAACCGGGCTAGGTTCCATTTATCGGGAAGGAGAAAATATATGGATCGGATGGCCGGGTCTGGAAGTCGAAGAGGAAGACCGGCGGCTCGAAATTGAACAGCAATTAGCCTCTTTGAGCCTGGTGCCCGTTTACCTCAGTGCCGATGAAATCAAAGGATATTACGAAGGCTTCAGTAATGAGGTACTTTGGCCTATTTTTCATTACCTTTCTACTTACGCCAAATTCGATTATCAGAACTGGCTCAGTTATGTAGAGGTTAATAAAAAGTTTGCAAAGGTTGTATTGGAGCACCTGGAGGATGGAGATACCATTTGGGTGCACGATTACCAACTTTTATTGGTGCCCGGGTTAGTAAGGTTGGAGCGGGAGGATGTGTCTATCGCCTTTTTTAATCACATTCCATTTCCTTCGCAGGAACTTTTCCGCCATATTCCCTGGCGGGAAGAACTCCTAAAAGGTATGCTCGGTGCGGATCTTCTGGGCTTCCACACGTTTGACGATGTTCGACACTTCATAAGTGCGGCGACACATCTTTTGCCGGTACACGTGGACTCCAACCGTCTCCTGGTCGAAAACAGGATGGTGTTTGCCGAACCCTTCCCGATGGGTATGGACAGCGAAAAATTCTCAAGACTAGGTAAATCCCCAGAAGTTCTCGATCACATACAGCGCCTGAAACAAGGCTATGAAGGCCAAAAACTTATTCTTTCAATAGATCGTCTGGATTATAGCAAAGGTATTATTCAGCGTTTGAAGGCATTTGAGCTACTGCTGGAAAAAAATCCCGAATACCTCGAACAGATCGTATTGTATATGGTTGTAGTGCCTTCGAGAGATACCGTTCCGCAATACAAGCAACTTAAGGATGAAATTGATCGTCTCGTCGGACATATTAACGCCCGCTTTCGCACATTCCATTGGCATCCCATTGCCTATTTTTATCACGGGTATCCTATTGAAATCATATCAGCTCTTTACAACATGGCGGATGTCTGCCTGGTAACGCCGATGCGCGATGGCATGAACCTCGTCAGTAAAGAATACGTTGCCAGCCGGAACGATAATAGCGGAGTTTTGATATTAAGTGAAATGGCAGGTGCCTCCAACGAGCTCAATGACGCGCTCATTGTAAATCCGAACAACATCAGTCAGGTTCGTAAAGCGCTCATCCAGGCACTGAATATGCCTGATGACGAAATGGCTAGCCGGATGAAAGCCATGCGTGAAGTTGTCTTTAAATTTAACGTCCATCATTGGGTTCGTATTTTTATGGAAAGGCTGAGCTGGGTTAAGAACTTCCAACAGAGTTCCAAAGCAAACCTGGTGAAGGCAACGGTTAAGCAATCCATCATAGAGCAATATAAATCGGCTAAAAAGCGGCTTTTTTTGCTAGATTATGACGGGACCCTAGTAGGTTTCAAAAAGGACATCGATGAAGCTTCTCCTGATGCGCATTTATACGAGCTGCTGGACTACTTTAATGATAATCCGGCTAACAACGTGGTGATTATAAGCGGAAGGAAGCACACAACTCTTCAGCACTGGTTTGCAGGGAAGTCATACGGACTGGTTGCTGAGCATGGTGCCTGGACGAAACTCAACAGTGATGAGTGGGAACAGAAACCAGGGCTTTCCACCGCCTGGAAAGAGGATGTTATCAAACTTATGGAGGATTATACCGATAAAACGCCCGGTTCCTTTATCGAAGAAAAAAGCTATTCGCTTGCCTGGCACTACCGGAAGGTTCAGAAAGGGTTGGGCAGTTTACGGGCGAATGAGCTGATGGACAATCTGCAATACCAGCTAAATGCTTTCGGGCTGAAAATGCTAGATGGAGACAATGTGGTGGAGGTTAAAAACGGAGATGTGAATAAAGGCCGTGCTACACTTAATATTCTGCATGACCAGGCCTATGATTTCATCCTGGCCATTGGTGATGACAGGACCGACGAAGACACTTTTAAAGCGCTTCCGGAAGGAGCTATCTCGATAAAAGTCGGCAGCAACGTTTCGGCAGCACGTTACTATTTACAGAGCCAGCCGGAGGTAATTCGTCTGCTCGAAGCCTTACAGAGTTAATGGCTCACTGGTAGTAAACAAGCGCCGATCCGGATCGGCGCTTGTTTCGTTATTCATCCCTGATCAGGAAACGGGGTGTATTCAGGCGAGTAGCAATGCGGTATACGGCATTCATCAAGCCGACATGGCTATAAGCCTGTGGAAAGTTCCCCCATTGACCACCGTTGCGCTCGTCCACATCCTCACTAAACAACATAAGGTGGTTGGCATGGGGCAGGAGTTTCTCAAAGTTTTCGATTGCATCATCCACACGACCGACGCATGCCAGTGCTTCGACATACCAGAAAGCACAGATCAGAAAAGTAGTTTTAGGTTTCCCGAAATCATCCTCATGAAGGTAACGGTAAAACAAGCCATTTTCTCCCCTAAGCTCCTTTTCTAAAGCGGCGAGATGATCCTTCGCGCGCTGGGATTCCGGATCCAGATAGTTCATCAGAATCAGTTGAAGCGTGCTGGCGTCCAGATGGCTGCTCCCTTCGGCATGGGTATAGACTTTCCGGTCTTCATCGTAACAACTCTCGATGTGGGCCGCCGCTTTTTCAATAAGCCTTTCCGCACGCTCTTTCAGCGAATCCTCTTCCAATGAATGCGCTATGCGTAGCGCCGCCTTCGCACCGGCCCATTGAAATAAATTCGTATAGCAGTGATAATTAGCGAAATTTCTGAATTCCCAAATTCCGGCATCTTTTTCATCAATGGTTTCTTCAATTTTCTCCAGCATCCTGGTCAGCCATTTGGCCGAGCGCGATTTCTCAGCCAGTACGAAGCGGCTGTCCGTATACAGTGGCAGAATAGAAAGTAGCGCCTGCCCATAAACATCATTTTGAATGTGCTCATAAGCCTGGTTTCCCACTCTTACCGGCAGATTTCCCAAATACCCCGAAAGATGCTGCAGCTCTTCTTCTATCAGTCTGGCTTTGCCGGTAATGCTATAAAGAGGCTGGAATCTCCCTTGCTCGTTTACAAAAATGTTAGCTATGAATTCGGAATAGTGTTCCATCTCTTCAAACTGCCCAATGTGGCTCAGAGAAGCCAGAACGTAGTAGCTGTCTCGTAGCCAGCAGTATCGGTAGTCCCAATTTCTGCCGCTGCCCGGCGACTCCGGGAGGCTGGTGGTACTTGCGGCAATAATAGCGCCGGTATCTTCATACTGGTGTAGTTTAAGGGCCAGGGCAGAGCGGATAACCTGGGCCTGGTAAAAGGGAAGTATTGTCGTATGCTTGATCCAGGTGCGCCAGTAGTTGCTTGTTTTTCTAAGAAAGTCTTCTGCGGTGATCTCCAGTGGCGCTTCCAAAGGACTTCCATAGGTCAGAATCAGGTATTTTGTCTCGTTAAGAAGAATGGTCCCTTCTTCAAAAAAATGACTTACCGGAACATTGGTGGTCAGCCGCATCTCAGAACCAGCTCCCGTAAAGGAGACGTGATTGCTTCCGCGATGCCGGTCCAGCTCCTTTCTTCCATAGTCGGTAACCGGATAGCACCGCATTCGGACGCGCGGTGCACCGGCTATCGGCTCTACTTTGCGAATCAACATTAAGGGTTTGTAATACCGTTCGTACTGGCTAAAGCGTGGGGCAAAGTCCGTTACGCGGTAGGTCCCGTCTCCGTTTTTTATCTCCGTTTCCAGAATGTTGGTATTCGGAAGATAGCGCTGAGACGACTCAAAATCGCCATCCGGACGAATAGAGAATTCTCCACCACGGCCCCGGTCAAGCATTCCACCAAGGACAAAAGAGCTGTCGAAAGCTGGCCAGCAAAGCCAGGAAATTGACGTATCTTCCATCACGTGCGCGATGTAGGCACAGTTTCCAATGATACCACTTTTATACGTGTGTCTTTTCTCCATAATTTGTTAAAAATAACTCCTGTTGTGTTATTGGGGTAAGACCCAGTTCAGTTCCTTTTTTGAATAAATTCTTTACAGCCGTTCTACCAACGTTTCCAAGATCAACGCTATAATCATTTACATATAACTCGATATGCTTATACATTACCTCTTCTCTCATAGCCTGAGCATGGGAACGAATGAACTCTATGCCTGAAGAGGGATTTTCAAAAGCGTATTCTACACTCTTTCGGATCACTCGGTCTATCTTTTCCTTCAGTTCCTGACTAAAAGAGCGTTTTACGACTATTCCTCCAAGGGGAATCGGACTTCCAGTTGTCCTCTCCCAAAAGTCGCCCAGGTCAACTACCTTGTGCAGGCCTTTGTCTTCATATGTGAATCGGTTTTCATGTATAATTAGTCCCAGGTCTGCATTTTCTTTTAATAAAGCTTCCTCTATTTCAGAAAAAACGAGCTCCTTTTTTCTGCTTACCGTAGGAAAAGCAAGTCCGAAAAGAAAATTAGCTGTCGTAAAACGGCCGGGATATGCGACTACAGCCTGTTGGAAATAGTGCTGTCCTTTTTCCGGATCTCTCGTTGCTTCAAACCACTTGCTCGTCCATTTGGGGTCTTTTGCAATGACAAGTGGCCCGACACCGAAACCCAATGCACTTCCGGAATTCAATAACACATAATTCTCCACAGCGTAGGCATAAGCATGAAAACTCAGTTTAGTAACGTCTGCCTCTTGTTTAAACGCTTTTTGGTTAAGTGTTTCCACATCATCAAAGAACACGTCAAACTCCAGCCCCTCCGTATCAACCTTATGGTGAATCATCGCATCGAATATGAATGTATCATTTGGACAAGGTGAAAAACCTAATTTTATTTTCATATACTCATAAACAAAAAATTCCAAAACAATATTAGCGCATCAATAAGATATTAATGTCATTCCCCGATCAAGTGATGAATAAGGTAGTCGTTCAATTTTCCAATGGCAAGTTGTAACTTCCAGCTGGAACGATCTCTTTTCTCCACATAGTTTGAAATGCTCCGGATTTGTATGGCAGGCAGCTTCGCCCGGCTGCAGGCATAATAGAAAGCAGCGCCCTCCATCGTTTCTACCAGTTCCTTTGCTGGTATACGCAAGTTTAACCGGTCAATAGACGCTGGGTTTCCATGAACGGTATTTACCGTCACCCCCATTACCCGCCTGAGCGAAGCCGGTGGGAAAGGATTCTGGTCCGAAAACGTGATTGGTATCGTTTCCGAATTACCAAGCCCAAGCTGCTCAATCGGTATAAATTCAGGTCCATCTTCCGCTCCTAGTTCCGTAAAAAAGTCTTTTTCCACCATTACAAGCTCACCCAGCGGGAGACTTTTATCGAACGAGCCGGCTATCCCTGCGTTTATCGCTAGGGTAAATTTATGCTGCGCAAGCATTGTCCCCATACCAAATGCTGTAGCGACCATCCCGACGCCGGTAATCAACACTTCAACGTTGAAGCGTGAAGTTTTCATTTTCATGCATCGCAAAAAAGGGGCCACTTCATTTTCTGTAGCGGCGACCAGGAGGATTCTGGGATTTGCTTCGGGCTTATTCATATCACAATAATGCAAAAAGTCGCCAAGTAATAGACCATCCCTCTTGTAATAGTTTCAAAGCGCGAAGCTAATTTCTATCTTTGCGGGATTATTTTATTAAAATGATTTACATTACCCGCAGAGAGCGTTTCAGTGCTGCCCACAAATTGTATCGAGAGGATTGGAGTCTTCAGGAGAATGAGGACGCTTTCGGTAAATGCAGCAACCCTAACTGGCATGGCCACAATTACGAATTATTTGTGACGGTCAAGGGGGAGATCAACCCTACAACAGGCTTCGTTATAGACTTGAGAAGATTAAAGACCATCATTCTAGAACGGGTTGTGGAAAAACTAGATCATCGGAATATTAACATCGACGTTGATTTTATGACCGGTAAAATGGCTTCGACCGAAGTTTTGGCTGTAGAGATTTTTCATCAGCTCAAAGGTCCTATAGAACAGGAAAAAGCCTTTTTACATGCCGTAAAGCTCCAGGAAACGGAGAACAATTCGGTTGAGTATTTCGGTTAGCTGCAACACCAATACACATGAACGGAGAAGAAAGTTATTTGAAAATAGACCGCTATAATGAGGAAAAAGTGAGCAACATGGCGGGACATTATCGGGAAATAATAGGTCAGGTCGGCGAAAATCCTGAGCGGGAGGGCTTACTGAAGACGCCGGAACGAGCGGCCAAGGCCCTTCAGTTTCTCACGCATGGCTATGACATGGATCCGGCGACGATTCTTCGTGGAGCGATGTTCCAGGAGGATTACAGCCAGATGGTCGTTGTGAAGGACATAGAGGTCTACTCGCTATGCGAGCATCATATGCTTCCCTTTTTTGGAAAGGCACACGTGGCTTATATTCCTAAAGGACATATTGTTGGCTTGAGTAAAATTCCTCGGGTAGTCGACGCTTTTGCACGGCGTCTTCAGGTTCAGGAGCGCCTGACCAATGAAATCAGAGACTGTATACAAGAAACGCTTAATCCGGCCGGTGTAGCCGTTGTTATCGAATGTCGGCATTTGTGTATGGCTATGCGGGGCATACAGAAGCAGAATTCGGTGACGACTACATCTGCCTTTACAGGCGAGTTTGCACATGAGCGGACAAGGGCTGAGTTTCTCCGGTTGATTACCGCGGATCTGGTATAGAACTTATAACTAACTGTTTAAAAGCATTGAGATGAAAAAAGCATATTTATTCCCCGGCCAGGGGGCGCAATTTACCGGTATGGGCAAGGATCTTTACGAGCAGAGTGCCGAAGCACGTGAACTCTTCGAGTCTGCGAATGAAATTCTTGGTTTTAAGATCACGGAGATTATGTTTAACGGATCCGAAGACGAACTTAAGCAAACACGCGTTACCCAGCCGGCAATTTTTCTCCATTCTGTTATTCTGGCCCGTTTGCTCAAGTCCGGCTTCAATCCGACAATGGCTGCAGGGCATTCCCTTGGTGAGTTTTCTGCCTTGACGGCCGTGGGAGCTTTAAGTTTTGAAGACGGTCTTCGTTTGGTTCAGAAGCGGGCGAACGCCATGCAAAAAGCCTGTGAGATTCAACCCTCCACAATGGCCGCGATCTTAGGTCTGGATGACTTCACGGTAGAGGACGTTTGCCAACAGGTCAGCGAGGTTGTTGTCCCGGCGAATTACAACTCTCCGGGTCAACTGGTTATCTCAGGTACCATTAAAGGTGTTGATAAAGCCTGCGAAATGCTTTTGGCGGCGGGCGCAAAAAGGGCTTTGAAATTAAATGTAGGAGGAGCGTTTCATTCTCCATTAATGGAATCTGCACGTGTAGAATTGGAGGATGCCATCCGTCAGGTAGAAATTGTAGCGCCCTCCTGCCCCGTTTATCAGAATATTGATGCCAGGCCGCATAGTGAACCTTCGCAGATCAAAGAAAACCTCATCCACCAGCTTACAGGAGCCGTTCGCTGGACGCAAACAGTTGAGCTTCTTCTGGCGGACGGGGCATCTGAGTTCATCGAGGTTGGACCGGGCAAAGTTCTTCAGGGACTTGTTAAAAAGGTCGATCGGCAAGCAGCTGTTCGTTCCGCTGAACTAGCTTAAAACACGATTCGTTTCTATAGGTTTTTTGCTACTTTTACCATACAAGTACAGAAATGCCTGTGAAGACCTCTTCTAAAGTCCGTATTTCGCTGTTTGTCCTAACCTGGTGTTTTGCACTTTCAGCTTTCTTTATGAGTCGTAGCTTTGACTCGCGCGATATTCTGGAGGCAGATGGACAGGCTATAGAAAGAAATCTTCACCGGAAGGAGCGTCTGGTACGGACGCTCCTGGAAGACACCAGTTCCTTTGAAATGTTGAAGGAGCTGCCTGGAAACGATAGCCTCGCTCAAAACCTTCTGGAGCGCTATAGTGACCAGCATCGTGTATTTGTTTATACCTATTCAAACAACGATCTCATTTTCTGGGGCTCGGACCGGGTTGTACCGCAGTCTGATGCAGGTCTGCTAGACGGCAGCTCCTTTCTCACGACGGAAAATGGTTGGTTTGAGGCGATTAAGAAAACCAGCGGCGCCTTTTCCGCAGTGGCATTAATTCCGATTAAAAGCAATTACGCTCTAAATAATGCTTATCTCGGCAACCGATTTGATGCAGACCTTACAGGTAATCAAAACCTGGAGGTGGCCTCTTTCAGCGACACGCTTGTCTATAATATCAGAAACATCGACGGTCAATACCTGCTATCCGTAAAGTTAAAAGATCCGAACTCCAAGACCCTTTATTCTTCTTCGACACAACATCTTTGGTTTTTGACGCTTCTTTTTCTCTCTCTTTGGGTTACGACTGTATGCATATGGATCGCCAATTCGGGAAAAATCAAGCTATCCATTCTTCTGCTTTTTTCTTATCTGGCGGCCATTCGAATAATCGACCTCAAGATTGATTGGATGCGAACCCACTTCATTAGCCAGGTTTTTCAACCTTCATATTACGGATCCGGTTCATTTTCTCCTTCTTTGGGCGATTTTTTCCTGAACATCCTTTCCGTCGCCTGGTTCATGTGTTATGTGTATAGTTATCGGTTCCAATTAATCCGGAAGGAAAAGGCTTCGCATAGATTATTTAGCCTGTTCATGTATATGGTTATCGCCACTATAGTCGTGCTGGTCGCCAATCAATCCGTTTCCGTGTTCAGTGATTTGGTTCAGAACTCCAATATTATTTTTGACGTAACGAATATCCTGCGATTGGACGCACTCAGTTGGTTGGGCATTTTTTCCCTTTGCCTCGTTCTGCTTATTTTATTCCTTCTTCTGGAAACGTTATTTGCGATCTCTATGGACTTTCAGACGGGGGGGCGTTTCAGCCTTGTCCTGTTTCTTATGACCGTATGCTTCTATGCAGCTGTGCTTTCATTCACTTCCGAGCTTACCGTAAGTTTTTTTGTTTTTAGTTTGATTGTCCTGATCCGGGCCTATTCGTTTTACAATCAGCATAAATTTAATCTGGCGGTATTCATTGCTACACTGCTATTGTTTTCCTGCATCGCTTCCATCAAGTTAACCGGGTTTCTGGAGCTCAAAGAGCTTGACAATCAAAGAAAAATTCTGACAGAGATTAACGCCGAGGACAATCCCAACATCCTGGAAAAGTTTTCTTCCATTGAAAAAAGTATCGGGCAGGATCCGGTAATTCGCGCTCAGCTGGAAAAGGGCGGGCAGGAAAACCGCGAAGTCTTTCACAACTATATCAGAAGGACGTATTTCGGCGAATATCTATCTAAATTTGAATTAACGACCAGCCTGCTGCCCGGCGGAGAAGGAGCTGAGGAAGGTGCATTAATTGCAAACTACAAGAATAGAGTTGCGAATGAGGCCGTCAAGGTCTCGGGATATTTTTATCGATACGGTGCGGTATTGAGTAACGTACGCTACTTCGGTCTGATCCCTATTTTATATCAGGACGAGGTAAAAGGAACGCTACTCATAGAATTAAGCGGCGACAGAATAAATCGCTATACCGCTTTCCCGGATGTCTTGTCAACGGATCAGATGAGAAGTGAACAGGTTCTGGACGATTATTCATATGCTTTTTACCGGCAAGGATCCCTCGTCTATCAGTTCGGAACCAGAGTGTTTCCTACTACTGACGATGGATATCCAGCGGGGGAGGTGAAGCAGTATAGCAACATCAGCAACCGCAACAAAGATATTCAATTGGCCTACCGCCCTACAGAGGAAGACCTTATGGTAATCAGCAAGCCCAAGCAGGGCTTATGGCTGCAACTGGCCTCCCTCTCTTTTCTATTCCTGGTTTTGCTCCTTTTTTCAATTGTGGCCTATATTATTAAATGGCTTACTCAGAAATTCCGAAGATATGATTTCAGCCTGCGTTCACTAAAAAAGATGATTCAGATCGGCCAACATCACCTTCTGTACAGTACCCGGATACAAGCTTCGATCGTATTTATTGTCGTCAATGCGCTGATCATTACGGGTATTATTACCTTCTTCAGCACCAGCAATCAATACCAACGTCAGCGTCAAATGGCGGCGGTAAAACAAGTGAACCGTATTGCCTCAAATATTGAAACCGATTGGTTCCTCGGAGACAAAAACTTCACCGCGGAATCCCTGGAAGGAGAACTAAGCCGGACAGCCGCCAATAACGCAACGGATATCGAGCTTTATAACGCTTCGGGTGAGCTTCTATACGCGTCCCAGGCCAAGATATACGACTTAGGTTTTCTTTCACCCTATATGAACCCTGAAGCTTGGTTTAATCTGGTACGGCTGGGGCGCTCGGAGTTTCTCCATGAAGAAGAGATCGGACAGTTCCGATATAGTACAGCCTATGCCCCTATAAAGAATAATCTTGGAGAGCCTATAGCTTACTTGTCTTTACCTAACTTTTCAAGCAGCAAAGAAAATTATCAGCACTTTGGAATGTTGATTAATACGCTAATCGATATTTATGCGCTGGTTATTGTTGTTATCGGACTTTTCGCCGTTTTTGTGGCCAATCGCATTACAGAGCCCCTTACACTCATTCAGCGCAACCTGGCCAAGCTAAGTATGGACCGCACGAACGAAACAATCGAGTGGGAGCGGAATGATGAAATAGGTGCATTGGTCCGGGAATATAATCAACTGGTTATTGCACTGGACGACAGTGCCAATAAAATCGCTCAATCCGAACGGGAGTCAGCGTGGAGAGAAATGGCCAAGCAGGTAGCCCACGAAATTAAGAATCCCCTAACACCACTAAAACTTGGCGTTCAGCTTCTTGAACGTTCCTGGCGTGAAAACGACCCGAAATTTGATCAGAAATTTGAACGTTTCATCCATTCGTTTATCGAGCAAATTGATAGTCTATCGACGATCGCGTCGGAATTTTCGAATTTTGCAAAAATGCCGGACACCAAGTTCGACCGCGTAGACATCCTTGAAGTGATCGAAAAAGTTATTCCGATTTATAGCAGCAATCCTGCTGTGGGTGTTTTTTTTAAGTATCCAAAAGAAATTAAACGGCTTATCGTTTTAGGCGACCGTGACCAACTACTCCGTTCCTTTACTAACCTCATTAAAAATGCGATAGAAGCTAAGCCAAGTGGTAAGTGCATAATACAGTTACAGGTCTCAGTACAGGGTGAAAGGATCAGCATAGCCATAAGAGATAATGGCAACGGTATCCGGGAAGAGGTGCGGGAGCGAATTTTTCAGCCCAACTTTACCACTAAGAGTTCCGGTACCGGCCTTGGCTTGGCTTTCGTGAAGCAAACCGTAGAAAGCATGCATGGAATAATTTATTATGAAACCCGAATAAATCGTGGAACGACCTTTTTCATTACTGTTCCTTCAGATGAAATTGTTCCTATCTGAGCAAAATGGATGCTTCTCCCATATTCGTACCTCGCTCATTAAACAATAGAATGAGATAGGTGCCGGGCATGAAGCCTTGAGAGGGCTTCCAATCCAGCGCATATTGACGGCCGTCGTTAAAAAAATCAATATCCCATTTGGCTGAATACTGCAACTGGGTGGAAGCAATCCTTCCGGACCGATCATGATCAAGAACCAGGTTTCCAGTGGGATCCAAGACGCGGGCGTATATCGGGTAATTGGCATTCGAGAGGTTATTCTCAGTAAAGTTGATTTCCATCTTAAGAAAATCAACACGCTTCGCACGATTTTCTTTTTTGTATCTGTCTTTTGAAGCTTCCCGAAAGGTTAGCAATTGAACAGATGATGTCATCATAGAATTTTCACTCGTAAGGGGCGATCTGTAGTCAGCGGAATGTCGATTCGCTTTAACGAATTTCTCCGACGGCGTTGCCCCTTCAGCAAGCTTGTCCGACAAATTGCTGGTGGCAAGTGATTTTTTTATCTCTGAAGAGTATCGTTCAATGGATTGCCTAAGCTGTCCGATTTCGTTTTTGAGGGTTCCAAAATTAGCCAAGGTGATGGATTGCTGCCCAAGTCTTGCTCTAAGCGTACGAACGGAAGATAGACATTCGCTCTGCTCCTCCAGCGCTGATCCTGGAACGTTTTCTATCCGGGTAGATGAGCGATTTAGTTCCGCTTCCATACGATCCAGTTCACATTCAAGTTTGTCTCGTTCTGAAGAAATTTCCTGAGGTATGAAATCGTATTGCTGATTTCTTGAATAGTAAAACGCATTGGTCAAAATGAGGCTTAAAAGTGCAGCAGCGAAAAAACCGATTCTTGACGGGCTCTTAATCATCCCCCTACTTCCTTTCAACTCCCGTTGGCTAAGCATAATTCAAGGCAATCCTAACAATTTATGTTCTAACTACAAATATTATTCCATTGTATAACTGCACGTAAAAACACGGCAATTATTTTAGCATAGGCTACTCGTTAATTATCTTTACCGCTTCGAGCAACCGCTCATTTTTGTTTAGGCAGAGCGGTTTGGAAAATGAATATGAATAGAAAAACATTAATGATTGCTTTAGCCGGGCTTTTTTTTATCCAGCAAGTTTGGGCTCAGGCAGATGCTGCCGGACTGGCGGCGACACTTCCTAAAAGTGAACTTCGGGGCGTATGGGTGGCTACGGTAGCCAACATCGACTGGCCTTCCAAGCCCGGGTTAAACGCTGAAGAACAGAAGCGCGAGATGTCTTTTTTACTGGACGCACACCAACGGGCGGGGATAAACGCCATATTCTTACAGGTCAGACCTTCAGCGGATGCCATTTACAACGGTAAGGAACTTTGGAGTCGATTTCTGACGGGCCGCCAGGGACAAGCACCCGCACCCTACTACGATCCGCTAGAATTTGCGGTTGAAGAAGCCCACAAAAGGGGTATGGAGCTCCATGCCTGGTTTAATCCTTATCGGGCTGCCTTTGATTTAGTGCCATCCAACACCAATCCCAATCACATCTCCCGGAAACATCCGGAGTGGTTTTTTAACTACGGTGGTAAAAAGCTGTTCAATCCCGGCCTGCCGGAAGTTCAGCAATATATTGTTGACGTGATCCTGGATGTCGTTCGGAATTACGACATCGACGGCGTTCATTTCGACGACTATTTCTATCCTTATCCGGCAAAAGGTCAGGAAATTCCGGATCTAAATACTTTCAGAAAATATGGAGCCGGATTTCGGCATATCGATGACTGGCGCCGGGCGAATGTCGACCAACTGATCCGCCGGATATCAGAACAGGTACACAAGGAAAAGCCTTTTATCAAGTTTGGTGTAAGCCCCTTCGGTATCTGGCAAAATCAGAATCAACATCCTGAAGGATCTGAAACCTCGGGGTTGAGCGGGTATTCCCAGTTATTCGCCGATGCCCGAAACTGGGTGCAGCAGGGGTGGGTGGACTACATCAATCCACAAATCTATTTCGCTTTTAATAACCGCGCGGCGGCGTACGATAAGCTCCTGAATTGGTGGAATAATAACAGTTACGGAAAGCACCTTTATATCGGGCATGCTGCGTACAGAGCGGCAGATAATGCACCGGGCTGGCGTGAAAAAAATCAGCTGCCGAACCAGATTCGTTATTTAAGAAATCGCTTCGGTATACAGGGTAGTGTCTTTTTCAGCTCCAAATCACTCGTTAACAACCTGGGGGGAATACGGGATTCTTTACAATACAACTTTTATCGTTATAAAGCTCTCCCTCCAAATATGCCATGGCTGGATAGCATCCCCCCGCTTGCTCCTCAAAACCTGCAGGCCAATAGTTATCAATTTGGCGCGGTATCGCTGAGGTGGGATGCTCCAGAGCCCGCGACTGATGGGGAGAAGGCCTACGGTTACGTAGTTTACCGATTTAACCAGGGGGAGGACGTTAATTTACAGGACCCGAGAAGCATTCTAGAAATTATTTATGATCGAAACCGAACCTTTTTCACAGATGAATCAGTTCGTAAAGGGCGCCGTTACACTTATATTGTTACGGCGATTGATCGCCTGAAGAATGAAAGTGGCGCTTCGAACATACAGGCCCTGACGATTCAGTAACCACTATCACTATGAAAGAGGTAAAATCGATCAAAGTACTGCGTGCCTCGGCGGGTTCGGGGAAAACGTTCAGTCTGACGGTTCATTACCTATCGCTTTTATTTGAGGATTCGGTAAGGTTTTCAGAAATACTGGCCATCACGTTTACCAATAAAGCAACTGCGGAGATGAAGGATCGGATTCTTCGAGTCTTGGCAGGAATTGCCTCCGGAGAGGTCGCTGCAGCTCCTTATCTCAACGCACTTGCGGCAAATGGTATGAAGAAAGATGCTGCTCTCTGGAAGGAGGAGGCGAGAAGGCATTACCGGCAGATCCTGCACGATTATAGTCGCTTTTCAGTGAGTACAATCGATGGTTTTATCCAGAAAATTATCCGCAGTTTCACTTTTGAACTTGGTATTTCATCTGGGTTCAAGCTGGAAATGAACCAGCAAAAGGTTAAGCAAGAGCTCGTTTCCCGTCTGCATTTATTGCTGGATAATCGTCCGGATCTCCTCAACTGGATCATGGATTACGCCGAAAACAAAATTCAGCAGGGTAAAAGCTGGAATTACCGATCAACACTGCTGGATCTTACCAACGAATTATTCAAAGAACGATTTAATGCCTTCGGGGAAGCTATACGAGCAATTCCAGAAGAGTCTAGAAAAAGCGCTTTTGATACGTTGCACGCCTGGGGTAAAGAGAAAACGGCCATATTTGAAAACAAAATTGCTTCACGTTTGGAAAGTCTGGAGGAACTCTATGCTCAGTTCGACATGGAGCCAGCACATTTTTTAAAGAAGTCACACAACCCGCTAACCAAATTGTCGACATTTTCACGGCGACGTCCGTTAACTTCAAAAGATGTTGAAGATCTCTTAAAAATGGAGCCTTACGTCGATCAGGTTGAGTTGTGGGGAAAAGAGCCAATCTCTTCTGAAATAAAGACTTTTTTTAATTCAGCTAACCCTATTCTGAAAGAACTTTTCACAATTTATCGAGAAGAGAGCCCAGAATATTTCCTTATTCAAACGGTAGAGACGAATTTGTATTACCTGCGACTATTAAGTGAAATGCAGGAACTTCTTTCTGCTTACCGTGCTGAACATGCCGTCCTCTTAATTAGTGATGCCCAGAATTTATTAAGAAATCTTACCAAAATAGGAGGGAACACGTCTTTTATCTGGGAGAAAATGGGCAGCCGATATCGTTTTTTTCTATTTGACGAATTTCAGGACACCTCCAGGAATCAATGGGCAAACTTATATCCGTTATTGGAAAACGCGCTGGGATCTCCGAGTCTATCTATGCCGGAA
Organism: Olivibacter sp.; assembly: GCA_048595275.1. Lineage (GTDB taxonomy): Bacteria > Bacteroidota > Bacteroidia > Sphingobacteriales > Sphingobacteriaceae > Olivibacter. The sequence goes on along the minus strand of JBMDWN010000246.1, from coordinate 11,969 downwards.
CATTTGATTGTGGGAGATATTAAGCAAAGCATATACAGATGGCGAAACGGGGATTGGCAGATTTTACACCGGAGCGTCTCGGAGCAGGTTGGCGATAAACGAATTGTTCAAGCCACACTTGAAGAAAACTACCGCAGCCATCGCCAGGTTATCGAATTCAATAACTTTCTTTTTCGCCACAGCCCGGCTATCGCACAAGAAGCTTTAAATCAGCAGGTGCGGGATGCGCTGCCTACAGAACTCTACAGGAGCTGGTGGGCGGAGTCCGGAAACGACTCGCTTCTGGTTCAAGCTTATTCGGGACACGCGCAACGATTTCCCGAGGGAACGAAAAAGACTGCTGGACGGGTGCAGCTTCATTTTCTGCCGGTAGAAAGCAATCACGATTGGGCCAGAAGACAGAGTACACAAGCCGCCTCTTTGGAAGCAATGGTTACGAAACTCCAGTCTTGGTTTGAGAACGGCACGTACAAGCCCTCACAGATTGGTATTCTAGTGCGTACAAATGCAGAAGCAAGGCTTGTTGTAAATTACTTGCTGACAAACCAGGGTTTTTCAGGAAACCCTGGTCGTTATGATGTCGTCTCCGCGGAGGCGTTACTTTTGAGCGAGAACAGAGCGGTTAAACTTTTAATTTTTGCTTTAAAAGCCATGTCTTCCGCTACTTCAGACCGGGTTTTTTACTTGGCGAATGTCTGCTACCTGCTGCGGCTGATTCAAAAAGAACAATCTTCGGACGACGCGTTTTTTATGTCTTTACAAGATGCTGATGTGTCCGACTTGTCAACCCATCTCCCGAGAGCGTGGAGCGAGAACTGGGACAACTGGCAGCAAATTCCGCTCGCGGAATCTGTGGAAAAATTGATTTCAGCCTTTTCCCTAGCATCGGATCCATTGCACCTGCCATATTTGCTCGCCTTCCGGGATCTGATCGCCTATTTTAATCAGCAAGGTGAGCGCGGCATCAGTCCTTTTATTGATTATTGGGAGGAGGAAGGTATTTTCAGTGCTTTACCCAACGCTGAAGGAGTAAACGCAGTCGAGGTGCTTACGATACATAAATCGAAAGGCCTGGCTTTCGACGTCGTACTTATTCCGTTTTGCAACTGGAACCTGGACGGGCAGGGTATCATCTGGCCAGAAACAGCCGAAACTCCTTATCAGCTGCTTGGCGCTGTTCCCGTTGCCTATCAGGCATCCCTTGCTCACTCATCTCTATACAAACATTACTTTGAAGAGATGCTCCATAATTACCTGGATGCCCTGAATGTGCTCTATGTTGCAAACACCCGCGCCGTGAAGGAGCTTCACCTTTTCGCTCCGGACGTGAAGGGGGATAAGGGCGGCGTTAAGCTTATAGCGGACTTGTTAAGGATGACGATCGCAGATTACGGTCACGAGCTCGGTCTTGGTTTCAAAGAGGAAATACGTTACCCGGATAAGGCTGAACAAGAGGCTCATGTCGACGAAGACCTACCTGACAGCCCCCCGGACACCCTATTTTGGTCTTTCGAATCTTATCCTATAGAAGGTGCATTGCTTCATACACTCAATAGCGGGCAAACGCCTTCCGATACCCCGGCATTGGAAGTGGAGAAGGCCAGAAAGAGCGGTATTCTTTTGCATGAAATCCTTTCACGCATCGCACACCCGGATGCCCTGGACAAAGAACTTGACCAACTCAGCCAGGAGGGTCTTCTTCCTATGGATGAGCGTGAAAACATCCGCTTACAGGTACTAAAGGTTTTAAGTCATCCCATCTTAATCAGTATTCTTAACGCGCCGGAATATCGGCAGCTCAATGAGCGCAGCATTATCGATCGTGATGGACGAATCTGGAGACCTGATAAAATTTTCGTTGGAAAGAACGATACCATTCTGGTCGATTTTAAATTCACGCTCGCACAGCAGGAGACTCATCGGCGTCAGATCCGGAATTATAAAGACCTGCTCGGCGAAATGGGTTATCATAATGTAAAGGCCTACCTTGTTTATGGCCTGGATACTGAAGTAAATATCATCGAATTATAAAAGGGCATGCGTAAGTTTTTATCGTTGGTTGCGGCAGATCTACATCGGCGCTTTCCGGGAGAGCTCGGAGATTTGTTAATCATTTTTAACAATAAAAGGCCAGCCACCTATCTGAGGCATGAGCTGGCCAAGCTCAGTAACCGCCCTTTCTGGTCTCCGGAGATAACGACTATCCAGGAAGCCTTTTCAAAATCTGCCGAATATACGGTCGCAAGTCCCCTGAAGCAATTCTTCACCTTATTCAATTGCTTTAATCAGTTAAAAAGATCTCAAGGTAAAGAGCCCGCTGTTGTGGACATCTTTTATCCCATTGCCGAAACCATTTTAAGCGATTTTGCACAACTGGATTACGAGCTTGCCAACCCGGACCATGTTTACCTTGAACTTTACGAAATGGATGTCTTCCGGCAGCAATTTCCAGACTTCAGTCCGGAACAATTGCATTACCTGGAGAAATTCTGGCATTCTTTCAGCGCCAACCGACAGGAAGCGATTCAGCAGCGATTTATAGAACTGTGGGCTGATCTGCCTAAGCTCTATCGAAACTTTCATGAAAGCCTTGAATCAGACGGACTGACTACGCAAGCACATATTTATCGTAAACTGGCGCTGGACGCAACGAATGGCCGGGAATACTTCGCCCCCTTTAAAAAAATCATTTTCGTTGGCTTTAACGCGCTTAACAGAGCTGAAGCAACCCTTTTTATGAGGTGGCAGGAACAAGATAAGGCGCTATTCTACTTTGATGGCGATCGTTATTATACAGACGACCCTTTACAGGAAGCCGGCTATTTCCTCCGCCAGAATACACTTAAGCACAAGCTTAAAAATGCCCTGGGCGACTTTGAAGATCTTTTTGCAGCGCGTACGGAAGCAATGACGCTTCATCCCTGCCTGGGCTATACGGTTCAGGTCAAACGGCTAAACCAATTACTAAGGGAGGCCCGTCATCCTTTTAACGATTGTTTATTGCTTGTCGCTGACGAGGCGCTCCTCGTGCCCCTGATCCAAAGTTTGCCGGCTGATATGCGTGTAAACATTACGATGGGCTTTCCGTTGGCTCAATCCGCGTTGTATGGCCTTATTGATCTTTGGATCCAGACAAAAGAGCAACAGTTTCGTGAGGAGACATTCAGTTCATCTTTAATCGACAAGGTTTTTTCGCACCCCCTTTTCGGGGCAGAGGAAGCCGTTAAATTGAAGGTCCGGGACATCGCTACAGGTAATTCTTCTGTGCCGATAGACGCTTCTTTAACAACACTTTTGAGAGATACGGCTATTCCGGATTTTTTCGCACCTGTAAAGTCTGCCAGGCAGCTTGGCCGGCAATTGATTGCCCTGCTTCATTCCCTTCAAAAATACAGGCAGGGACGACAGCTGCTCAGTAAACTTGAAAGCGCGCTGATTCGGGAACTTGTTCAGCATGTGCAAACTTTCACGGACAGCATCCCGCCAGAAGGCGATATCGAAGTAATTCTCGCGCTTAATTTACTACGTAGACACCTGTCCAAACTATCGGCAGCTATTGCCGGAGAGCCGCTGGAGGGTATTCAGATTATGGGCTTTCTGGAAAGCCGCTCCCTGAACTTCAGCCACGTATATATTCTTGGAGCTAACGAAGGCGTTCTTCCCAAGCTGAGCGCATCTGCCAGCTTTATTCCGGAAAGTATCCGAAGAGCCCATGGTCTTCCCGTACTTGAAAACCAGGATGCCTTATCGGCTTATCTCTTTTATCGGACCATACAACGTGCTGAGGAGGTTCATGTCCTGTACAATACATTAGTAACCGAGCAGTCGACCGGGGAGCCAAGCCGCTTTCTGAGACAACTGCAATTTGAAAGCAGGCTTTCGATCAGGACAATTTTACAACGTCAGTCTGTTCTGGCGCCAGACATGGTCCCCCCTCTGGAAGTTCCAAAAAAAGGATTAGTTTGGGATAAGCTCAAAGCATATTTTGCAAATGGTGAAGGAGCAAGTTCAAGGATTTCTGCTACAGCGTTCACTACCTACTTGCAATCACCTTTGTTGTTCTTCCTAAAATATATTGCCAGAATAAAGGAGCCTGAGCGGCCGGCTGATGAGATTGAGCTTAATCGGCTTGGCTCTGTCTTCCACCAGGTGCTGCAATGGTTTTACGAGGCGCTAACCGAAGAACACGCAGAAGTCAGTACTTCCCAAATTAAATTTACCAAAAGCAGAATTGCCGAATTCAGTCGAAAAGCTTTATCAATGGAGCTCTATCAGGATACTAATAAGTTAAGCGACCCTAATGCTATTCAGCAAATTATGTTAAAGATTGTAGGCGATTTTGCAGAACTGGTGCTTGAACACGACGAGCGCATAAGTCCTTTTGAGATTGTCGAACTTGAGAATAACAAAAGCTATGTTCATCCTTTCCCCATTCAGGTAGCGGGTGAGACTAGAACAGTGCTCCTTTATGGTATTATCGACCGGATTGATAAACATGCAGGTAAGTACCGTATTGTTGATTATAAAACCGGTGCAGACGAGCTCCGCATTGGAAAAATAGACGATCTTTTTAACACTGGACATCCGGAGGGCAATAAAGCTTTTTTCCAAACACTTTTTTACACCTATGTGTATGAATCTTGTACTCCGGGACAGTCTGTTGAGCCCCATCTGTATAGTGTTCGAAAGTTACGAGAGGAGGGCAGCCTCTTCTATTCAGGAAGCGGCAACCGGAAGCAGTTTATCCGTGATGAAGAGCTAACCCAGATCAAGGTGCGTTTTTCGGAATTCCTAAAAGATATACTTGAAGAACTTTTCAATCCGGATATCCCCTTCAAACATCGCGAAGGTATAGCACTCTACCGGGATAATCCGTACAAAGAGTTTTTTAGCGGTTACAGGCCGGGAGACCCTGCTTTTTAACGTTCTAGCTTCAAAATATCAAAATTTAATGGTAGGTTTGCGTACAATTTTCGGTTTTAAACATTACATGCTATAATGAGAGAAATACAGTTCAGGGAAGCGCTTCGGGAAGCTATGAGCGAAGAGATGCGTAAAGATGAAATGATCTACCTAATGGGCGAAGAGGTTGCTGAATATAACGGTGCCTACAAAGTTAGCCAGGGGATGCTGGATGAGTTTGGTGCTAAGCGGGTTATTGATACGCCGATTGCCGAATTGGGTTTTGCTGGTATCGGTATCGGCTCAGCTATGAATGGACTGAAACCGATCATTGAGTTCATGACCTTTAATTTTTCTCTGGTAGCTATCGATCAGATAATTAACGGCGCAGCTAAAATATATTCTATGAGCGGCGGACAATATTCCGTACCTATTGTTTTTAGAGGCCCGACCGGGAACGCAGGCCAACTTGGCGCCCAACATTCGCAAAACTTTGAAAACTGGTTTGCGAACACCCCTGGACTTAAAGTTGTTGTTCCCTCAAATCCCTATGAGGCCAAGGGGCTATTAAAGCAGTCTATTATTGATCCGGATCCCGTTATCTTCATGGAATCTGAGGTAATGTATGGTGACAAAGGAGCTGTCCCTGAAGAAGAATATTATCTGGAACTTGGAAAGGCACACACCGTGCAGGAGGGAAGTGACGTTACTTTAGTCACCTTCGGGAAAATGCTTCCGAGAGTGGTGCTTCCAGCTGTTCAAGAGTTAGAAAAAGAAGGCCTTTCTGTAGATCTAATCGACTTGAGAACCGTGCGTCCGATTGATTTCGATACCATTATTCAGTCTGTGAAAAAGACGAATCGATTAGTAGTCGTAGAAGAGGCATGGCCTTTAGCTTCTATTTCTTCGGAAATTGCGTTTCGCATACAGAAAGATGCGTTCGATTACCTCGACGCTCCGGTAACCCGCGTTATCTCAGCAGATGTACCTCTTCCGTATGCTCCAACATTATTGGAAGCGGCACTTCCAAGTATCAAAAAGGTCGTACAGGCCGTAAAAGATGTTACTTATAGTAAATAGCATTCGCTTTTTTCAAAAAACCCGGCCCGCTAACGAGCCGGGTTTTTTTATATAATTTTCTCAATAACCGTTTAAAGAAGGCTAATTTGTCTTTTAATGCTCTCTTCTAACGAAATAATAGTTTCCGTTCTGGCAATTCCTTTTATAGCTTGAATGTCTTCGTTCAAAACGCGTCGTAAATGATTGGTATCTCTACAGATGATTTTGGCAAACATGCTATATTGACCTGTACAATAATGCAATTCAACCACTTCTTTAACTTCTTTTAACTGCTCAACAGCATTTTTATATAAAGAACCTTTCTCTAAGAAGATTCCGAGAAAAGCACATATATCAAATCCTATGCGTTGAGGGTTGATAATTAGGTTCGAACCGCGAATAATTCCCAATTCCTCCATTTTTTTCATCCGAACATGTATCGTTCCGCCCGAAACCACCAGCTTTTTAGCGATTTCAGTATACGGAATCGATGCATCGTTCATTAAAATAGATAAAATTTGGGTATCCAGGTTGTCAAGTTCTAAAATATGAGACTTTTTTTCCATGTCACGTTGACTAAATGGTAAATAAAACAATATTCAAATAAAAAAATAATAAAAATAAAATTTAATGCTTAATAATTTTGCAACTAAAAACCGTCTGCATTATATTTGTAATAACAAAAAAGGCTAAAGGTTATCAAAAAGCGAAAGCTATAACCAATAGCTCATAACTTTGCCCCTCAGTTTAATATAGGTTTATAATTGGTTAGCGTTGAAGCTCCTCTCCCAAAGGAGCTTCTTCTTTTTACAAAAAATCGCATAGAACGCAATATATCGTCAATATTTTTCACAAAAAACATTAAAACACCGATTTTTTTCAAAAATAGTTAATTTTTAGCGTATGATGACTGAAAAATTGGTTAAAAACAAAATAGCCTATCGAAAATTAATCCGACAGGCTATTTCATGGTATATAAGGCAAACCTATTCGATCATTATAGAAAAACCATAATTCCCCCATAAAAAATCTACTTTCCCTGTTTTATCAGGGACAATGGAGAACTGCTCGTTAAACTCACTTTTCTCTTCCGTCGGCACTTCCACACGCAGAACATCATCATTCTCATCATACGTAAGTCCCCATTTGTCCCAGACGCTGTTAAAAATCACGGTTGTCTTGGTCTCACCAGGTATGCTGTGTATGCTGTATTTACCTTTTTTTAACGCTTGTCCATTTACCTTCACATCTTTGTTCACTTGAAAGGTAGTTGCTTCATTAGCACCAGTACGCCACACTTTACCCATTGGAGCAATGTCTGCGCCTAACTGCCGCCCTTTAACCGAAGGCCTGCTGTAAGTAATCTGAATTTCCACCCCCTTATTGGTTGTAGTGCTCACTTCCGCAAAGGGACTTGGTCTTTTTGATTTGTCATCCTGTGCTTTTACGTTCAGCGCAATCAAACAAATGACCACCGCCGATAAGAATACTTGTTTCATAATGTAGTATTTTATTAATTTCCGTCCTTAAAGATAACCTAAAAAAAACCGTAAAGCGCGGAGAGCCGCAACGAATAATTAACTTTGCGCATGGCACAGAAAAAACCATCGCTGGCAAAAGGAACTCGGGACTTCTCTCCCGAAGAAATGCGTAAGAGAAACTATATTTTCCGGGTTATACAACGTGTTTTCGAAAAACATGCTTTTCAGGAAATACAGACGCCAAGTTTTGAGAACCTTCAAACCTTAACGGGGAAATACGGGGAAGAGGGAGATCGACTGATTTTCAAGATCTTGAACAGTGGGGCTTTTTTGTCCGGAATAGATAGTACCAATCTACAGGAAAAAGACAGTCAGGCACTGGCGCCCGTCATCGCAGAAAAGGCACTTCGTTACGACCTCACCGTACCTTTCGCCCGCTACGTTGTCATGCATCAAAATGATCTGGTGCTGCCATTCAAGCGCTACCAGATACAACCTGTGTGGAGAGCCGACCGTCCGCAAAAAGGCCGCTACCGGGAATTTTATCAGTGTGACGTTGACGTAGTCGGATCTAAGAGCTTGCTGTACGAAGCTGAATTCCTTTCCATCTACGAAGAAGTCTTCCGGGAGCTAAATATTGCTGTCACGATAAAAATCAATAACAGGAAACTTTTAGCGGGATTAGCAAATTTGGTCGGACAACCTGATTTACTCGTTCCGATGACGGTTGCGATTGACAAGCTGGATAAAATCGGCGTAGAAGGAGTAAAACAAGAGCTGTTGTCGAGAGGCTTTAGCGAACAGAATGTTCAGGATATGATGCCTGTCCTCCAATTGTCCGGCACCAATCAGGAGAAACTTTCCCGCCTGGCAGAACTTTTCATCCATGATCCGATAGGTTTGCAGGGAGTGAAGGAGCTAGATGAAGTATTTAACCTTGCCGGACGATTAAACAAGTATATCTCCGGGCAAACCAGTCTGGACATCAGCCTGGCACGGGGCTTAAATTATTATACGGGCTGCATTATCGAAGTACAGGCTAACCAGGTACAGATGGGAAGTATCGGGGGGGGGGGAAGTTATGATGATCTCACTGCCGTTTTGGGTCTTAAGGGCTTGACAGGAGTAGGTATTTCTTTCGGGGCAGATCGGATTTATGACGTACTGGCCGAATTGGACCTTTTTCCAGATCAAGGGCTTAATACTTCGGCAGTATTGATTACAAACCTATCGGACGATGGTTTTAACCGATCCATTGACATTCTGCGCCAAATACGTTCAGAAGGCATCACAGCAGAATTATATCCCGAACAGGCAAAACTCAAAAAGCAATTAAATTATGCCGATAAAAACGGGTATTCCTATGCTATTCTAATCGGAGAAGATGAACTTCGCGACGGTCTCATAAGCCTGAAAAATTTAGCAAGTGGTGATCAGATACGCCTGGAAGCATCTTCGCTCATTGCTCATCTCAAATCAGATTAAGTACATCCAGATCAGAAGCATTATCCATAATTTACGGTCAGTTTAAGGAAAAGCCATACCAGGGGCGCGGCAAGTAATAAACCGTCAAATCGGTCCAGCAGACCGCCGTGGCCGGGCAAAAGGCTACCGGAATCTTTTATCTGATAACTTCGTTTGAGCATCGATTCCGTTAAGTCTCCGTAAGTCCCGAAAACGCTTATGATTAAAGCAGCGCTGATCCATTGCCAGCTGTATATACCGGTAAAATAATGGGCTATAATCGCTGCAACCAAAACGCTGAGCAACAGTCCTCCGAAAAAACCTTCCCAGGTTTTCTTGGGAGAATGACGCTGGAAAAGAAAGTGCTTCCCCATTTTTTTTCCCACCAGGTAGGCTCCTGTGTCATTGCTCCACAGGAGAAATAAAAAGCCCATCGGGTAATGGTAGTTAAAGCCCCCCTTTAGATAGGCGAGTGAGTAGAATGTCAGGTACGGAAATACTACATAAACAACCCCGAAAATCAAATATGCCATTTGCCGGAAAGGAATTTCTCCCTTGCGATAGAGCTGATCGAGGTAAATAAGTGTAAGGAAGGGAATACAGCAAATAAAGACAAGGCTATCCGGATACCAGTTAAAATAAGCAAAAGTGGCCAGGAATATAACCGCTCCGCATAAAATACCTAGTCGATTGGAAAAATCTTTATCAGGAGCACCTATAACGCCGTAAAACTCTTTTAAACTGAATAGACTTAGTAACAGAAAGAAAAATGCGTATAAATAAGGACCAAACAAAAGTGATCCCAGCATAACAACGACAAAAATAATCCCCGTAATAGCCCTAGTTTTCATAAGAGTAACTGTTTTTGCGGTTTAGATGAAGCTTCCTGAACCAATATAAAAGTCCCGTCGTTAATACGATTGATAAAACCAAAACGGCTCCATTTAAATAGTCCCCAGTCAGACCCTCCTGCAATTCCCTTCCTTGTCTCGCCCAAATAAAGGCTAGCGTCACCAGAAAAGCGTTATTCAGGAAGTGGGCAACAATCGGATACCAAATTGTGCCACTCCAAAAATACAAATAGCCAAACAAGACACCAAGCGCCAGCCGGGGCAGAAAACCCGAGAATTGTAAGTGAAAAGCACTGAATACAATGGCTGTGATCCAGATAGCAGTATGAGGACTTTTGAACCATCGACTTAAAACCGACTGCAAACAAGCGCGAAAAAGCAATTCTTCACCTACAGCTGCAAGAAGAGCGATAACAACCAGGTTTCCAAGAAGGTCAAGTGGTTGTGTTCCCAACATCAACGCTCGGATTACCTCCTCTATTTCAGCTTCTGTTCTGCTCATCCAGCTCTCTAGCGGAGATAGCCCCTGCGATAATTTAATCTGCTCATTCCAAAGGCCTAACTGGTCTATAAAAGGAGATATGCTAACCGTTATTATCAGTACGATCAGGAATGCGTTTGGGTCCAAACTTTTTCTGAAAAGAGGTATCGAGCTCGTTTTTTGTTCGTAGCGGACGAAAGCGATCGCTGGAAGCACGAATTGGGTAAGAGCTCCGATACCCTGCAAAATCCTCATGTTACCGGTATGAATTTGTCCTCCTTCGATGGATATTTCCGGAGCAAAGAAAAAAATATAACACATGGATAAGATTGCCGACAAAATCGTCCCCAACAGAAAAAGCCCCAGTAAAGTTAACAGGGAATTCAGAGGTCGGCCATTGCTCATAGGACAATCGTCTATATTTTATTATTTTTGTAAATCGTATGTGACTGAATCGGATTAACAACACCAGATCGGTCGGCAAAGCATATATCAACAATGGCTGTAAAGATTGGAAAAAATATTGACTTAGGCGATTTCCCCTTACTTCTTGCACCGATGGAGGACGTCAGCGACCCACCCTTTCGCTATGTTTGTAAGCAAGCTGGAGTCGATATGATGTACACCGAATTCATTTCGAGTGAAGGCTTGATTCGCAGTGCTGCAAAAAGCACGCAGAAACTGGATATCTTTGAATATGAACGGCCGATTGGCATTCAGATTTTCGGCAGCGATATAGAGTCCATGCGCCAAGCTACAGAGATTGCCAGCCAGGCTGGTCCGGATCTTATAGATATTAATTACGGGTGTCCGGTAAAAAACGTTGCCTGCCGCGGTGCAGGTGCCAGTTTACTCCAGGACATCGATAAAATGGTCAGTATGACCAAAGCGGTAATTGAGGCGACCAGTTTGCCGGTAACTGTTAAAACACGTTTGGGATGGGATGACCAAACCAAAAACGTTTACGAAGTTGCTGAAAGACTTCAAGATATTGGTATACAAGCACTTAGTATCCATGGGCGGACGCGTTCACAAATGTATAAAGGGCAGGCGGACTGGACACTCATTCGTGATGTTAAAAAAAATCCGCGGATTCACATACCTATTTTTGGAAACGGAGATATAGATAGTGTTGAAAAGGCCCTTGCCTGGCGGAATGAATTTGAAGTCGACGGGATGATGATTGGAAGAGCGTCTATTGGCTATCCATGGATTTTTCGTGAGATCAAGCATTTCTTTGCCACCGGGGAATACTTAAATGGACCAAGTACCCGGGAACGGGTAGATGTCTGTAAAACCCACTTTTTAAAGTCTATCGAATGGAAAGGCGAGCGGACGGGTATATTTGAAATGCGCAGGCATTATGCTAACTACTTTAAGGGTTTAAGCCACTTCAAAGAATACAGAATGCGTCTCGTGAGCCTGGAGTCTGTTCAGGAGATTCTACAGACCTTAGATGAAATTGCTGTTGTTTTCGAAAATTACGAAGCTCAGCTTGCTTAGTATTATATAGATGGTTTCATCCACGACGAATAGCATCAAAGTGTCCGTAAGCGCTGTATACCATGCGGAATACTCAAACCCTATTCAGGGATACTTCGTTTTCGCGTATCACATCATCATAGAAAATAATGGTCATGAGGCGGTGAAATTGCTTCGTAGACATTGGTTTATTTTTGATTCAAGCGGTTCAAAATCGGAGGTTAAAGGAGATGGAGTAGTGGGCGAAAC
>JBMDWN010000245.1:0-20922 GCA_048595275.1 Olivibacter sp. | reverse complement strand
GCTGAGGACGGCATTATAATCGTAATGCGTTGCGGTGGTTTTTTCAAAAATGTCAATGACATCGTTAAAAATAACCATCAGTAAGCGACCAATGGGGGTCGTGTCTTTTACCTTTCGTTTACTGTTAAAAAACAACTCCCGCAGATTGTCCAGATTCTGATGGATGGTTACCTGCTCGTCCACGAGCTTTCCGAAATTCTTCTCCTGGTTAGTCTGCTCATGGTAAAAAGAGGCCTTGAGCCGCACAAAATTTGCTATATGGTGCAGTAATTCGGCAAGCTCCTGCTGGGTCTGACGGTAGGGGCGGAACCGGGTGATCGCCAGGCTCAGTAATGTATACCAGGCGGCACCCACGGTTAGCAAAAAAGCATGCCGGACGGGGATTTCAGCGGTCATTCGGATGTCGTCAATGTTCAAAATCATCACCAACATGCAGGCCGTCCCGAAGGATGCGGCGCGTGCGCCATACACGGCGATCATGCACATGGAAAAGCTGAGGCTGATTAAAACGGCAACAATGGCTAAATCCGATTGATTGATCAGTTTAGTGAGCAGGCTGATGAAAAACATAAAAGGCAGCAGGAGCCCCATGGCCATGCGGCGATCGCGCACCGGTCCCGGAGTATCTACGATACTCGTAATAATGGCACCCAGGGAAACCGTAATTGCTGTCGGTATATCTTGTATTAACGAAAATAAAACGGCTGGTACAAGGGCTCCCAGGGTGATTTTCAGGCCATCAGAAAAATATTGGCTGTAAAAGAAGTTTTGAACATCCTTCGCCTGTGTCATAGCGTAGCAAAAATACGAAAATAATAGCGGAAGACTTCGACTGATATTAAACAAGCGCACGCCTTTTTTGTTAAAGGCTAGGTCAGCTTTTAATGATAATTTTATTATGTTAGCCTGATTTGTAAAGTCACCCGCGCTAGTTGACCATTAAATTTATATGTTTACATGAAATCCCACAAAAGAGAAGCAATTTATCAGAGCGAAGTCCTGACTCGTTTCGAGTTGTTTAACAGTCTATTTCAAACCTTACCATTTTACCAGGTTAAGCATACCGGAACGTTACTGCCTTTTTTTTATAAACATGTCGAAGACGGGCTTCGGGATAAAATGGAACCTGAAGAAATTATCGAAAGCTTTTTTGGTCAGTACGAGCAATATATCCAGCGCTCCGACCGGTTTGATCTCCTGTTTCGTATTATACAATATATTGAGAGAAGAGTGGTGCTTTTTGACGCAATAGAAGACGCAGCTTTTGTTAAAACCGGACGCGGAGACGATCTTGATGTACTGGAGACGTTATTCAGACAACTGGATAACGATCCTCAGCTAAAGGAGAAAGTGATTAAGCGATTGCAGAACTTCAGCCTGAGACTCGTACTTACCGCTCACCCAACCCAGTTTTATCCCGGAGAAGTTCTGGCAATCATTACAGATCTTACCGAAGCACTAAAGGCAAACGATATCAATCAGACGAATCTTTTGCTTCAACAGCTGGGTAAAACACCTTTTTTGAGGCAAAGTAAACCTTCTCCGGTTGACGAAGCGCGAAGCCTCGCTTGGTTTCTGGAACATGTGTTTTACCCGGTTGTTTCCGATATTCAGCTCATGGTGGATGACCGGCTGGGTGCCGATGCCCAGACAGAAAGGCAGCTCGTTGAACTGGGTTTCTGGCCGGGTGGAGACCGGGATGGCAATCCCAATGTAACGGTAGAGAGTACGAAGGAAGTATCCGCTATGCTGAGGACTATCCTCTTTCGTTGTTACTACCGGGATTTCCGGAACGTCAAAAGGCGTATAACGTTCAAGGGCGTTGAAAAATACCTTGAAGCATTACAGAACCTGCTGTATGAAAACAGTTTTAATCCGCAGGAATGTCCGAAAGACGAAACCGCTGCCATTATTTATAACCTGGAACAGATTATCCGGGTGCTGAATGAGTACCACGACAGCCTTTTCGTGGATATTGTGGACGATTTGCTTCGGAAGGTTAAGCTTTTTGGTAGTTATTTCGCAACGCTCGATATACGGCAGGACAGCAGTATTCTTCGCAAGGCGTATCTGTATTTACTGGAAAGGTCGCCTGGGTCCGAAAAAGAATCGTCGAATGCTTTTGTGGAACTTTCTGAGGAGGAAAAGGTTAGCGCTATTCGACTTAGTGAGGCCGATATCCAGCCGGACGATGAGGCCGAAGATTTGGTGGCCGATATTTTGGCCGTTATTCGCCTGATCAGAACGATTCAAGAATCAGGCGGTGACCGGGCCGTTCAGCGTTTCATCATCAGCAATTGCCAGCAGGCATCGGATATTCTCGAGCTGATGCAGTTATTTCTATGGAGCGGCTGGAAATCGGATTCGCTGAGCATGGATTTCGTTCCGCTTTTCGAAACCGTAGACGATCTGAAACGAGCCGGGCAGGTAATGGAAAGTCTGTACACAAATCCGCTATACCGCAGTCACCTGGAAAGCCGGGGTATGAAGCAAACGATTATGCTCGGGTTTTCAGATAGCACGAAAGATGGCGGATACCTCATGGCCAACTGGTCAATCTATAAGGCGAAGATCGCGCTGACTGAGATGGCCAATAAATACCAGATTGATTTGACCTTTTTTGACGGAAGAGGTGGCCCACCTGCACGTGGGGGCGGCAAAACACATCGTTTCTATGCTTCTATGGGTGAGGAAATAGCGAATGAACATATTCAGCTTACGATTCAGGGTCAGACCATCAGCAGCCAGTACGGGTCCTTCGATACGGCTCATTATAACATCGAGCAATTGCTCCATGCCGGTATTGATTCGACGATTAAGCAGAATCCCGGAGATACCCTAAGCGCTTCAAATAAAAAATTGATTGATGATATGGCAGAAGATAGCCACCGCAAGTTTATGAACTTGCGGCACGATCCGCTATTCCTGCCGTATCTGGAAGAATTGAGTCCGTTGAAATTTCTTTCGTCGATTAACATAAGCAGTCGCCCGGTAAAAAGAAACGGCGATTCTAAACTCAAACTAGAGGACTTAAGGGCTATTAGTTTCGTTACGTCCTGGAGTCAGCTAAAGCAAAGTGTTCCGGGCTTTTACGGTGTAGGAACCGCTTTAAAGCAGGCGGAAGAGCGGGGCGACTGGGAAGCGGTGACACAACTTTACCAAACTTCAGGCATGTTCAGGACCATTATCGATAACTGCATGATGGCGATGTCCAAATCCAATTTCGACATTACGTCTTACCTGCGTAAGAACCAGACTTTTGGAGAATTCTGGGCAATGCTGAAAGAGGAGTTTGATACCACGAAAGCTTATGTACTCAAACTAACGAATACGGAAGAATTGATGGAGAATTATCCCGTAGAACGGGAATCCATTGCTACGAGGGAGAAAATTGTGCTGCCATTGGTAATGATTCAACACTATTCGATTAAAAAGCTTCACGACACCGATCCCGAGGATGCGATTTACGAGACCTATAGCAAATTATTGACGCGAACGGTTTATGGTATCGTGAATGCGGGGCGAAACCTGGTATAGCTTCACAGGAATTTTTTAAGTTTGCGTTAAGACAGTAATTATTTCAACTATGAACATTAAAAAAAATATCTGGCAACTTGCGGCATTGGCCGCCGTTACCTTCACAAGTGCTTGTACCTCGGTAGGTGAGCACGATAGCAAGGCTGAGCTTTATTACACCAACTATACAAAAGCCGATACAGAACACTACCAGTTCCTGCATCAGGTATATCAGCTTGCCAACGACGAAATAGGCATGAGGAAACTGTTAGATGCCCGGGAAACGGGCGCGCCAAGCAGAAGCGCTCTGGGATCAGTCTCCGAGAGTTATCAGCAAATCCTGGAAAGGCTTCCTGCTTTAGGGGCAGAAGCGAATGTGCTGATACCCGCTCCCGGTTTTCAGGAATTTAGCGCAGCAAAGCTGGACTCCTCCGCTATTGCATCATTGAATGCCGATTTCATGCACAAGTCCGTTCATAATCAGGAGGCAATCGTAGGGCAGTTTAAAAACGCCAGCGTAAATACCAATCCGGGCGTCCGGGAGTTTGCCAGAGAATGGCTTCCGACGCTGGAGGAAAATCTTGAAAAAACAAAATCTGCTCACTAGGTTTAAATTATTCGCATATGGCTTCAAAACCGATTGTCACCGGAATACTATCCTATGGTATGAGTGGTCGTTTGTTTCACGCACCCTTTATTGAAACAAATTCACGCTTTGTATTAAAAGGGATTGTAGAACGCAGTTCCAAAAAGGCAAAACAGCAATATCCTGATATTGTAAGCTATGACTCGGTTGATGACTTGCTCGCAGATCCGGATATTGAACTGGTAATTGTCAATACGCCACATTTGACGCACGTAGAATTCGCGAAAAAAGCGCTGCAGGCGGGTAAGCATGTGCTGGTTGAAAAACCTTTTGCACCAGGTTGGGAAGAGGCCAGTGAGGTGTTCAAACTTGCCGACGAAGTAGGTAAGCACGTTATGGTTTTTCAGAATCGTAGATGGGACAGTGATTTCAAGCTGGTGCAAAAAGTTGTAGAAGAAGGGGAATTGGGAGATCTGGTGGAAGCGCATATCCGCTTTGACCGTTATCGGAGTGAAATCGGACCTAAGAAATTCAAAGAAGAAAAAAACAGAACAAGTGGTCTGACCTTTGATCTTGGTCCTCATCTGTTAGATCAGGCAATTGTCCTTTTCGGGAAACCGGATCAGGCTGTCAAAATCAACACCATTCACCGTAAAGATTCGCTGGTAGACGACTTCTTCAGCTACGTGTTATCATATAAGCGTGGTTTGACGGTGTTCATTACCAGCAGCCTGTCTGTAGTGGAAGGTTTGCCTGCTTTTGTGTTGCACGGAACCCGTGGGTCATTTCAGAAGCCACGTGCTGATCAGCAGGAGCAGCAGCTGGATATCGGCATGCGGCCGGACGACCCTAAATTTGGTCTGGAGCCAGCGGGTATGGAAGGGCTTCTCTCGATCATACAGGATGGAAAGAAAAGCATGGCCTTCAAGGAATCGCTTAAAGGAAATTATAAGGGCTTATTTAATGCCGTATATGAACAACTTCGAAAAGACAAGCCTTTCCCGGTAAGACGTGAGCATATACAATGGCAGCTGAATCTTCTTAATCAGGAAAACTGGAACGAGACCGCTAAAGATTCGTGATAAAATGCTAAAGGTTATATTGGGTTAATATTGGCTTAACATTTTTATGCAACCTTTGTTAACGCTAAATAAGAATTAATCTGATATGCCCGAGCAGTCTAAAGAGTATCCATTCGTTAATCGAGAGATCAGCTGGCTTTATTTTAACGAACGGGTACTCCAGGAGGCTGCCGATAAAAGAGTTCCTTTAATTGATCGCCTGCGCTTTCTGGCTATCTTCTCTTCAAACCTGGACGAATTTTACCGGGTGAGGGTTGCTACGCTGAACCGACTGGTTAATGTGAATACCAAGGCCAAGGAATGGCTGGGTTTTAATCCTAAAAAGGTGCTCAGTCAAATTCGCAGTATTGTTGTAAAGCAGGAGCGAAGGTTTGAGTACCTGTACGAAACGGAAATTACACGCGAACTAGCCAGGGAAAAGATATTTCTGATCAACGAGCAGCAGCTTAATGTTGCGAGAGGGCAATTCGTCCGAGACTTTTTTCAACGGAAGGTAGTGCAGGATCTGGTCCCGATTATCCTGGATAATCATCATAGAGGCAGTTTTTTTCCGGAACTGAAAGATCGCCGGATTTATTTTTTGGTACGCTTGACCAGGAAAAAGCGCGAACGTTACATGCTCCTGGAAATTCCGACAAAGAAGTTGAGTCGCTTCCTTGTATTACCCGGCAATAAGGATTTAAAATACATCATCCTGCTTGATGACATTATCCGCTACTGCCTGGACGATCTATTTTTTCTGTTTGAGCACGATAAAATTGAGGCTTATTCCCTGCAGCTTACCCGGGATGCCGAGCTGGATCTGGATACCAGTATCAACGAGAAGTTTACGGAAGTCCTAAAGAAAAGCCTGCAGGACCGGGCAAAAGGAAAACCGATGCGTTTACTATATGACGCGGAGTTGCCACCGGAGATGCTCAGCTACCTGACCAGCCGGTTACATATTGGAAGTCTGGCGCTGATTCCGGGTAACCGCTACCATAACTTCAAAGATTTCATCAACTTCCCAAACGTCGGCGATGCGTCGCTTGAATATGAGCCGATGCCCGCGTTGCCGATACCGGGCCTGGACTTGAATAAAAGTATATTCCAGCAAATGGCTCAGAAGGATTTTTTGCTCAGCGTTCCGTATCAGTCGTTTGATTACATCATCCAGTTTCTTCGGGAAGCCGCGATCGACCCCAAAGTACTGGAAATTAACATAGCGCTTTACCGGGTTGCGGAAAATTCGAAAGTCATTAACGCGCTGATCAACGCGGCGCGTAATGGTAAAATAGTCCACTGCCTGATTGAACTGAAAGCGAGATTTGATGAAGAAGCAAACATTTCCTGGAGTACTAAACTTCAGGAGGGGGGCGTAAATGTAAATTTCGGTTTCATCGATTATAAAATTCATTCGAAGGTGTGCCTGATCAAGCGGCGTGAGAAGCGTCGGATTGTCTATTACTCCATTCTGGCTACTGGGAACTTCAATGAGAAGACGGCCAGGATTTATGCGGATCATAGCTTATTCACCACTCATAAAGGCATTACCACGGATTTAAAACGTCTTTTCAGCCACCTGAATAAGCCAAAACCTACTTTTCGATCCGGGTATAAATTCATTATAACCTCACCCCTGGAACTTCGTCAGACGATTTATCAGCTTATTGATGACGAAATTGCTTTCAGTCGGCAGGGGCGGGAATCCGGAATGGTTTTGAAGATGAACAGCCTGTCTGACCCCCCGATTATACAAAAGCTTTACGAAGCGTCCAGGGCCGGTGTCAGAATACAGTTGATTGTACGGGGCATGTGTTGCCTGGTACCCGGAGTTCTGGGCATCAGCGATGGGATTGAGTTAATCAGTATCGTGGATCGTTTTCTGGAACATGCACGGGTGTATCTGTTTTTGCACGGCGGAGAAGAAAAGGTTTATCTTTCCTCGGCAGATTGGATGACACGCAACGTAGACAGCAGGGTGGAGGTAACTTTTCCAGTGCTGGACGCAGAAATCAGAAAAGATATCAAGGAGATGCTTAACCTGCAGCTTGCCGATAATACGAAAGCACGTTGGATCACTGAAAAGCAGGATAACCTGTATAAATCGGAGGGGAGTCCGGGAGGCCATCGGGCTCAGTACGATATATATAATTTTTTAAAAGCAAAAATCGTAGAACATGACTAGATATGGAGCCATTGACATCGGGTCAAATGCCATTCGCTTACTTATCGCTGACATTATCAAAAATGGAGAGGTAGTCTCTTTCAAAAAGAATACGCTGATTCGGGTGCCGTTGCGTTTAGGCGATGATGCCTTTATTGATCGTCGGATTTCAGATCGAAAAGGGGAAGACCTGATCAAGGCCATGACGGCATTCAGGAACTTGATGGATGTATATAAGGTCTCTTCCTACGCAGCATGTGCTACTTCTGCCATGAGAGAAGCGGTTAACGGACAAGAACTTGTGCAGCATATTGCTGAAGTGGGGATTGATCTTCAGATTATTGACGGATCGAAGGAAGCCTCGATTATATATGGCAGCCACATTGAGCAGCAGCTGGATAGGAAACGTAATTATCTGTATATCGATGTGGGGGGCGGCAGTACTGAACTTTCCATTTTCTCGGACTTGAATCTGGTAGCTTCGAAGTCGTTCGATTTGGGTACGATCCGGATTCTGGATAACCGTGACCAGGAAAATACCTGGGAAGAGATGAAAGATTGGCTAAAAGAGCTGTCTAAAGAGTACAAAAATCTGATCGGCATCGGTACCGGCGGAAACATCAACAAACTGGCGCGTATGGCAGATGAAAAAGAGCGTAAGCCGCTGTCCTTTGCCAAGTTGAAGTCTCTGTACGAGTACCTTAATTCTTTCTCGATGAAGGATCGCATACATGTACTGGGGCTGAATACGGACCGGGCTGATGTCATTGTGCCCGCCTGCCAGATTTTTCTTTCCGTTATGAAGTGGGCAGCCGTCAAACAGATCGTGGTGCCCCGGGTTGGCTTGGTCGACGGTATTATACAATCGCTTATCGATCAGGAAGCGCATGAAAGCCAGTAAAACTGCTTGTCAGTTTATATTTTTTTCATTAAATCGGTTTAATACTGTTAATTTTCATTATTTTTAGCGCCTTTTCATGTCTTTAGCGCTATATAAATGAAAATATTGAAATTCGGCGGAACGTCCGTAGGAAGTCCTGGCCGCATGAAGAAATTGCTGGATATAATTCATCCGGAAGAACGTCAGATCGTAGTTCTTTCTGCCGTAGCAGGAACAACGAACGCGTTGGTTGAAGTCTCTAAGTTGTACGTCGGTGAGCAACCGGCAGAGGCGCTGAATCAGCTGCAAAGTCTATACCGGCAATACCTTGATTTTGTAGACGAACTGTATGAAACGGATGCCGGCAAAGCCGTTGGATTGGAGATCATAAATTATCATTTCGATTTACTGAAAGGGCTTGCAGGCGATTTGTTCACAACTGTAGAAGAACGAATTGTACTGGCTCAGGGTGAACTTTTGTCCACCAGCCTTTACCATGCCTATCTGAATGAGCGGGGCGTCCGCTCCAGGCTTATTCCCGCGCTGGATTTTATGAAAATAGATGAAGACAATGAGCCGTTGATTCCCTACACGTCAGAGCGTCTTTCGGCTATTCTGGGTCAATATGAAGAGGACTGCTTCTTCATCACCCAAGGCTTCATCTGCCGGAACAGTTTCGGAGAGATTGACAACCTTCGGAGAGGCGGGAGCGATTATACGGCATCATTAATTGGCGCGGCGATAAAGGCGGAAGAAATACAAATCTGGACGGATATAGATGGGATGCATAACAACGATCCGCGGATCGTATCAGGAACGCGTGCTATCGCCAATATGACCTTCGATGAAGCAGCGGAGCTGGCATATTTCGGTGCAAAAATTTTGCATCCGCAAAGCGTATTCCCCGCTCAACGCTTTAATATCCCGCTAAGGCTTCTAAATACTATGGATCCCTCGGCACCTGGTACGCGAATCAGCAACGATCAGGCTATGAAGGGGCAGGTGACTTCCATCGCGGCAAAAGACGGCATTACTGCTTTACGCATCCATTCATCCAGGATGTTGCTGGCCTACGGTTTTTTGCGTCGGGTCTTTGAAGTTTTCGAACGCTTTAAGACGCCTATTGACATGATCACCACGTCGGAGGTGGCTGTCTCGCTCACCATCGATGATACGCGGTACCTAACTGAAATTATGGAAGAACTTAAGAGTTTTGGTTCCGTAGAAGTGGATACCAATCAATCCATCGTTTGCGTAGTGGGTGATTTTAGTCACCAGGCCCACGGTTTTGCCTCGCGCGTACTCGATGCGGTAAAGCACCTTTCTATTCGTATGATATCTTATGGGGGAAGCGACTTTAATGTGTCGCTTTTAATTGCTTCTGAAGACAAAGTGGAGGCTCTTCGTTCCCTGCACCATCGCTTATTTTAATTCTATGAACTTCGAATCAGCAAAAACAGAAGAAATTTTCAGTAGTTACGAAACGCCTTTTTTTTATTACGACCTGGGAAGACTCGGGCAGACGATTTCCGCGGCGCGCTTTTCAGCTGAAAAACATCAGTTCCACATACATTATGCGCTGAAAGCGAATTTTAACGATCGTGTTTTACAAGCGATACAAAGCGCTGGGTTTGGGGCCGACTGTGTTAGTGGGAATGAAATAAAAAAGGCATTGGAGTCTGGTTTTACGGCAGATAAAATTGTCTTTGCAGGGGTTGGTAAATCGGATAAGGAGATTCGCCTCGCGTTGCTGTCCAATATTTTCGCTTTCAATGTAGAATCGGTCGAAGAACTGAACGTTATAGCAGAAATGGCCGCCGAGATGGGAAAAACGGCCAGTATCGCGTTACGGATAAATCCGAATGTTGATGCCAAAACGCATCAGTACATCACTACGGGCTTGGACGAGAATAAATTCGGAATCAAGGTTTGGGAATTACCGGAATGCCTGAGTATTTTGAGAGAACAAAAGAGCCTTGAACTTATCGGGCTGCATTTTCATGTTGGTTCTCAGATAACTGATATGAACGTGTTCAAGAGCTTGTGCACCAAGGTAAACGAATTCAATGATTGGTTTGAGGAAAGAGGGTTCCTGTTGAAGGTATTGAATGTAGGAGGCGGTTTAGGTGTCGACTATCACCATCCGGACGAACCGGGTATGCCGGATTTTGAAGCTTATTTTAGCATTTTTGCTGAATTCCTGAACCGGAAAAAAGGGCAGGAGGTGCATTTTGAGTTAGGACGGTCCTTGGTTGCGCAATGCGGGACATTAGTATCGAGGGTGTTGTACGTGAAGAAAGGTATTAAGAAGAATTTTGCTATTCTGGACGCCGGAATGACTGAATTGATGCGCCCCGCCTTGTATCAGGCTTTTCATAAAATTCAGAAAATTGGTGATCAGACGGCATCACTGAAGCATTTTGATGTGGTAGGGCCCATTTGCGAAAGCTCGGATGCCTTTGGAAAGGATATTCCCCTGCCTGAAGTTAAGCGCGGAGATTTTATCGCCATACGCTCCGCGGGAGCCTATGGTGAAGTGATGGCTTCCAGGTATAACCTTCGGGATGAAATCCGGTACGTCTATGATGATGAAATCCTGGTCGAAAACAATGCGGACGTGCATTCAGGATCAGTAACCGATTAAAATTCCTGCCTTATTGACGATTGGTATACGCATCAGATTACCTTCTACGATACTCTCCGGCAGGAACACATACTTTTTATCGTAAATGGTACGATTGATGTAATAACTGAGCAAGTATTCGTTCGTTAATCCGAATACTTGCTCATCGATTGCTTCCACCAGTGCATAGGTTTTTTTCTCCACGTCTCCAATGAAATGGCGGAGAACCGATGTCTTGACTTGCTGATCGTCTTTATACCCGTAACCTTTGCTGCTGATGAGCACATCTTGTATAGCTTCCTCGCGGTTGTTAATCAGGTACACATTCCAGACACGCGACTGAGGAGACTCGCTCTCCAGGACGACCGCTATATAAACGTCAGAAACTATGTTTTGAGGAAGATCTTTCTTCATCCCGGAGAAAGTTAAATCAAGCTTTTTCTATTTTTTCTTTGCGACCGTTTTCTTTTTGCCGGGCGTTGCAGTCTTACGGGAAGTTTTACCCTTCGCTGAACTCTTTCCTTTCACCTCGTCCTGTTCGGCCAGAGCAACCACATCCTGATAGTTCAGTTCGTTTACTTCTTTTCCTTTGGGTATTTTAACGTTCTGTTTTCCAAAACGGATAAAGGGTCCCCAACGCCCCTGTTCAATGCGTACATCAGGATCTTCAGCGAAGGTTTTGATTATTTTTTCCCGGTCCCTCTTACGTTTATCTTCAATGATCTGAATAGCCTGAGCCTCCTCTACATCCATCGGGTCAACCCCTTTTGGGAGTGAATAAAAGGCGTTGTTGTGCCGGATGTAAGGGCCAAATCGTCCTATAGCAACCGACATTTCTTTTTCCTCATAAATCCCGACTTTTTTCGGTAGTTTGAAGAGCTCAAGAGCCTCCTCCAGTGTGATGGTCTCAATCATCTGTCCGGCACGAAGACTGGCAAAGCGGGGTTTCTCTTCTCCTTCTTCCGTGGAACCAATCTGAACGAGCGGGCCAAAGCGGCCAATCCTTACGCTGACGGGCTTGCCGCTCTCCGGATGGCTGCCAAGTAGGCGCTCGCTGCTGGCGCGATCGGCATGCTCAATCGTGTTTTTCACCTCATGATGAAATGGCCCGTAAAAGTCATGCAACATTTTTGTCCATTCCTTCAGCCCGTTAGCAATTTCATCAAACTCTTTTTCTACGCTCGCCGTAAAATGGAAATCTACGATATCCTTAAAGTGCTCTACGAGAAAATCATTGACCAGAATACCTATATCGGTGGGGAAAAGTTTCATCCGTTCAGCTCCGGTTGTTTCCGTCTTCATTTCCGAAATAACTTTACCTTCTTTCAGCGTAAGCGTCTGGTAGTCGCGCTGCTTCCCATCACGGTCTTCCTTAACCACGTATCCGCGATTTTGAATGGTTGAAATGGTTGGCGCATAGGTAGACGGACGTCCAATCCCCAATTCCTCGAGTTTCTTCACAAGACTGGCTTCTGTGTACCGGGCAGAGGGCCTGGTAAAACGCTCCGTTGCCGTCAGACTGTTCAACTCAAGCGGATCATTCTTCTTCAATGGGGGAAGCAGCGTGTTATCTCCGCTGTCCAGCGGGTTGTCGGCTTCATCATCGGTGGACTCGAAATACACCTTCAGGAAACCATCAAATTTCATGACTTCGCCACTTGCGGTCAGTTCTTCCGGACGGCTTGATATACCGATCTTTACATTGGTCTTTTCGAATTCTGCCTCGCTCATCTGCGAAGCGATTGCCCGTTTCCAGATCAACTCGTACAGCCGTTTTTCAGCGTGATCACCGTCGACCGTATGCTGATCAAAATAAGTGGGCCTTATAGCTTCGTGCGCTTCCTGCGCCCCGGACGCTTTGGTTTTGTACTGACGCATTTTGTAATAACGATCGCCATAAGCCGATGAAACCTCCTGCCGGGCAGCGTTAAGTGCGGTTTCACTCAGGTTTACCGAATCCGTACGCATATAGGTGATCTTACCCGATTCATAAAGGCGCTGTGCCACGGACATGGTACGTCCAACAGAGAAACCCAACTTTCGACTGGCCTCCTGTTGCAGCGTAGATGTAGTAAAGGGGGCAGCCGGACTGCGTTTTCCCGGCTTTGTTTCCAGATCGTTGACCTTAAAAGTAGCTTTTGCGCAGGCTTCAAGAAATTCTTCGGCCTCTTGTTTAGTGGAAAACCGCTTCGGAAGCTCAGCCTTAAACAATTCATTGCCTTCAGCTGTCAGGAAAGTCGCGTTGACCTTGAAAGCGGCATCAGCGTTGAATTTGATGATCTCACGCTCTCGATCGACAATCAATCGTACCGCTACGGATTGAACCCGTCCGGCGGATAAGGATGGTTTTACTTTTTTCCAGAGAACGGGTGAAAGCTCAAAACCGACCAGCCGGTCGAGTACGCGGCGGGCTTGCTGTGCGTTGACCAGGTTGAAATCAATCTTGCGCGGTGCCTCGATAGCCCGTAGAATAGCGGGTTTAGTGATTTCGTGGAATACGATCCGGCGTGTAGATTGATCGTTCAGCCCTAAGGTTTCATACAGATGCCATGAAATGGCTTCTCCTTCGCGGTCTTCATCGGACGCTAACCAGACAGTCTCAACGGTTTTGGCGAGTTTTTTCAACTCACTGACTATCGCTTTCTTGTCGGCGGGAACTTCGTATTTCTGTTCAAAATTATTTTTGATATCAATAGCGTCATCCGTCTTCACCAGGTCGCGGATGTGGCCGTAGCTGGATTTTACCAGAAAGTCCTTGCCCAGGTAGCCCTCTATTGTCTTTGCTTTAGCCGGTGACTCTACTATCAATAAATTTTTTGCCATCTATAATTTGATTTACGTACGCTTACCAAATGCCAAAAATAAGAATTGAAAGTAATTCGGACGTGTTTTCCGAATTAGATTTCAATTAATTTTAACAAGTGTGAGAAAATTGACGGGAAATGCCTTTCTAACAAAGAAACCCGCCACCGATCAGATCACTTCCCTCATAAAATACGGCTGATTGCCCGGGAGCGATCCCCTTAACTTCATGATGAAATTCGACGTCCAGGTGTGTACCGTCAAATTGAATGGAACTGAGCGTGCCGGCGTCTTTATAACGGATTTTGGTGATGGCCTCTATAGGCTCATCGATGGAAGCGTATTTTACTAAATTTACATTACGCACTTTGGCATTGCTTCGACGCAGTTCATCTTCAGGACCAACTACTACCGTATTGGTTTCCGGGATGATTTGGCTTACGAATACCGGCTTACCCAAAGCAATCCCTAATCCTTTCCGCTGCCCGATCGTATAATAAGGGTAACCTTGATGCTGGCCAACCACACTACCATCGCTTAAAACAAAGTTTCCGGATCCAATTCGTTCATCTATATCTTCTACACGATGTTTAAGAAAGGATCGGTAATCGTTGTCCGGTACAAAGCAGATTTCATAGCTTTCGGATTTAGCGGCGAGTTCAAGTTGTCCCATTTCAACAGCCATTTCCCGTATAGCCGCCTTCGTAAATCCACCGAGCGGAAATCGGGTGCGTGCCAGATTTTCCTGAGAGACACCCCACAAGACATAGGATTGATCTTTATGCTCATCTTTACCCTTGGAAATTACGTACCGTCCGCTATCCTGGAGCCTTATATTGGCATAATGCCCGGTAGCAATGAATTCACAGTCGAGCTTGTTAGCCCGCTTTAAGAGCGCTTCCCACTTAATATGTGTATTGCACAAAACGCAAGGGTTAGGCGTCCTGCCAGCCAGGTACTCATCAACGAAATTATCAATGACGAAATCTCCGAATTCATCCCGGATATCCAGAATGTAATGGGGGAAACCATATTGAACAGCGAGTGCCCGGGCATCGTTGATGCTATCCAGACTACAACAGCCCGTTTCTTTCGAGTTAGTGCCGGAAGAGGCATAATCCCAGGTCTTCATCGTCAGGCCGATGACTTCGTACCCTTGTTCATGCAGCATAACAGCTGCGACAGAGCTGTCAACTCCTCCGCTCATCGCTACCAAAACTCTACCGTGCTTACTCATACTCGTCAAATAAACGACAAAGATACGGCTTTATTTAAATCGGAGAACTTAAGGGTAGTCAGAGCTAAGTCAAACTGACTAAGCGCCCTGTCCGAGGTTGATCATCAGCCCGCCGTCGACGACGAAAGTAGCACCCGTAACGTAGTCGCTATCGTCGCTTGCCAGATACAAGGCCAGGCCGCTCAAGTCTTCCGGTTTACCGGCTCGTTTCATCGGTATGTTTTCTTCAGCCTCTTTTCTTACCTTTTCATCATCCATCGCTTCCTGATTCATTGGGGTGAGGATCATCCCAGGCGCAATGTTATTTACGTTGACACCATTATCAGCTAATTCCAGCGCAAGGGATCTACTGAAATTTTTCACACCTCCCTTAGAAGCGTTGTAATCGGCATTACCCTTATTGTTGACCTCTTCATGAATGGAGCTTACAATAATGATTTTTCCCTTCCGCTGTGGATTCCGAAGCCGGAGATATTCCCGGCAGCAGTAAAATGCTCCGTATAAGTTAGTTTTGATGCATTTGTCAAAGGTTTCGGTATCCATTTCGGCAACCGGAATATTGCTTCCATTCACACCGGCATTACTGACCAGAATATCGATATGTCCAAAACGTTCCTTCACCGCTGCAAAAACCTCTTTAACGTTGGCTTCGTCGCTCACATCCAATTTCTGAATCATCGTATCACCGCCAGATCCTCCGATTTTTTCCGCTACTTCATTCGCACTATCCAAATCAGAGTGATAAGTAATTACCACACTCGCTCCCTCGAGCGCATAAGCTTCCACAATAGCCTTTCCTATTCCGGAGTCGGAGCCGGTTACCAACGCTACTTTCCCTGTTAATTTACCCATTTCAAAAGAATCGTTTTAAAGTTCAAAATCTTCGTTCCCTCCTTTAAACAAGTTCTTATAGAAATTGTTGCTTTTAATAATGAGTTACAACTAATAATTGATTGAAATGGAAAAAACACAAAAAGAGTATAAGCCTATTGAGAACTACGGTGTAATAGGGAATATGAAAACAGCGGCACTGGTGGGCTTGGATGGCTCGATCGACTTTTTGTGTTTTCCCCGGTTTGATTCTCCAAGCGTTTTTGCGGAATTGCTGGATAAAAATAAAGGCGGGAGTTTTGGTATAGAGCCGCAAATGAAAGAGGTGAAAACCAAGCAGCTTTACATTCCCGGTACGGCTATTCTGATTACCCGTTTTTTCTCGGAAGAAGGTATTGCTGAAATTACGGATTATATGCCGGTGAGGGAAGAGGCATGTACCAGCTACAATGCCGTAGTGCGCAAAATAAAGGCCGTGCGTGGGAAAATAACCTTCAAGGTACATTTTGAACCACGGTTTGATTATGCCAGAGAGCCGCATAAAGTAACGAAGGACCAAGAGGAAGAGAACGCGCTGATCTTCAATGCGGATGATGGTACCAAAACAGAGCTTAGGTTGTTAGCGACTTTTCCGTTGAAAACAAAGCAGCAGGACGCTTACGCGGAATTTACGTTAGAAGAGTCCGAAAAGGCAGTTGTCGTGCTGGAGTCCGTAGATGAAGGAAATGAGGATAATTTTTCAACGCTATCGTACTACCAGGAAAGGACTTATTTCGAGACGATTAATTATTGGAGAAACTGGGTCAGCCAATCGACCTATAAGGGCAGATGGAAAGAAATTGTAGAACGTTCTGTTATCACGCTTAAGCTGCTGACTTCTGTACAATTCGGATCAGTAGTAGCTGCAGCGACATTTGGATTGCCCGAAGAACTCGGCGGTGACCGGAATTGGGATTATCGCTTTACCTGGATTCGGGATGCTGCGTTTACCATGTTCGCCTTTTTAAAACTTGGCTTCAAGAAAGAGGCGGCTGCTTTTCTGAAATGGATAATTGAGCAGGATAAAGACCGGGACCTGCATCTGATCTATAAAATAGACGGTAAATCTGACCTGGAAGAAAATGAACTGAAACACCTTGAAGGTTATAAAAAGTCGGCACCGGTGCGGATTGGCAACGAAGCCAATAACCAGCTCCAGTTGGATATTTATGGAGAATTGCTGGACACCATCTACATCTTCAACCAGCACCACGAACCCATAACGTACGAGCTTTGGGAGATTATTTGTAAAGAAGTGAAGATCGTTATCAAAAACTGGAAAAAGCCGGATCACGGAATCTGGGAAATCCGTAACGAGGAACATGAATTTTTACATTCCCGCCTGATGTGCTGGGTAGCAATGGATCGGGCGATCAAAATAGGTCAGCATCGCTCGTTTCCGTTTCCGCAACAGGAATGGATTGAGGTCAGAGACGAAATATATAACGATATATACCATAATTTCTGGAACGAGGAGAAGTCTTGCTGGGCACAATTCAAAAATGGCGATAAGGTCTCCGATACGGTAGATGCGAGCGCCTTATTAATGCCTTTACTGCACTTTGTGACCTCTACTGAGCCCCGTTGGTTATCCACTATGGAGGCCATCAATCGAAAGCTTCGCCTGGATGTCCTGGTTTACCGGTACGATAACGAAGAAGAAGGGATCGACGGATTGGACGGAGAAGAGGGAACGTTTACGATGTGTTCTTTCTGGTATGTGGAATGCCTGGCTAAGGCAGGTCGCCTTGACGAAGCGGTTGAAAACTTCGAGAAAATGATTGGATATGGAAACCATCTGGGGCTTTTCGCGGAGCAGATCAGCAAAAAAGGAGAGCATCTTGGTAATTTTCCGCAGGCGTTTACTCATCTAGGTCTGATCAGCTCAGCATTAGAATTGGATAAGCAGTTGGGTCGGGTTAAACGAAAAAGCTAACTGTTTTGTATATTCGTTGCATAACCAAATCTTATGATTAAAAAACAAAGACGAAGCAGTGCCTGGTTTGCCAGGGAAGGAAAGGATGGGTTCATTTACCGGGCCTGGATGAAAAATCAGGGAATCCCGCACGATATGTTCGATGGAAGGCCGGTAATCGGTATTTGCAATACCTGGTCTGAACTAACACCTTGTAACGCACATTTCCGGGATTTAGCGGAATCCGTTAAGAAAGGTATTCTCCAGGCGGGCGGATTCCCCGTTGAATTTCCGGTAATGTCCCTCGGTGAAACGTTGATCAAACCTACGGCAATGCTTTACAGAAACCTGGCCAGTATGGATGTAGAAGAGTCGATACGTGCGAATCCGCTGGATGGGGTTGTGTTACTTTGCGGTTGTGACAAAACGACTCCCTCCCTCGTTATGGGTGCATGCAGTGTTGACTTGCCAACGATCGTGGTGTCGGGTGGGCCGATGCTTAAAGGTCACTGGAGAGGTAAAGATATCGGTACATCGGATGTCTGGCGTTTCGATATGGCTTACCGGACCGGTGAAATCACGGAAGGAGAGTTTATAGAGGCCGAAGCGTGTATGGCCAGAACACAGGGTAATTGCGCGGTTATGGGAACGGCCTCTACTATGGCCGTCATGGTGGAATCTTTAGGGCTGAGTTTACCGGATAACGCCACCATACCTGCCGCTGATTCCAGAAGAAAGGTACTTGCGCAGTTGTCTGGCAGGCGCATTGTTGAGATGGTGGAGGAAGACATCAAACCCAGTGATCTGCTGACCAGGAAGGCTTTTGAAAATGCAATTATGGTCAACGCAGCGGTAGGCGGGTCGACCAATTTTATCATACACCTGATGGCTATAGCCGGACGTATAGAAGTCAGCCTGGATATGGAAGACTTTGATGAACTGTCGCACAAAGTTCCGCTTCTGGCCAATATCCAGCCTTCGGGAGATTTTTTTACGGAAGATCTATATTACGCAGGTGGAATTCCAGCCATTGTAAACGAATTACGAGGTGTCTTGCATATGGATGCGAAGACGGCGAATGGACGCAGCATTGGCGCCAATAGTGAAAAAGCTTCGATTTATGATCCCAACATTATCGCTTCTCTGAATAAGCCATTCAAGCCGGAGTCGGGAATAGCGGTGCTTAAAGGAAACCTGGCACCCAATGGCGCCGTAATAAAACCTTCGGCTGCGAATGCTGATCTTATGCAGCATCGCGGGAAAGCACTGGTATTTGAGACGATAGAAGATTATCACGCACGCATTGACTCTCCTGAATTGGAGGTAGATGAGACGTCAATATTGGTTTTGAAGAATGTGGGACCAAAGGGCTATCCCGGCATGGCTGAGGTAGGAAATATGGGACTGCCTAAGAAATTGTTGGACAGGGGTATAACCGATATGGTTCGAATTTCAGACGGTAGAATGAGCGGAACCGGATTTGGAACGGTAATTTTACACGTATCCCCGGAAGCTGCTGCTGGTGGTACGCTGGCTTACGTGAAAAATGGCGATTTTATAACCGTTGATGTGCAGGGCCGCCGACTTGAATTGGAAGTGAGCGACGAAGAACTGGATGAACGTAAGAAAACGATGCCACTGATAAAGCAAAAAGTAACGAGAGGGTACGTAAACTTATATATTAATCATGTAGAGCAGGCACACCTGGGTGCGGATATGGATTTTCTGAGGGGAAAGTCGGGTAGTGACGTACCGCGTGATTCGCATTAGTAAGAGATGATATGAATTTGAAAGCTGAAGTTGCTGTCGAGATAAATTGCCTGTTGGGCGAAGGTCCGCTTTGGGATCGGGAACACGGCTGTTTGAGATTTGTCGATATTTTAGACAAGAAAATCTATACGTACCGGGTTGATGGTCATACGCATTTCGTAGATACTAAGGGAATGCCGGGAGCGATGGTGCCGGTTAGCGGAGATCATCGCTACCTGGTCGCCCAGGACCATGGGATTTTTCTGGTGGATCCGGATAGTGGGGAAGCGAGTGAACTCTTGCATCCCGATCAGCGTAATTCCGGAAATCGTTACAACGATGGGAAATGCGATCCGCAAGGCAGATTCTGGATTGGAAGTATGGATCACGAGGAAGAAGCATCCAGCGGAACCCTTTTCATGATCAAAAGCAATCTTGACTTTGAAGAAAAAATAGCCCATACGAAGATTAGCAATGGGCTCGCCTGGGATATGAAAAGAAACCTGTTCTATCATGTTGATACGCCAACAATGAAGATTATGGTTTACGATTTCGACGCCTCCTCTGGGGCTATTCGTAACGGGAGGATGGCACTGGAAATAGCAGAAGAGGACGGTGCACCGGATGGCATGACGATCGATACCGATGGTAATCTATGGATCGCGCACTTTGGCGGGGGACAGATTACCTGCCGGAATCCCGAAAATGGTGCTGTTTTGGAACGCGTTCAGCTTCCGGTAAATCAGGTAACCTGTTGCGTGTTCGGGGGTGCGAATTTAACTGATCTCTATATCACAACGGCAAGCAAGGAATTATCTGAACTGGAATTAAAGGAGCAGCCGCTGGCAGGCTGCACCTTCGTTGTCAAAAACACGGGGTATCAGGGAATAGATACCCATAAATTTCTCCTGAAGGAGACATCCTGAAAGTTCCCGATCAGCTGTTCTGGTCTTGCTCTACAGCCGCAGCATTTTCCAGGACCACCTGTTTGAGATGTTCCTTATAGTCTTGAATGCGCGAAGCAATCGTTTGATCAGCGGTGCCAATAATCTGTCCGGCAAGAATTCCTGCATTTTTGGCGGCATTGAGTGCTACCGTAGCAACGGGAATACCATTTGGCATCTGAAGGATGGAAAGAACGGAGTCCCATCCATCAATAGAGTTCGACGACTTTACGGGAACACCGATAACTGGCAGATGAGTCAGGGACGCTACCATGCCCGGTAAATGAGCAGCCCCGCCGGCTCCCGCTATGATTACTTTTATTCCGCGTCCTGACGCTGACCTCGCATACTCAAACATTCTGTCTGGTGTCCGGTGAGCGGAAACGATGCTGACTTCTACAGAAATATTGAATTCCCGCAATATGTTTATGGCGTCCACAATGTGCTGCCGGCGCGGGTGAAGCATTCCGTTGTCCTGTAGTGGAGGAAAGGACGGCAGGAACGAGGTGCCGACCATGAGGAGGCCGTCGGCAAAGGTGTTCTCGCTAATCCCAAGCTGCTTGATGATCTGG
>JBMDWN010000244.1:0-4509 GCA_048595275.1 Olivibacter sp. | reverse complement strand
TGGTTTTCAATGGCTCGTCCCAAGGGTGATAAGCCAACTTGAATTTGGAAGAATGTACGGGGAACAGCCGCCTTGCCTTTAGATTCTCTGCCGCCTTCAATACTTCGTCGGGTAATAGGTGGATTTCCCGCCACGCTGGATTATACTGACCGTTATCCAGAAGTGCCAGATCAAATCCACCAAACTTTTCCCCTATTTCTGCAAAATGCGTATCGTAGCCGCTATCTCCACCAAGATAAAGTTTCAAATCAGATGTTTGCAAAATGTACGAAAGCCAAAGGGTGTTACTCCCCTTGAAGCTTCGACCGGAAAAATGCCTTGCCGGTGCTGTGTGCAGTGTAAAGTTATTACTGATGGGAATGGATTCGTTCCAATCTTTTTCGATTATTTGTGAAGAATTGAATTTCCAGTGTTCAAAATGCTCACCCACTCCCAGACCGCAAACAATGTGTTTTATTTTTGGCCTTAATTTAAGGATGGTTTCATAATCAAGGTGATCGTAATGGTCATGCGTAATGAGGAGATAATCAATCGCCGGCATATCATCAGCCGAATAAATATCTGTCCCCCTGAATGATCTATTGGAACCGGGAACCGGCGAAGCGTTACCACTGAAGACCGGGTCTATCAGAAAACGTTTGCCGTTGAGCTGAATGAAGTAGGATGAATGCCCGAACCAAACCAACACATTATCGGTAACCGCCAGATTTTTTAAGTCCGTTTTTACCGAAGGAATATCATCTATTGGTTTGGTTCGGGGAAAGCTTTTGAAGAGAAAGTCATAGGTCACCTTTATCATCGAATAACCCTCGCTTACCATGGGTGTGAAATGCGTATTCTGAAATTTTCCGTCCTTGTATTGGGGTGACTGTTTTATCCGCTCCAATCGCTTTCCACTAGGTGCTTTTCCGAATTTCGGATGCTGCATGTATGCGATAACAGCCAGAGCCAATACGCAAAGTAAAATAAGAATTCCCGCCATTATTTTTTTAAATAGCTTTAAAAGCTTTTTTCTGTACATAGAACATCAGCAAACATACATTAAAGTGGCGTAGCGGAATATCCAAAATAAGTCAGAATTTCATCAGCATAAGTTGATGCCCTGCTCGACAAGGCTCGGCTTTACCCGTCCTATCGCAGCGTGCTCGGTTATACAATTATTTTAGTTCGGTAATTTCAGGCATTTTAAACGACTATACAAGGGAATCATTCAGAACTTGGGACGAAGTGCACCAATCTGGGACGAAATGCAGCCCAGCAATACGATCATCTTAATATGTAAAATTTGGAAATTTCTATAGCGTCGACACTACTGCATATGAACTTAAACTGGTCATATTCAAAAACCAGAAAGGTTTATAGATGAAAAACCGTAAGCCAACCTACGTTCAACTTACGGTAATCAACTGTATTTCCCAAAAGGATTATTATTGAATGATCTAATTGATAGTATGAAGCAATTCACAACTTTAGAAGGTGATTCCTGAGCTCAATACAATCGTTATACCATATACCTCTTTACCACGGTATATTGCCAGTTTCGGAGTTGTACTCCTCGCTGAAAAACTTGCCCGTTGGCCCATCCGAATCAATTATTGCATACTTTACAATACGTTCCGCAGCTACCTGGGCGGATCCGGTACCGTTATGATTATTAAAATCGGTCGAGGTAAATCCGGGATCAACAGCGTTAACTTTGAAAGCTGTATCCTTGAGATCATATGCTAATACGATGGTATACATATTCAACGCCGATTTTGACGGAAGGTAAGCCGCATCCTTATGGGAATAGGCCCACCAGTTGGGATCGCTATGAAGAGTTAGCGATCCGGAGCTGGAAGACACGTTGACAATTCTGGGGGCAGGTGCTTTCCTCATCAGATCAAGAAAAGCCTGAGTAACACGGATAACACCATATAAATTCGTATCAAAAACCTCCTGAAAGATTTCGACTGAGGTATTTGTCGCTTTTTTGAAGCCCGCCACTTCTCCATTTTCCAATAGCGGTACACCTCCGTTAATCCCGGCATTGTTAATTAACACATCCAGTTTCTTTATTTTTTTGCCTAGGTAACTCTTGGCTTCTTCTATGGAGCGATTATCTGTTACGTCCAACTGGACAACGTCTACTTTGTCTAAGCCTTCCGCTTGCAACACCGCCGACGCCTCTAAACCGCTCTGATAGCTTCTGCTTCCCAATAAAACGAAATATCCCTTTTTCAATAGTAATCTAGCGGATTCCAGACCGATTCCTTTGTTCGCTCCCGTAATTAATGCTGATTTCATGTTTTCTCCATTTGTATAATGACAAAACTCCTGATTGCTATGAAGAAACGGCTGAACATTTGTTAATAAAAAAAGGGTGTTTCAGCGGATTTGTCTACGTATTCGGCTTAACGACTGCGGAGCTACACCTAAATAGGATGCTATATAAACAAGAGGAATGCGATTTACGAGCATTGGGTATTTTTGCATGAATTCGACATAACGGGTCTTAGCGTCCTGTGAAATCAGTGGACTGATTCTTTCCAACTTTTGGGTTAGCGTACGGGATATTAGTTTTTGCGTAAAAGTTTCCCAGCCGTTTATACTTTTAACGATCTCATTCCATTGACTCAGGGAAAATAACAGAAGTTCACATTTTGTCACGGCTTGGATATATTCTGAGGACGGAGCGTTATAGGTATTGATGAGCAAATGTTCTTCTTCAAGAAATATTTTAGTAATCTCTTCACCTTCTTTATCGTAGAAACAAACCCGCATAATACCATTCATAATGAAACCAACATTTTGAAATACTCTACCGGCGTCGACAAAATAACTGCCCTTGTCATAGGTTACCACCGTAGCACGTTCGCGTATAAAATCTATATCATAGTGGCTAAATCCTCCAAAACCTAAAATATGCTGAATAAACTTTTCCATTTCCTTAAATCTATTAAAAATTCTACATTATTGTCCGTAGCTGGTTTAAGGGAAGATTACATTCGGGCAAGTTTTAGGAAAGGTTACAGGGTGCCGGAATATTAAAGACAAACCAGAATTTCATCAGCAATAAGTTGATGCCCTGCTCGATTCGGACGGTTGACGTGCGACATGTACTCGCTAATACTGCCGTTTGTATTAAATATTTCCTGAAACCTGGAGAATGGGTCTGCTAATCCAACCTGATATCTCGAGGCTAGTTTTCTTACTTGAGCGGCATGTGCGGCTAGACTGTTATCGTTTGTATCCGTCATGGAAGCACGCGTATCCGGCGAAGGCGTTAAAAGCACAACTTTAGCTCCTCTTTCAACCGCTGCTGCGATCATCTTCTCCCAGGACTGCTTAGCTTTTTGCAGGCCTACCACCTATCGTTTAAGGCATAATCAATAAAAACGATATCAGGTTTGTGTATCAATACCTTTTTTTCGAAACGCTCTGCGCCTTTCACTGAATTCTCGCCACCGACTGCTGTAACGATTATACTAATAACCGCATACGGAAATCGGTTTTGAAGGGCGTTTCCTACCAGCTGCGGGTAAGATTTGAGTTTGTGAACTTCATGGTTTGCCCAGTATCCTGCCGGCACAGAATGACCATAAAACACCAAATTAATCGTCCTGTTGTCCGGCCAGACTTTTTCCAGCTCCTTTACAACCTGCTGAAGGTATTGTTCTTTTACTTGTGCGTAGGTTACACGGAATACTAGGATGAGCAGTACACATAGAATAGCTTTCCTCATAATCGTTTGCGTTTACCAAGAGACAACTAGCGTTCCATTGACCTCTTCAATTTCATAATGAAAACCAAATGAAGGATCTCCTTTTTTGAAAGCAATAGCCCCTTTGCGCCACGGATACTGCGCGTTTACATAGGCGTGAAACTGGTCTTCTGTTATATCGGTCGGCGGATATATACGCACTTTAGCATCTTTTAACCCGTTAATCTCCATACGTCGCGATATATTGACTTCTCCGGAATGCATTTCTTTGCAACCGACAAGTCCGGATTCCTGCTCTACGAATACCCTGCATTCCCGGCTCCAGGCCGTAGGCATTGTATAGGCCGATTGCCCTGCATCCAGTTGCGTATCCAGGCCAAGCAATAAGGGTGCTCCCTGGGGAAATTTAAACAGATCCTTGACGGTGGTATTGGGCTGATAGCCGGAAAAAAAGAAACCGTTCTTTGATCTCGAAATGGTGATGACGGGATTTTTCACGCTGGGAGTGGCCTTCTCGAAGCCGATCCATAAACCAAACCCCTACAACATGTAGCGGAGCCAGACGGAACCGTTAAGGTAGGTCTCCGGATTATCCGGAACCAATAGCCGCCCGCCTTTGAAGCTACTGGAGCTGGTTGCCCGAAGATAACCTATGCCTCCGCCATTCCAGCTTTCATTAGTACGAAACCAGGCTACGTCACGAACTGCGTCCCCTTTGTATACCTGTGCTTTAATATCGGTGGCTTCATCGTCCGGATTTGCAACACGGGTGTTGACAGTGCCGGCAGAAAAGAGTGTTGAGTGCT
>JBMDWN010000243.1:0-20127 GCA_048595275.1 Olivibacter sp. | reverse complement strand
CTTTTGTTCTTTAAGAACGGTGAAGTCGTCGACAAGCAGATTGGTGCAGTACCTAAATCTGTATTGGCTAACAAGCTGGAAGCACAGATCGAAGCTTAAGCAATTATTACTGCAATGATTCCGCTGACTGGGGTCCGCGGTTCAAGGTGAAAAGCCCGTTAGGATTGTGTCCTGACGGGCTTTTTATTATTGATCCAAACGTAGAATTCCCGAAACGACGCTTAAAGCTGATCCAGACCATCTAAAATAATCCGGCAGGCTTCTTCGATTTGTTCCCCGGTGATGGTTAATGGCGGAGCGATGCGAAGGGCTGTTTCGTGATGAAGAAACCAATCGATCATAAGGCCGTTGGCCGCACCGTATTTGCTGACGGCTTCCACTTCTGCAAAGGATGACAATTCGATGCACATCATCAGTCCCATGCCCCGGAATGCTTTGATTTTCGAGTGGACCAGTAGCTGTTTAAATTGCCTGTGTTTAGCTTCAACCTGGCCGAGCAGTGAACCTTCCGCAATCACTTCCAGCGAGGCAAGTGCTGCCGCACAACTGACCGGGTGACCACCGAAGGTGGTAATGTGTCCCAGGATCGGGTTTTCTGCAATCACAGACATCAGTTTTCGGTTAGCGATGAAGGCGCCGATCGGCATTCCGCCCCCCAGTCCCTTCGCCAGCAATAAGATATCCGGCACCACGCCATAGTGTTCAAAAGCGAAAAGCTTGCCGGTGCGGCCCAAACCGGTTTGAATTTCATCCAGGATTAAAAGCGCCCCTGTTTCGTCGCAGCGTTGTCGCAGCTGTTGCATGTATGCAACGTCTGGAACCCGGATTCCCGCTTCTCCCTGAACCGCCTCCAGCACCACGGCGGCGGTATCTTCGGTGATCGTTGAAAGGTCTTCTGCAACGTTATAGCGTATATGCGTTACGCCGGGCAGGAGTGGCTCGTAAGGCGTTCTGAACTTTTCGTCGCCCATCAAACTTAGCGCACCTTGAGTAGAGCCATGATAGGCTTTGTTCATGGCTATAAAGGATGTCCTTCCCGTAAACTTCTTGGCTATTTTCATCGCACCTTCCGTCGCCTCCGTACCGGAATTAACAAAGTATACATTGTTGAGCGTGGGAGGGAGGAGCTCGATAAGCCGCGTAGCCAGTCTGACTTGCGGCTCCTGTATAAACTCGCCATAGACGGTTACGTGCAGGTAGCGGTC
The DNA here is from genome assembly GCA_048595275.1 of Olivibacter sp. Classification (GTDB taxonomy): domain Bacteria; phylum Bacteroidota; class Bacteroidia; order Sphingobacteriales; family Sphingobacteriaceae; genus Olivibacter. Next base: position 18,922 of record JBMDWN010000243.1, on the reverse strand, counting down.
AAGCTGCTTGCGGATGGCCTCCAACACCGCCGGGTGCCGGTGACCGATGTTGCTGACCGCAAACCCCGAAACCAGATCCAGGTATCGGTTTCCGTCCGGACCGTAAAGATAAACCCCTTCGGCGCGTTCAATTTCAATGAGTCGCGGACTGGTCGAAGTCTGAGCCGTGTTCAGCAGGAAAAGCTGCCGCTGGTTAATCATGCTTACGCCTTTGCTGCAACTCTTTGAATAACTCTTCTCTGAATTTGCGTTCCAGCTCGAAAAAACGGCTGCTGCGCTCCTCACCGAGAATAGGAGTGAACGACTGTTGATATTTTTTCTTCATGGCGAGCACATCTTCATCCAGCTTAAGCTCATCACGACGCTTATCTGTATTTTCACGCTTGCGACGGATTAATTGCCGCATGTGGTCTTGATATTGATGGTACACAGGAAAAAAGCGCTCCGCTTCCACAGGCGTGATGGACAACTCTTTCGTCAGATAGGCCACTTTCGCTGCTTCGATTTTTTTAAAGCGCTCGGTATTGACCCGACGGTCCTGAGCATGCAGTGTTAGCGAAAGTCCGATGAATAAACTTATAAAGATCAGTATTCCTTTCATATGCTTAATTAATTAAAATGCTTCCCGGAGGTAAGCATCCATTTCTTCCTCGGTCCAAAGACCAGCTGGCCGGATCGTACTTTCTTCATCCAGCGTGTCGAAAACCATCTGGGCATCCTCCGGTGCGGTGTAATATTCCAGGTAACCGATAATATCCGACTCAGGAACTTCGTGTACCAGCTCCTGGTATTGGTTCCCGGATAAGCCAGCCCCGTTCCAGAAGAAGGTAAAGCTCAGTCCAAGCATGACTACCGCCGCTGCTGCGTAAGAAATGTACCGGATATAAACCGGTCTTTTCTGTTCCTTAACCTGAGATAAGATGCGTTCCGGGAGTGTTTCGAAATATCCTTCCGGCACGGAGAAGCTTTCCTGCTCCAGCGTGGTGAGGCGGGCGCGGGATAATATGCCTTCCCCAGACTTTTTAAAATAGCCTTCCGGAACCGAAAAGGAATTCTCTTTCAGCGAATTATCCAAATGTTTTAAGTCGTCTTGATGCTCCATAAATCCTCTCTTCCTGATCTAGGTGAAATCCTACGTTAGATAGAGGTAAAGTCCGATGGTTTAATCCCGCTCTTCAAAAAAATGCTCGATCTTTTTAACCGCAAGGTGGTAAGAGGCTTTCAGGGCCCCGACGCTGGTTCCGAGAATCTCTGAAATCTCGTCGTACTTTAACTCTTCGAAATACTTCATATTGAAAACCAATCGTTGCTTTTCCGGCAGCGACAGGATGGCCTGTTGCAGTAGACGTTGTGCCTTGTTTCCATTAAAGTAAGGGGAAGAACTCATAGTTTCAACCAGAAAAGAGGCATTGTCGTCGTTGAGCGAAATGTGCTGCTGCTGCTTCTTTTTGTTGAGAAAGGTTATGCTTTCATTCGTCGCAATCCGGTAGATCCAGGTGTACAGCTGGGCGTCCGAGCGAAAGTTGGCCAGGTTCTTCCAAACTTTTATAAAGATATCTTGTACAAGATCGTCAGCATCGTCGTGGTCAACCACCAGTCGGCGGACATGCCAGTAGATTTTTTGCTGGTATTTTTCCACCAGTAACCGAAAGCCTTCCTCCCGGGTTCGGCTGTCGGAAAATTTTTCGAGAATAACGGAGTCGTCCATCGGGTTCTCATCAAAAAAGGGGCTTTCAAAGCCCCCTTCTTTTTTATTTTCTTTTTATTACCTTCTGAACGGCTGCCACGATGTGATCGGCATCCAATCCATATTTCTTCATCAAATCAGCCGGTTTCCCGCTTTCGCCGAAACTGTCGTTTACCGCGATGAACTCCTGCGGAGCCGGGTGGTTTTTCGCCAGGGTCTGCGCTACGCTGTCCCCCAGACCACCAAGCCGATTGTGCTCTTCAGCAGAAACGACGCAGCCTGTTTTGGCTACCGACTTGAGAATGGCTTCTTCATCCAGTGGTTTGATGGTGTGTATGTTAATGATTTCCGCATCAATACCCAAGGCTTCCAGTTTCTCCCCCGCCTGTATAGCCTCCCAGACCAGGTGTCCGGTAGCTACGATGGTTACATCTTTCCCTTCATTGACCATCCAGGCTTTACCAATTTCAAATCGCTGATGCGGGTCGGTAAAGATCGGGACCGCAGGTCTTCCGAAGCGGAGGTAGACCGGCCCTTCGTGTTCGGCAATCGCCATGGTTGCCGCCTTTGTCTGATTAAAGTCGCATGGATTGATCACCGTCATCCCCGGAAGCATTTTCATCAGTCCGATGTCTTCCAGGATCTGATGGGTAGCACCGTCCTCTCCCAGCGTAAGACCAGCGTGAGAGGCGCATATTTTAACATTTTTCCCGGAATAAGCAATGGATTGACGAATCTGATCGTAAACGCGACCGGTTGAAAAGTTAGCAAAGGTTCCGGTAAAAGGAATTTTACCGCCGATAGTTAAGCCCGCTGCAATACCCATCATATTGGCTTCCGCGATCCCGACCTGAAAGAAGCGCTCCGGAAAATCCTTTATAAAAGCGTCCATCTTCAATGAGCCGATCAGGTCAGCACATAAAGCTACAACCTGGTCGTTCTTTTTTCCCGCTTCATGTAAACCAACACCAAACCCTGAACGGGTATCTTTCTTTTCTGTAAACGTATATTTCTTCATGCTAATAATCTCCTAGTGTTTCTTCCAACTGACCGAGCGCGGCATTCAGCTGTTCGTCGTTTGGTGCTACGCCGTGCCATTTGTGAGAACCCATCATAAAATCGACGCCATTGCCCATTTCAGTTTTCATCAGAATCATGACCGGCTTGCCTTTGCCTGTACGGCCTTTAGCTTCTTCCAGGGTTTGAAGCAGTTCGCTCATGTCGTTTCCGTTGGTTTCCAGTACATCCCATCCGAACGCTTCCCATTTTGCTCGGAGGTTGCCCAGAGAAAGCACTTGTTCTGTAGAACCATCGATTTGCTGACCATTTACGTCGATCGTAGCAATCAGGTTATCCACTTTATTATGCGGTGCGAACATAGCTGCTTCCCAGACCTGGCCTTCCTGAAGTTCCCCGTCGCCCATCAGTACATAGACCAGTTTATCATCCTGATTTACACGTTTAGCGAGAGCTGCTCCGATCGCAACCGACAGCCCCTGACCCAGAGAGCCAGACGCTACGCGTATGCCGGGTAGATGCTCATGCGTAGTCGGGTGTCCCTGCAAACGGGAGTTGATCTTGCGGAAGGTCGCCAATTCGCTTGCTTCAAAATAACCGGCACGGGCCAGGGTACTGTAAAACACGGGCGATATGTGGCCATTTGAAAGAAAAAACAAGTCCTCATCAACGCCATCCGGATTGAAGGTGTTTTGATGAGTCATCTGGTGGAAATAAAGCGCTACAAAAAAATCGGCGCAGCCTAAAGAACCACCGGGGTGGCCTGATTGGCAGGAATGCACCATCCGTACGATGTCGCGCCGCACTTGTTTTGCAGTACTTTCTAGTTTAGCAATATCCGCAGTCATTTCAATTTTCGGTTTTATCGGCCAAAGATAGCGAATCCGGGAAAATTTACCGGTATAAATCCCGTATTTGCTGAGCAGCTTCGGGATTTTTTACCTTTTTGATGAGGTGTTCTATGCGGCCTTTTTCATCTATAACAAAGGTGGTCCTTACCGTACCCATAAATTTCTTTCCGTACATGTTTTTTTCCTTCCATACCCCGTAGGCTTCTACAATTTTCTGATCCTCGTCGGCCAGCAGCAGGAAAGGAAGGGCATGCTTGTCGATGAATTTTTTATGGGAAGCCTGGCTATCGGTGCTGACACCAATAACCTCAAAGCCATCCGCTACCAGGGATTCATAACCATCCCTCAGGCTGCAGGCCTCTGCCGTGCAGCCGGGGGTGCTGTCTTTCGGATAAAAATAGAGGATAACTTTTTTGCCTTTAAAATCGCCAAGGCGATGTTCCTGGCCGTTCTGATCTTTTCCGATGAAGTCTGGTGCGAGATCGCCGACCTCCAGTGCTTTGCTTTCCATATCGTTCTATTTATGCTGTTTAAAATTGACGTTAACGAACAAAGCTTGTCGAATAACGCTTTTCATTGTTTTTCATGTCTTTAACGACCAGCCGGAAACTGTGCTTGCCTTTCGGTAAATCGGTCTCGAAAACATGCCATAAGCTAGCCGTTTTAGCGTCGAATTCCATCAATACCCATTCATCATCGATATAGGCATCGAACGAACGGATGCCGGAAAGGTCATCGCTGATCTTAAAATTGATGCGGTCCAGGGCGGCCATGTTCTTTCCGGGGCCGATGTTTACCGGCCGTATAACCGGTGCAATAGTGTCTACACCAATATAAAAACCGCCGAACAGGCTGGTAGACGTTTCTACGAAACCGTTTTGGAAAGTTCCCCCCGCGGATCCTCCGAGTTGATTTAAAATAAGGGCTTTCTCTTCCAGGTGCTTCGGAAAGTTCGCATCGGCTTTAATCTTCAGAGAGTAGGGAAGGTGTAAGGGAATCATCCGGTTATGTACCTGGTGAACGGAAGAGTAGCCTTTTTGCGGGCGACTGCCTTTGCTGTAGACGAAAGCCAGGTCGCTGTACAACGCTCCTTTCGGTAGGTTGATTTCAATATCCTCTTTTTCGAAACGGTTGTCGCTTGCCTGCCGGAACGACGCAGTGGCTTGCGGTCGTTCTGCTGGCATATTCAATGAGGGCGTGTTCTGGACGGAAAAGGATAAGGTACTGACGTTCCCCTGGATATCCTTGATTCGGTATAAAAGTCGGTGTACCTCTTCGTCGTTCAATTCGATGATGCCCTTGTTTACCAGGTTTCGGTAGATTTCCAGTTTATTTCCTGGCTCGACGAAGCTCTTCTGGATACGGCGGCTGTGCAGGATGTAATAGGGGTAATCAATAAGCGAGTTGATGGCGCGACTTTCAGCAAAAGAAAGTGTCTCGAAGACAGCGGTGAAATGTGGCACCCCATCCAGCAGCAGCTCGATGGAATATACACCGTTCCGGTTGGGAGATACGGAAGTCTGGTCAACCGCAACGATGCCCATCCCGAACGCGCCATTGACCGCCAGGGGCTGCTTACCGCTAAGTTGATAGTTACCGTTCGAACCCGTGAGGCTGAAATGTTGGCGGGGTGTATGCTCATCAAAGGGCTCATCGCCCAGATGGTAAAGCGTCATGCCACTGAGCAGCGGCGGAACCCGGTCCGGAATGGTGAGCCCGAAAAGCTGGGCGTTGATCGGATCTTCCGTTTTGCTGTCGCGCAGCTCGAAATGCAGGTGCGGGCCTGCTGACCCTCCGGTATTTCCAGAGTAAGCAATGATCTCTCCTTTTTTTACGGGAATCTGATCCTTCTTCAGGTTTTCGTCGAGCGAAAAGCTCTTTTTTTCGTACTGCAGGGCTTTGGCTACGGGGGCTATACGCTCATTGTAATTACGAAGGTGCATATAAACACTGGTAAAGCCGTTTGGATGTTGCAGGTAAAGGGCATTGCCACCACCACCGATCTGCACGCGTATGCGGGACACAAAACCGTCGGCCACTGCATATACAGGATATCCCTCACGTTGGTTTGTCCGGTAGTCGGTCCCGGTATGAAAGTGATTGGAACGCAATTCTCCGAACGATCCGGAGGCCTGCGGAGGCAACTTCAGCGGTTCGGCGAAATAATCTTTCGGGTAACTTTTGCTTTCCAGAGGCAGGCTTTGGGCGAAGGTATAATTTAGTGAAGCCGTGATAATAGAAATGAAACAGAATGTTTTTTTGCAGAGCATATAACCTTCGCTTACCTTATTTTGAAATCCAGTAGTTGCTGATCTTCAATAAATCCTTCCAGGTGATCGCCAATCGCTACCGGGCCTACGCCGGCAGGTGTGCCGGTGAAAATAAGGTCGCCTTTGCGCAGGGTGAAGAAGCGGCTCGCATAAACGATGATTTTTTCAAAAGAAAAAAGCAGGTCAGCCGTACTTCCTTTCTGTACGGTTTTTTTATTGATGTCCAGGTGGAAGGACAGCTCGTTGAGATTAGAAAAGCTGTTTTTATCCACGAAGGAACTCACCGGTGCAGATTGATCAAAGGCTTTGGCAATTTCCCAGGGGAGGCCTTTTTCTTTCTGCTTCTGCTGGAGGTCTCTCGCTGTAAAATCAATGCCCAGTCCGATTTCCCCGAAGTATCCGGCAGCGAATTTTTCCGAAATGTATTTCCCTTCTTTACTGATACGCAGCACAATCTCGGCTTCGTAGTGAATGTCTTTCGAAAAGTCGGGATAATAAAAGTCGCGGTTATCTTTCAGGATAGCCGTATCCGGTTTCAAAAAGATGACGGGTTCATCCGGAACGGGATTGTTGAGTTCTTTCGCGTGTTCTCGGTAATTTCTTCCTATGGCGATAATCTTCATAAAATTTAGCTGAACAGGCCCAAATATACAATTTCGGAATTTGTATTTTTTCGTTAGGATACAAATGCACGGCTGGCTAGTTTTGGGCTATGCCTAAATACATTGATCCGGTATCGGATTTCGGTTTCAAACATCTTTTTGGGGTGGAAACTAACAAAGATCTGCTGATCTCGCTGCTGAACGAATTGTTTCAGGAATATAAGCGCATCAGTGACCTGTTCTATGAACGGAATGAGCGAAGCGGTACGCATGAGGAGACCGGAACGGTGATTTTCGATCTGGTTTGTGTGGGAGAGGACGGGAGCCGGTTCATCATTGAGGTGCAGCGAAGCAGCCATGCGAATCTGAAAAGACGGATGCTTTACTACGGTAGTAAGATCATCACCGAACAGGCGCCCCGGGGGAAACGGAGTGCATGGGGTTATGCGATTGATGAAATCTATGTGATCGTGTTGATGGACGGCTTTAGCCTTCCGGTCGACAGAAGTGGTTACGAAAGCGGAGACGACCTCCATCCGGTATGGTTGTGCAACCGGAATACCGGGGATCTTTTCTATGAAGGGCTTGGCTTTATTTACGTGGAATTGGCTAAATTTGTGAAAGAGGAGACGGAGCTGAGTACCGATCTTGACTGCTGGTTGTTTGTTCTGAAGAACATGGCGGGAATGGATCGTCTTTCTGCGTACTTGCGCAAACCGGTGTTCTCGAAATTGTTTGACCTTGCCGAGTACGGCAAACTATCCATGGAGGAGAAAGATATGTACGATCGGAGCATGCGCAATAAGTGGGACGCCAATATGTTCAAGCAGGAGGCAGTAGCGTTTGAGAATAAGGTCTCAGCTTTCGAAAAAAAAGAAGTTGCTTTCGAAAAGGAGACTGCTGCTTTCGAAAAGGAGATTGCTGCTTTCGAGAAAGAGACTGCTGCTTTCGAGAAGAAGACATCTGAATTTGAGAAGACGAAAGCGTTGAATGAACTGGAATCCGCCAGAAATAGAAAGGCATTAGCTGATAAAGATTTAGAGCTAGCTGGAAAAGAGAAAGAATTCGCTGAGAAAGAAAGAGAACTAGATCTTCAGAATAAGCTATGGGGTGAACGTTTTTCTGAGATGGAAAGACGTACTAAAGAACTGGAACAAAAGCTGGCGGAAGCTCAAAAGAAAACGAAGTAATATAATTGTTCAGCTTTTCTAAAAGAAAAACAGATAGCCGGTTAAAGGACCTCAATCCGCTTCACTACCGTCTCCGTACCCGCAATTACCCGGATAAAATAATACCCCTGATTTAGCTTGTTGCTGATGCTGAAGGTGTTGTTTTGCTCACCAGCGGAAAGGCGTTGCTGGCTAAGCAAAGTGCTCAGCTCATTACCTAAGGCGTCCATAATCTTCACCGATACATTGCTATCTTTGTTCAGCTTGAAGGACAAACTAACCTGATCCGAAACCTGATTTGGAAATACCTTCACGTTGCTTAAAATTTTATCGCTTTCCGCGCCAGTTCTGGACGGGCTTGAAGTTGGTGAAAAAGGCTTAAAAGCAAATAAAAGCTGATTTCCGGAAGCATTGCTCAGATCCGATATTCGGGATCTGAAACCCTTCTGGGCCGTGCTATCCTGCTTCGAAGGCGGATTAGACCAAGCGTAAGCCTGAAGAGAGCCCGATAACAGGCAGCTAAGTAAAAAAATATATGATAGATAAGCGTATGTTTTCACCATTCCAACTAATTAGGTTATACAAAAGTATAATAAAACCGGAGTTAAAATAATCCTGTTAAAAAAAACAGGAAATTTTAACAATTTTTAACAGCCTCGTTCGTTAACCGAACCTAATTAGTAAACATTATTGGATTTCATAGGTTTTTGATTCGGCAACAAATTCGAGATAAATATATATAAATTTGCTCAGATTTTTTTAACATACTGTGGAAAAAAGCAATCAGCTACATCGACTCACTTCTGCAGGCCTTCTGATTAGCCTGGGAGTCATTTTCGGAGACATTGGAACATCGCCTTTATACGTTTTCAAAGCCATCATCGGAACAGATGCCATCGCGCAGAACCTGGTCTACGGCGGACTTTCCTGTGTGTTCTGGACGCTCACCCTTCAAACAACCGTTAAATACGTTATCATAACCCTGAGAGCCGATAATAAAGGGGAGGGCGGCATTCTCTCTCTATATTCCCTCGTAAAGAGACGAGCAAAATGGCTTATTTTTCCCGCCATGGTCGGTGCCGCTGCACTTCTCGCCGATGGGATGATCACGCCTCCGATAACCGTTTCCTCGGCCGTTGAAGGTTTGCAAATCTATAACCCGGACCTGCCAACGGTTCCGATCGTTATCGCCATCATTTCACTCTTGTTTTTCATTCAGCGCTTCGGTACCTCCATCGTCGGAAGGGTGTTCGGACCGATGATGTTCATCTGGTTCAGCATGATGGGGGTGCTGGGCCTGATCTACATCACCCAGGACTTCAGTATTTTCAAAGCCCTGAACCCTTATTACGCTTACGACATCCTGGTGCATTACCCTAATGCCCTGGTCATCCTGGGTGCCGTTTTCCTCTGTACGACCGGAGCGGAGGCGCTGTATTCCGATCTTGGTCATGCTGGCCGTCCGAACATACGGGTGAGCTGGATTTATGTCAAGATCTGTCTTGTTCTGAACTACTTCGGTCAGGGGGTCTGGCTGCTTCAACACCAGGGAACGACACTCCAGGGGAAAAACCCGTTTTTCCTGCTGATGCCGGAATGGTTCCTGACCCCCGGTATCATCATCGCTACCATAGCCGCTATCATCGCTTCGCAGGCCATGATTTCCGGTTCGTTCACGCTCATTGCCGAAGGCGTCCGGTTGAATATCTGGCCTAAGGTGCGCATCAATTATCCCAGCAACCAGAAAGGACAATTGTACGTACCATCCATTAACGGCATTCTCTGGCTAGGCTGTATGCTGGTGGTCCTGATTTTCCGGGAATCCAGCAATATGGAAGCAGCTTACGGTCTGGCTATCAACATGACCTTCCTGAGCACAACCATCCTGGTAACGGAATACCTGTACCGCCACCATTTTCCGCGCTACTTCGTGATGCTCTTCGCGGCCATCTACTTCATCATAGAACTGGCCTTTCTTGCCGGTAACCTGGCGAAGATCGCGCATGGCGGATGGCTAACGCTGGTGCTGGCAACGGCTTTATTTGCTATCATGCTGTGCTGGTGGTGGGCCCGTAAGATCAAAAACAATTTCGTCCGCTACGTAGACATCGAAAGCTATTTTCCGATCCTTTCGGATCTAAGCGACGACGAAACGATTCCCCGGTATGCCTCCCAGCTGGTCTACCTGACCAGTGCGAATTTCCGCTACGAAATCGAGTCGAAAATCATGTACTCGATCCTGCAGAAAAAACCCAAGAGGGCAGATGTATACTGGTTGGTTCATGTGGACGTAACCGATGAGCCTTACACGAGCGAATATAAAGTCGACCACCTGATCGACCGGAAACTTATCCGGATCGATTTCCGGCTCGGATTCCGTGTGGAACAACGCATCAGCCTGCTCTTCCGGAAGGTGGTGGAAGAGTTGGTCCGCAATGGTGAGGTCGACATCAACTCGCATTACAAGACTCTGGAGAAATACAATATGGTGGGCGATTTCCGCTTCATTGTCCTGGAAAAGGTGGTTTCCCGTTCCAACGACCTGAAATTAAGGCAGCGGATCGTTCTGGATGTTTACCATATGCTCCGCAACTTCAGCCTGTCCGAGGAACGCGGCTTTGGATTGGACGCTAGTTTCGTAACCACGGAACGGGTTCCGTTGATTATCTCAGGAACCAAAGAGGTGAACATCAAACGGGTCAACTGGGAGGGGCACTAGGCCTTACTCCGCAGCTTCGGCCTTCGTTCTGAGCTTAGACCTACGGTATCCGTAGGTGAAGTAAACAACGAGACCGATTACCAGCCAGACACCGAAGATGATCCAGTTGCTGGCCCCAAGTTCCGTCATCAGGTAAAGGTTAACTAATATTCCCGCTACCGGGAAAAGCGAAAAGTTCAGCCGGAAACTGGCGACAGACAATACCATCCAGGTCAGCCAGAAGACGATGGTAAGGGTTTTATGTTCAATTAATTCCAGTACAGACAACGCACGCCATTCGTCCAGAATAGCCTGGCCGTAAATGAACACGCCAGCCAACGTGAGCACCAGAGCGGGTCCTACCAGGTATTTTCCATTGATAAAAGGCACCCGGAATTTGGATTTTTTGGAGAGTCCGCTGTGATCTAAGTATAAAACGCCGCCGCAGACCAGGATAAAGGCGAAAAAGGTTCCCACACTGGTCAGGTCGACGAAAAAGTCCATTTTGAAGAATAACGCAGGTATGGTGACCACCACCCCGGCAATGATGGTTGCAAACCCCGGCGTTTTGTATTTCGGGTGGATGGACGAAAATTTCTTCCACAACAGTCCGTCGCGACTCATGGTCATCCAGATGCGCGGCTGTCCGATCTGAAAGACCAGTAAAGCACTGGTAATAGCGATTACCGAGCTAACAGAAATAACGCCCGCCATAAAGTCCAGGCCGGTTTGCTGAAAAACAAAAGCCAGCGGGTCGCTCACGTTTAATTCGCTGTAATTCACCATCCCGGTTAACACCAGGGTAATCAGTACATACAGCACCGTACAGATCAGCAGGCAATAAATCATAGCTCGGGGAAGATCCCGCTGAGGATTCTTACACTCTTCGGCCGTAGTAGAAATCGAATCAAAACCGATAAAGGCAAAAAAGACTGCCGCGACACCGCTCAGAACCCCCTTCATCCCGTTCGGAGCGAAAGGAGACCAGTTCTCCGGCTTCACGAAAAAGGCACCGGCAATGATGACCAGCAGGACAACGCCGACCTTCAGAACAACCATGATGTTGCTCGCCGTTCTGGATTCTTTGATCCCGATGTAAACAAGCCAGGTCACCAGGATGGTAATCAGCCCGGCGGGTAAATTAAAAATGATCGGTATGTCCGCAATTCTCGGTGCGGTTTCATAAGCCAGCAGCGAAGTCTTCTCGCCGATGGACAAGCCTGCTCTGCCTACTTCCTGGAATTTCTCGAAAGCTTCAGCAGCTACAATCGGACCAGTGGTGATCCATTCCGGAAGATAGATTCCGAAGCCCTTAAGCATGGTAACAAAGTATTCCGACCAGGAAATGGCGACCACCATGTTGGATACTGCATATTCCAGGATCAGCGCCCAGCCGATGATCCATGCAAAAAATTCTCCAAAAGCCACATAAGCGTAGGTGTAAGCACTGCCCGACACCGGGACCGTACTGGCAAACTGAGCGTAACTCAAGGCGGTAAAGACGCAGGCAATGGCAGTGAATACGAAGAGCAAGGAAACAGCAGGTCCTCCGTTATAACTCGCCAGTCCGATGGTGCTGAAAATTCCCGCCCCTACGATGGCCGCGATACCAAGAGACGTGAGGTCCGTAACGCCCAATACCCTGGCCAGGCCCCCGCCCCGTTCTTTGTTCGCGTCCCGAAGAATTTGGTCAAGAGATTTTTTTCGGAAAAGGTCCTTAGCCATAGCTGATGTTCGTAAGTCTGGATTGATGTAAACTCCGCAAACTTACGAAAAACTAATCAGTTCGGAACTCAAAGGCTTTTTCCGTAATCAAAGCCCTTTTTTCTGAAGATGCAGGCTGATTTCATCGAAGATCGCTTTATAATTATGCTCCAAATCGCTCTCATAATCAGTTAACGAGGCCGTTAAGCTCTCTTTTCGCTCTTCATTAAAGGCTTTTGGCCAGTATGAAGAGGAAATTTTGAGTAGTGCAAAGCTTAATTGCCCCATATTTCGGTAGCTGCCCAGATAATCCTGCGCAATAAAGTCATCTATGGCTTCCTCAATCCGCTTAACTGATTTTTCCGGAGCGCCGGATTTTTCCAGGAAGCTGTGAAGAGCAGTTCGGTCCGCCTTTTCCAGCCGACTGTAAAGATCCTGCTCATGGACCCAGTTGTCAATCAGCAGGCGGCGATCCAGCAACAGCTCCAGGGCAATGTGCGTAACAAAGAAAAGCTTGATGCCGGAACCATGTAAGACCGCCCGGATATGCGCTTTTATGTCCTCGGTTTTGTTCTTGAAAAAAGCGCTGTCATGAAAATAAAGGTCGGTTTCCGTATGCCTGAGCCAGCCCTGATGAATAGCCTTTTCCCTTCCATCCAGATTCAGCTCCTCCGCCGTCTTTTTATGCGGAAACAGATGCAGATCCTTATCTCCGAAGCGGATCAGGTCGGGTAACAAAGCTCCGAGGCTTTGCTCGTTATCCGGTTTATTCCGTTCAAAGTAAAAATGCGAAAGAAAGTTCATGCGTCTCGGGTTAATGTTTTTCGGATTATGCCTTCTCAAAGGTTAGCCTAGCCGGTACAGATTTTGTGCCAACTCGTTAGGAAAGATACGGAAAATTGATAAAAGTTCAGCTATATTTGCGGCCTTATGAACTTTATCGAGGAACTTCGCTGGCGTGGTATGCTGCAGGATATGATGCCTGGAACGGAAGAATTACTGCAAAAAGAACGGGTGTCTGGTTATATAGGCTTCGACCCGACCGCAGATTCGCTGCATGTTGGTCACCTGACGCAAATCATGACGCTGATTCATTTCCAGCATGCCGGGCATAAGCCTTTTGCCCTGGTCGGGGGAGCTACCGGAATGATTGGTGATCCGTCCTTCAAGTCGGCCGAGCGCAACCTGTTGGACGAAGAAACCCTGGCTCGCAACATTGAAGGCCTGAAAAAGCAACTTGCGAAATTCATTGATTTTGATTCGAAATTCGTCGATTTAAACAGCGCAGAATACGGAAACACGGCCGTCCTGGTCAACAACTACGATTGGTTTAAAGAATTTCGCTTCCTCGACTTCATCCGGGATGTCGGTAAAATGATTACCGTTAACTATATGATGGCGAAGGATTCTGTTAAGAAACGGCTGGAAGGCGAGAATGGTCTTTCTTTTACAGAGTTCTCCTATCAGCTGATTCAGGGCTACGACTTCTATTACCTCTGGAAAAACCACCATTGCAAATTGCAGATGGGCGGATCCGACCAATGGGGCAATATTGTCACTGGAACCGAATTCATCCGTAGACAAGAAGGAGGCCATGCCTTTGGAGTAACAACGCAATTGATCAAAAAGACCGACGGAACCAAATTCGGTAAAACGGAGAGCGGTGCGGTATGGCTCGACCCGGCCAAAACTTCACCTTATCGTTTTTACCAGTTTTGGCTGAACGCGAGCGACGAAGACGCTAAGAGCTGGATCAAGATTTTTACGCTTAAAAATAAAGAAGAAATTGACGGCCTGATTGCCGCGCACGATGCGGAGCCTCATAAGCGGATCGTTCAAAAAGCCCTTGCGGAAGACATTACCGTCCGTGCTCACTCGGCCGAAGCGCTCGAAACCGCTTTGAAAACCTCCGAGTTCCTTTTTGGAGGTGGCTCCCTGGAGTTTCTGCAGCAGCTGGATGACGCAGCCGTTCTGGATGTTTTTGAAGGCATCCCTCAATTCAGCGTTGCCCGCTCACTTTTTGATTCCGGCCTGAACGTGCTGGACTTGCTGGCCGTGGAAAGCCAGGTGTTCTCGTCGAAAGGAGAGGCCCGGAAAATGATTCAGGGGGGCGGCGTTTCGGTGAACAAGGAGAAAGTCGGTGATGTTGAACGCCTTTATTCAGGCGAACAACTCATTAACGGCAAGTACCTGGTCGCTCAAAAAGGCAAGAAAAACTACTTTTTGATTCGTGCTGATTGATTGAACCCGGCGGGGCTGCCTGCCGCAAGGCATGTTCAGGGCAATAGAGGCCTACTGCACCAGCAGGTTACAACCCCGGATGTCACTCTGGTCAAAGCGACCCAGCACCTCAAATAAGCCCTCAGAATTTATTCTGCCCAGATCCTGTGTGGCGATGAAAGAACAACTGTGCAGGTTCGCAAGGTCAATGACGTTGATCCCACCACTGCGACCCGCTTCCAAAAGGCTGAACGGGTCGTTCGCATCACGAATGATCACCTGCATCCAGCACGGACATTCAAATAGTCCTTCACCCTTGGAATAAGCCTGGGAAAGCAACTCTGTCATCCCGTATTCGGAATGAATCTGTCTGACACCGAAGCCCCCGCAGAGCAGCTGATGTAGTTCCTCGCGGATCATCTCCTTTCGCCTTCCCTTCATCCCGCCCGTTTCCATGACCATGAGTTCAGGGAATTCCATCGGATAATGTTCGATGAAGTCCAGTAGCGCATAGGTAACACCGATCAGCAAGGTCCGTCGTCCCTGCTGTTTTAAGGACAGCAGGGTTTCAGACAGCAATTGATCCTGATGCAGAAAGTAACCGCTCTCGGGTATCCCGCTTTGCTCAACCAAGGCGTCAACCATATAAATCAACGAAGAACCTTCCCTTTCCTGATAGGATGGAAGTAAAGCGAGAATAGCCAGTTCTTCCGGATTTCCATAGAACTGCCGGAAGGCTTTCTGGAAGCTGATATCGTAAAAAGACAGGTCACGCACCAAATGCCGGCTCTGCACCATTCCGGTGGTTCCCGAACTTGTGAAGATCATTTCCGGATCGGCTTCTCCGCAGTAAACCTTCTGGCTTTTGAACAATTCGATCGGAAGAAAAGGAATTTCTTCCAGGCGGCTCACCGAAGCGGTTGATAAGGCATTGGCATAGGCCCGGTAAACCGCATTGTTGTGGTATTGGTATTGAAAGAGCTGCAGGGCAGTCTGCTCGAAAGTTGCCGGGCTGACCGACAGTATCTGTTCTGGGTTCAGTGAAAAACTTCCTTCCGAAAAATTTCCGTCCATAAGGCGACAAAAATAGCTAAAAAAGCAGACTCCGCAGCAGTCTTCCGCTCATCGCAGACAAGCCTGCCGCCAGTGCCACAGGCAGCGGTGCTAGGAACAACAACAGGAGCCAGTTGGTCGGGAAGTCGGGCAACCCAATCAATAAGGCAACCTTATGACTCAGGAGGTGATTGTTTCGGAAACTCAGGAAAATTCCCACAGGAATCCAGAGGATAAGCACAGCAGAGAAAACTAAAAAGAATACCCGCCCCGGATGGTGCCGGAAAAAGAACGCACAGGTGAAAGCGAGCGGAAGGATCGTCCACCAGGGTAGTAGCCACTGCGTAACCAATGCAAGCAAGAAGAAGAGAATGAAAAATTTCATGGGCGAATCAATTCTAGGGTTGACACACTGTTTTTCCGGGCGAGCTCCTCGCTGTCCGGATAGAACAGGGTGCGGAGTTCGCCTTTTTGCCAGCGTTCAAGCTGATTATCGTAGTAAGGACTCCCTGGGTTCCCCGAAGCGCCTCCTGGTAGGATACCATAAGCCTTCGGGTGTTCGCCGAGTTCTACGATCATCCGCCAGGAAGGACCGTTCCGGCTTCCGACTGCATTCACGGTTTTCGGTGCTCCGCCCGTCATCAGTCTGCCCGATCCAAAACCCGGCATATCCGCCAGGTGTGCCACCTCTGTCGCTTTATAATTTCCCCAGCTCCAATTTTCCGGCGCGTCTCCAAGTTGCGTCTTCAGACGATCCAAAGACTGGTCCAGTGCCTGTAAAACCCGCTCTCTCCAACTTTCTTCCTCCAAATCCATCCAGGCACCAAGCGCACGTCTTCGGTCTTCACTCAAAAGCAACCGCACGGTCTGATCCCGGTTTGGATAACGCATGCGTGCCTTATGACCGTCAAAAAGTGGAGACCAAAGGCTTTGCTCAAGGGCATCATACCAGGCATCGAAAATGGATGCCGCGATTGATTCCTGTTCATAGTGGTGATTCCATTCCGCCAATCGTCGTATGGCCTCCCGCCTCGGTGAAGTCAGCTTCTCCAGGTTCCCGATTAGTTCGATAAGCCCGGGCAACAGGCTGTCAGCCAATATGCTTCGGGAATCCAGCTGGAGCCGCTGCAAATCCCGGTAATCGGCTTTCGACAGCTGCTTCAAGACTTCATCAATGCGAATTGCCCGGTCCGGCGGCGCAAACTGCCAGTCCAGGTAATAAGGATAACTTTTATCGACCGGACTCTGATTCGCTGAAGCGACAAACTGCTGAGGCGGATTGAGGACCGAAGGATTCTGGTCGGCCGGAATCCGTCCATGCCATTCATCTGCCGGATCTTGTCCGTCCAATAAAAACTTACCCTGCTCCGCATACTTCAGCGGAAACCAGCCATTCGGCGTGATGGCGATATTTTGATGGCGGTCGGCAAAGACGAAATTCTGCGCTGGTGCTGAGAATTGCTGAATCGCCCGCCGGTAGTCTTCGTATCCAGTTGCCCGGTTAAGCTGATAGAAACAGGCGAGATCATTTGAAGGCAGATGAGCCACCCAACGGAGCGCATGCCCTTCCGGTATGTTGTTCGTATAACTAAAGTTTTGCGGCTTTTCTCCCGCTCTGTAGGATACAGGCCCATGATGCGTATAGTAGACCGTATCTTTCCGGGTGCCTTCATTTCTTATCCGGATCTCTTCAATCCTACTTTCCGTATCCCGCCAGCTTCCGCCGAAGTAATATTTTCCAGGATCAGCATCTTGAAATTCGATCCGGTACCAGTCCAACACATCAGAACCGACATTGGTCACTCCCCAGGCAACCTGTTCATTGAAGCCGATGATGATACCCGGTGCTCCTGGAATGGAAACGCCCATGGTATTGGCGTCGGTACCTTTCAGCTGAATCTCGTACCAGATGCTCGGTAGCGTCATCTTCAGGTGTGGGTCGTTGGCGAGGATAGGATAGCCGGTCGCCGATCGTTTCCCGCCTATTGCCCAGTTGTTGCTTCCAATGTTTTCTGGTTTTTTGCTCGTCAGCAACCAGCTGTCCTCGGCTTCGCCGGTGCTGGAAGGAGCGTCAATTAAGGCAGACCTCCTGTCCGCTATCTTACGAACCCCAGGGACGGACGGGGTCGTAAGCGCCTCAAAAGGCCAGTCCGTTCCGGAAGGAATGATGGGGTTCCGGTTATCCGGAAAGGCCGGAAACAGGCTTTCCGTCAATTCAGTGCCGTAGTGGTCGAGTATGTGTTGAAGGTAAAGTTCATCCGAACCTCCGGCCAGGGTGGCGGACATCAGTTTCAGGAGCAAGGCACTGTTGAGCGGCTTCCATTTTTCCGGTTTGTAATCCAGGATTTTAAATTCAACGGGATAATTTTTCGGATCTAATTGCCCGATATAGGCATTCACGCCATCGGCGTAAGCTTCAAGCATCATCCGGCTGAGCGGATCACGAAAACTTTCTTCGAGCATGCGCTCCGCACCAAAAACCATGCCCATCCGCCGCTGGTAGCGATCCAGCTCATAGGCCTCTGTCCCGACCACTTCAGAAAGACGGCCGGAGGCAAAACGGGTCTGGAAATCCATTTGCCAAAGCCTGTCCTTCGCAGTAACATAGCCCTGGCTGAAATACAAGTCGTAATCATTCGATGCGAAAACGTGCGGAATGCCTTCATCATCGTAATAGATACGGGCTCCGGATATCAGGCTGGTGCTTATAACCTGCTGCTGGTAGCCCTGTTTAACTATAGGACCAGCATTTTGCAGATAGCCTTGAAAGGGGCTAAAAAAGGATCCGATTGGTGGAACTTTGCCTATTTTTTGATTTAAAAGAATGCCCAAGCTAATACTGATAACGAGACAGAAGATGCAGGCGATGATGCGCATGGCTGGAACCTAGATTTAGGTGGATAAGGATTGGCGGACACCTTTTGTTTGAGCGAAGAAGCGCTAAAAATCTGTATTAAGATTTCTTCTTGTATAAAGACCAAATCAGAGCTAAAGAAGTACCAGAAGTTTACAAGACAGTAATTAAATTCGTCTCATATAGTATATACGACCGTAAACTCACCGTAAGTTGACCGTAAATCTACCGTAAATTTTACGGTCAACTTACGGTGAGTTTACGGTCAATTTACGGTCGTTTTACGGTGAATGGTAGTATCTGACTAGGACTTGATCAGCACTTGAACTGCATTTATAGCAGATAAGGTCTTGGTTTTACAAATATTTTATAGTTGATTTAAGGCATTCTAAATGGATTTAGCATCTATATTTTAAGGTTAATCTGTTCGCTTCTATTTAAAATTTGCATATACTTTCTTTAATTTGTTTTTACATTTCCCGCTGTTATTCCGGTAAATGAAGCTGTCGGAAAGACCGACAAGCGCGCTAGCTATTGATTTTTAAACTAAACACACATTATGCGAGAAAACTCACCAATCACAGCGTTCACTCCTGAACGTAGTAAACATTAGGATTTTAACCTTAACGATTTACAATTCAGTCAACAATTATGAATAAAGCTTACTTTATCAGTTTTTTCGTGGCGCTGCTCATGCTGGCCACGGGAACGTTTTCGTATGCACAAAATGGTGTCATACGAGGAAAAGTTCTGGACGAACAGGATCAGCCTTTGCCCGGAGCTTCGGTGCAGGTTCG
>JBMDWN010000242.1:0-5051 GCA_048595275.1 Olivibacter sp. | reverse complement strand
GAGACACCGACCGAAAGCTTATTAAAATTAATTCTGATGCTGCTTTGTCCCGGAAACAATCGCGAATAAGTCCCGGTACCAAATCGTTCCGGTAGATCTATCGAATTTGCGTATCTCCTCCACCAATGCATCCAGTCAGATTCGTATCTACCGGCATAACCGTCAAAGTCACGATTCTCTGCAAAAACAAACTCCGGACGAATCTGAACACTCAAGAATTTATATTTAGCAAAAAAACCAAGGCTGAAATAGGTTTGATAACCCCTGGCAGGGATTATCGGTCCATCGTTCCAACCGTAGGGATGAGTGGATACGAACTGGTTTTTCCACTCAACAGGCATTACCTGAAAGAGTGAAGAAGAATCGCGGTTATATCTCGGATTCGTTAAGCTCTTCGATAAAGTGTTTTCGGGATCATAAATATTCTTTTTCCCCAACACCTGATTATTTAAAGGACGAACACTAAATGAAACTGTCGAGTCGAGCTCTCCGAGCAATTGTAATCTGCGGTAATAATCCTCCAATACGGGAGTACCTACCGGCAATACCTGCGCTTGAAGAACCGTACTGATAATCAATAAAAAAGCTGAAGCAGCAATAAGACAAATGTACTTTTTCATTAGAACCGGTATAATAGCCCAAGACTGGCCTGAAAATTAAATTGATCCATTCTGCGGAAGTTCCAGTAGTCGGCACCTACAGGATTTGGAACATCTTCCAGCTCGTACTGATAATTCAGGCCCTTAATAAACCAAAGGTCGGCGTGGAAAATAAACCTTTTATAATCCAGACTCCCGTTAATCCTCCCTGAAAGATCAACCCAGTTCCTCCGAAAGTCTCCCTCGAGGATCACCGCGTCATAAAAAAAATCGACTTGACGTTCCTGACGTTCTATTTGTATCCCAATATTTTTGAGCCCTCTGAACCAAGATACTTGCAAGGTCTGAGACCTACCCCCCGGCCCTATACCGGCCCCTAAGGCCTGCCCCAGGTGCGTATATCCACCTCGCACGATCGGATGGCTATACCAGCCAGGCGCCTCTCTTATCGATGAAGAACGGGTTTGGTCTACTTGTCCCAATTCCAAACCAACGTCAATAAATTCTTCCTGATTCTCTCTTAAGGGTATAAGCTTCTTGAAACCAAAGATATAACCACTACTGAAGTCCATTTGAACAAACCTGTCCCGCGCATCATAACCGGGATTATTTCTCCCATATTCCGCGTAAACCTCAAACCGGGCTTTCGGCATTACCCATCTGCTAAAAACGGATTTATAATTGATCCTGTCTTCTTGATAAGCGCTAGCGAACAAAGGCATATCAACTCTCCCGTCGTCCCTTACTATACTTCGGGAAGCCCCGATGGTGAAGCCCTTCAAGCCAACGGGCTGATAAGAAACCACGAAACCGGAAAAGTTTCTGGCAACGTTCGGCTTCTCAATATAAAACTCGTCAAACTGTCGATTAATAGCCGGATGAAATCCTGAATTTCTCAATCTCCCCGCAACCAATTGACCTTCGAATGTCCCTAAAATAGTCTCAACGGGACGAGAGGTATTAATGGTAAAATGTAGGAATCCGGGCGCTGTATTGCTCATGAGCAATGAATTCCGTTGACCAGGCCCCCACCACAGATTCTCCGTTGAAATTCCTGCCGAAAATTGTTCGTAATTAAATCGAATACTGCTCTGTCCCGGGAGAATCCGTCTGTAAGCCGAATTGCCAAATTGCTCTGGCATATCTATCTGATTAGCGTACTCGTACCAGACAGCCCATGATTCCGGGGTATCCCCACTGAAGCCTCTATAAGAGCTATTCTGAGCATAGACAACTTCAGGCATAAGCTGAATGCTGAAAAATTTATAATCGGCGTAAATACCTGCACTGAGGTATCCTTGCGCTCCGACAGCGGGGATAACTGCTCCATCATTCCAGCCAGCAGGATAGTTAGACGTATAGCGAAAGCCCATTTGCGCAGGCATAACAAAAATATTCAAGGCATCTTCCTTTGGTGCAAATCCCCTACTGAAGACTTCGTTTCTTTCCTCCTCGTCAAGCAACCTGAGAGCGGAAATATTCAACGGTCTTGACGTGAAAGAAATTGCCGTATCCAATTTTCCAGCTAATTGCATTCTTCGGTAGAAGTCCTCTAAAACCGGCGTACCTACTGGAAGAGATTGCCCGGCTAACCGATTTCCCAAACCGAGTAGCACGCAACTAATGGCTACATAAAATAAATTTCTAAACACCTCTATCCAATTTTGTTAATCCATTCCAGACTCCCTTCAACAGGGCCCAACGCTGCGTTCTATTATAATCCTTTATACCTATCCTGATGCCGTCATAAAGAATATACCCCATGGCCCTCCAATAACTCAATCCTCTATAATTAAACCTGACAAACAGCGTACGATTTCTATTCATAAAAAAAATTGAAAATGGGGAGGCCATACCTCCCGTTGAAACACTTTCTTTATGCCTGATTGATACCGACGGCATATACAGGATACGGAAGCCTGCTTTTACAGCCCGGTAAATAAAATCCGTGTCGTCATAATATACGAAATATTGCTCCCTCATAGTTCCAACCCGATCAAAAATATCATTGGATATGAGCATAAAGCAGGTTGGAGCATAATCAACATGTTTAGCTATGTTGTAAATGGTTGAGTCTTCCTGATGACTGCCGAAGTGTTCCGTAACGGCACGTCGATGATGAAACTTTCCACCGGCCATCCAAATCTTATTCGAATCATAAAAATAAATTTTTGGCACAAGCAACTTCTCTTCCTTGGAGACAGCTGTTTCAAAGATTTTGCGCAACAGTTCCGCATCATCAAACTCTATGTCGTTATTCAACAGTAGTGTGTGCGAATATCCTTTTGCTCGAGAAGCGGCAATACCAATATTATTTCCTTTTGCAACGCCAAAATTAGCCTCGTTCTTGATGTGTGTCAGCTCCGGCACCTTATACTGTGCCTGCAGCTGGGCAATCAGTCTATCCGTACGTTCACTAGGGCTGTTGTCGACTATAAATAAATGGTAAGATCTCCAACTTTGGTTACCAAGACTTTTAAAAAAGTCTTCCAGCATATCATCACCTTTATATAGTACCGTTACAAGACCAATCATACCACTGTCTTAAATAACCCTTTTTCTTTCATGAGATTAAGCGACCCCTCATACGAAATCGCATCAAGTGGTTGAGTAAGTACCCAATCTGTAAACCGTTTCATTCCGTCATCCAACTTTACCTTTGGACTAAAAGACAATTGTTCTTGTATTTTTGTGATGTCCGCATAATTGTGCCTTATATCACCTAAGCGATAGTCGCCTGTTATATTGAGTTCTGCCTCTACACCATACAAACCTGATAAACGTTTGGCTACATCCATTACGGAGGTAGGTATACCTGTACCTACGTTAAACACTTCGTTATATCCAGGATACAACTCCAATGCGGCAATCGTTGCTTCCACAACATCGTCAATATAAACGAAATCGCGGGACTCTTTTCCGTCTTCGAAGATGTTCAGCGATTTACCTTTCAGCAGAAGGTTTGAAAAAATAGAAAGTATACCGGTATATGGGTTCTTTAAAGATTGCCCGGGCCCATAAACATTCTGATACCTTAAGACAACAGCCGATAACTTAAGTGCTTTAGATAAGGTTACAATCAGTTGCTCTTGATTAAATTTAGAAACGCCATAGATCGAATTGGGCTGAATTGAGGACTGCTCATCCGTAGCACAAACCACTAGAGGACTTCCTGACGGATCGTAAAAATCGAATCTACCGCTTTTCAAGTGATGCTCCTCCCGTGTTGTCGGATAGCTTATACGCCCTTCCCGATCGAGATACTTACCCTCGCCATAAACCGCTCTGGTAGATGCTAATACCATCTTCTGCACCTTATGCTGCGTATTGGCCAGTATATCAAGCAGATTAGCCGTTCCCAACGTATTGACCTCGCAATAGCGACGAACTTCATACATCGACTGTCCGGTCCCTGTTTCCGCAGCCAGGTGGATTACGGCATCCTGACCTTTTAAAGCTCCTTGAAAAGCCTCATAGTTTGTGACACTGCCCTCTAAGAATTCGACACGACCCTTTATTTTTTGAAACGTTGGGGATGTGTTCTCCGCATCGTTACCGTGTATCTGAGGCGCCAGATTATCCAGTACTCTAACCTCATAGCCCTTATCTGCCAGAGCAACAGACAAATGAGAACCGATAAAGCCCGCCCCCCCGGTTATAAGTATTTTTTTCATCTTAAAATAGCTTAGCAAATATAGCGTTTGCGTGTATTAGAATCCTGAATGGTATTATTCTTTGCACAGAGCATTCCAGGTACCTATACATAATTAATTAATAGCACGACTAATCGTTCGTTTGCTCATAAAAATAAAAGCGGATACAGAAAAAGGAAGCTGAACAACCAATTTCTTAATCCACAAGCGAAAGCCGATGTAGCCTTCCAAACCATACTTCCATTCTGTTACCTGTCTGAGTTCGTCAAACAGTTCACGCCTCGAACCGGCTGCCAAATCAATTGTTTTTGAAAACAAGTTCTCCAACGCGAGGTAGCGTAATTTCAACAAGAATACAGAGAAACTTGGATTTCGTTTTAATGCTCCATATTCTCTCTTCACACAAGCGTTTATAATGCATAGAATGCTAATGTAAGACCTAATATTTTTTTCCTTCCAAATAGAACTGATGGAAGAATTATTAAAGAAATATAGATAGGTTACCTTAGGTATTAAAACGGTAACATTTGCGACCATAGCGACTCGGAAAGACCATAGCAAATCTTCGTGCATAAGCCCGTCTTCGAAGTATAGATCGTTGGCTTGCACCAGGCGACTACTGATCAGCTTATTCCAGGCTACCACAGGATAGCTGAATTCAAAAAATGCACGAGATCCCTGTTCTTTGGAATGAAAAACAACAAGCTTTTCCGGCAATTTCTCTAACATCTGATGTTTGAATCCAATCTCTTTAACTCCGCCCACCACCAGGTCTGCATTTTGCTTTTCCGCCTGGTCT
>JBMDWN010000241.1:0-2634 GCA_048595275.1 Olivibacter sp. | reverse complement strand
ATTCTGCACGAAGCGTTCGTTAGATAACTTGGCATTAACCGATTTCAGAAAACCCTGCAAATAGGTTAATTCCTGTTCTATCTTCGCTTTCTCCGCCTCCGGATCGATCAGGTTCTCCAACGGCACATAAAACTCTTCGGTCCCTACAATAAAGGATGCAGCGCCATTGACCTTTTCTTCTACCCAGCTGATCTCTCCGACATTCGCCAGCTTCTGAATCACTTCCTGGTAACTTCCGAAAATACTTTCGGACGACTTCGCCCGGATCGATAAGGACAAAACCTCTTTTGGCGATAATTGCTTAGTGTTTCGCAAATTGCGCATTTCGGAAACTACTTGCTTAACCGCCTGGAAATCCTGCGTGACCCCTGCTTCAAATGAACCAGCAACAGGATAAGCGGAAACAATGCAACAATCCAATTCTCCTCTTGCACCAAACAGTTCGTCATGCCAAAGTTCTTCAGTCAAAAATGGCATAAACGGATGCACAAGTGAAAGCAGTCGCTCGAAAAATGTTTTGGTTGTCGATAAGACGGCAGCCGATATCGGTTGCTGATAAGCCGGTTTGACCATTTCCAGATACCAGGAACAGAAATCATCCCATACCAGCTTGTATACAGCCATTAACGCGTCGGAAAGACGGTATTGGGCAAAATACTGCTCAATCTCCGTTAACGCTTCCTGAAAACGATGCTCAAACCAGGCGATCGCTTTTTCCGAAGCCGCCGGAATTTCCAGCTCACTACTTTCCCAGCCTTTGACTAAACGGAACGCATTCCATATCTTATTCGCGAAATTCCGACCCTGCTCGCAGTAAGCCTCATCAAACATGAGGTCATTTCCGGCCGGTGACGACAAGAGCATGCCAACCCGTACACCATCGGTGCCATATTGTTCCATCAGCTGAATCGGATCCGGCGAGTTACCCAGGGATTTCGACATTTTCCTGCCCAATTTATCACGAACGATGCCGGTCAGGTACACATTTTTGAAGGGCGCTTCGCCCCGGTATTCGTGGCCGCTGACGATCATCCGGAACACCCAGAAGAACAGGATTTCCGGAGCCGTTACCAGATCATTCGTAGGGTAATAGTAATTGATATCTGCGCCGTCCGGATTTTTCAATCCATCAAAAACCGATATCGGCCACAGTGCCGAGGAAAACCAGGTATCCAGTACGTCCTCATCCTGATGAATCCCTTCGGAAGACTTACCTTGCTGCTCGAAAAGCGTAAAGGCTTCTGCCTCTGTCTTAGCGACCACGTAGTCACCTGTCGCATTATACCAGGCGGGTATCCGGTGCCCCCACCAGAGCTGACGCGAAATGTTCCAGTCTTTTATGTTTTCAATCCAGTGGCGATAGGTGGCCACGAATTTAGAAGGGATAAGCTTGACCTCGCCGTTCAAGACGTCGTTAAGCGCTGGCTTTGCCAATTCATCCATCCGGCAGAACCACTGCATAGAAAGGCGCGGCTCGATGGCAGCATCTGTACGCTCCGAAAAACCAACTTGAGAACGGTAATCCTCCGTCTTTTCAAGCTGACCGGCTTCTTCAAGCAGGCGGGCTATTTTCTTTCTGGCGGCAAAGCGATCTTCCCCGATCAGGATTTCCGCCTTTTCGTTCAGACTTCCATCATCGTTCAAAATATCGATGACGCTGAGCTTATGCTTTTGCCCGAGTTCATAATCATTAAGATCATGCGCAGGCGTCACCTTCAGACAGCCTGTTCCGAAGTCCATCTCAACGTACTCATCTTCTATAACCGGTATTTCCCGGCCGATCAGCGGTACGCGTACCTGCCGGCCCTTCAGCCAATGGTAGCGTTCGTCGTTCGGATTGATGCAGACGCCGGTGTCTGCCATGATCGTCTCCGGACGGGTCGTGGCGATGATGATATATTGCTGATCCTGGTTGTCGTTACCGACAACTTCGTAGCGGATATAATACAGCTTCTGGTTAACTTCTTTTCGGATAACTTCTTCGTCAGACACCGCCGTCTTACCTTGCGGATCCCAGTTGATCATCCGGATTCCACGGTATATATACCCCTTTTCAAAGAGGCGGATAAAGGTATCGATGACCGCATCGCTCAGGTCGGGGTCCAGTGTAAAGCGCGTCCGGTCCCAATCACAGGAAGCACCAAGCTTCTTCAACTGATCCAGAATGATGCCACCGTACTTCTCTTTCCATTCCCAGGCATAGCTCAGAAATTCTTCCCGGCTGATATCCTTTTTCTGGATTCCGCGTTCCTTAAGCATCGCTACCACCTTTGCCTCCGTAGCAATGGATGCGTGGTCAGTTCCGGGTACCCAGCAGGCGTTTTTTCCCTGCATACGGGCCCGGCGGATTAGCACATCCTGGATGGTATTGTTCAGCATATGCCCCATGTGCAAAACACCTGTCACATTAGGGGGCGGCATCACGATAGTGTACGGCTCCCGCTCGTCAGGCACAGATTTAAAAAAGGCTTTATCTAACCAATACTGATACCATTTATCTTCCGCTTCCCGGGGGTTATAGGTCTTCGCAATGCTCATTTTAAAACGACTGGATAAAGATTAAGAGGTGCAAACCTAAACAAAATTCACGTATAAAAGGTAATTTACATAAGTTTGTATATGAAGTCCTGCATC
>JBMDWN010000240.1:0-7675 GCA_048595275.1 Olivibacter sp. | reverse complement strand
AAGCTGGTGATACCACCGGCTACAGCGGCCCGGCTTTCGTGCCAGATATCCGCTTTCTCCGTAAGCCCGGGCTCGCGGAAATGAACCTGATCGTCAATCAGACCGGGTAAAAGGTGAAGACCTGCAGCATCGATCGTTTCGTCTGCCGGATGATTAATTTCTTCAGCGATCATTTCGATGATGCCATGGTTTATATAAACATCGGCCTTTTTCGTTTCGCCTTCGTTGACCAGCTGCGCGCCTTTTATTAATATCGATCCCATTTGTATATTTTTTAATTAACCATCAGCTCCAGGCTTCGCGGATAAAACGCAGCCAGTTACCGTGCATGATATCTTCTATGTTTTCTTGTGTATAGGCCCGTTCTGCGAGCCGTTCCGGTAATTTTTTCAGATCGGCAATGGTATGCAGGTCATAGGGGCATTGTTCCCTGCCGAAAGCACCATCCAGATCAGATCCGATGCCCACGTGCTTTGCATTCCCGGCGACCTGGCAGATGTGGTCAATATGATCGACTACTTTATCCAGGCCACAATCCATGCTTTTCGGATCTGAGGTTCCCCTTTTCCAGTCGGGTACCAGCATCCAGGCATCCATGGCAGCACCGATTACCGCCTTACGTTCAACCAGTGTGCGGATTTGTTCATCGCTGTACTGGCGGTTATGATTAACCAGGGCCCTGGAGTTGTTGTGACTCGCCCAGATCGGTCCGTTGAAATGATCCATGGCCTGCCAGAAAGCGTCATCACACAGGTGGGTAGCATCCAGTATAATTCCGAGCTTTTCCATTTCCTTCAGTAAAGCCAGTCCTTCCAGGCCCATTTTCCCGGAAGCGTCTGTACCATTGGCGTAACGGCCCGGGCCGTAGTGAGCCGGGCCCAGGGCTCGCAAACCTTGTTCATGGGCGAGATGAAGATAATCCAGGTTGATGATTGAATCCGCACCTTCCAGGCTGAGGATGTAGCCTACAGGTTTCTGGTCGGATGAATTTTCCAGCCAAAACGCTACCTGCTTATCTAACGATTCCACCGTGTTGATCTGAACCATTTCACCTGAAGCCTCCATGGCCTTATACCAGGCTAGCTGGCCTTGTGTTTGCGCCCAGGCTTGCTCAGGTGAATGCCACCCGGGCAGCGGATTATCCGGAGCTACGTAGCGGGCAATCTGGGTAGCCACTACCAAACCGACCTGACCTTCCCTCAAAGCAGCAAGAGACACCACAGCTTTAGCACGGTCGGGTTTATCCGTTAAACCGTTTTCACGTTCGTTGATTTCGGAGACCGGGAGCCGAAGGTCCCGGTTCCACTCCATGGCATTCATCGCCAGATCAAGGTGTGCGTCGATGGTAAACATAATCTGCCTTTTATCGGTTTCAGAACAACTCAAAAAGCCCTTCAATTTCCACCGGGATATTATCGGGGAGCGTACCCATTCCCACAGCGCTTCGTACACCGATGCCGTTTTCTTCACCCCAGACTTTTGCGAACAGCTCGCTGCAACCATTAATTACGTAAGGATGGCGTTCAAAATCGGGTGTAGCATTAACCATTCCAAGTACTTTAATTACCCTTTTTACTTTAGACAAGCTTCCCAGGTTCGTTTTTATCGTGGATAACATGGTCAGTCCCACTTGCTCAGCTGCTTTCTTCCCGGCCTCGATGTCCATATCCTCGCCAATTCTTCCGATGATGAGGCTTTTATCGGTCCTCACCGGCCCGTGGCCAGAAAGATATAAATACTTACCATCGATGAGGTAAGGCTTGTAAACGCCCAGGGGTGCCGGAGCAGGGGGAAGGGTGAGTCCTAAACTTTCGAAACGTGTATCTGCTGTCTGATTTTCCATGATTGTTCTGTTACAAATTTGACTTACGAAGATTACAATATTCTGCGAAACCACAAAACCTAAGGCTTTTCGTATCTTTGCCCATTATGCAAGAATCATCGTTTGCCGAGTTTCCGTTTAATCGTCAGATCCTGAATGCCATTGAAGAAGCTGGCTACGATAAGCCTACGCCGATTCAGCAAAAAGCTATCCGTCCGATTCTATCTGGGCAGGATCTGATGGGTATCGCGCAGACGGGTACCGGTAAAACGGCTGCTTTTGTGCTTCCGTTATTGATGCAGCTAAAATATGCACAAGGAAAAGATCCGCGTGCGCTGATTCTTTCTCCAACAAGAGAGCTGGCCATACAGATCGAGGAACACATCAGGCTGCTCGGTAAATATACGGATTTACGTACGGTGGTACTCTATGGTGGTATCGGCCCGAAAGCACAGATTGCTGCGGTGGAAAGTGGAGTGGATATTCTGGTGGCTACTCCCGGACGTTTTCTGGACTTGTACCTGGGGCAGCATATTCATCCCAAACTGATAAAATGGTTGGTGATGGACGAGGCGGATAAGATGATGGACATGGGTTTCATCAGCAAGATTCACCGGATCCTAGAAGTCCTGCCCAGGAAGAGACAGAATTTGCTCTTCTCGGCCACCATGAGTGAGCTGGTGCATAAGATATCGGGCGATTTTCTCGCTTTCCCGACTATCGTCGAGGTGACGCCGCAGGCTACGCCGGCAACTTCCGTGAGCCAGGTACTTTACCGGGTACCCAACCTGAAAACGAAGATTAACCTGCTTAGGCGACTGTTGGTGGATGAGGATTCGTTCAATCGCCTGATCATCTTTTGTAAGACGCGTAAAGCTGCGGATGATGTATATAATTTTTTGTCCAGGAAATACGGATCCGAAGGCGTTCGGGTTATTCATGCGAATAAAGGGCAGAATACCCGGATTAATTCGATTAATGCCTTTAAAGAAGGGGCTGTAAGAATACTCGTCGCGACCGACGTAGCAGCCCGGGGACTGGATGTTTCCGAAGTCAGCCACGTTATTAATTTTGATGTACCCATCGTAATTGAGGATTACGTGCACCGAATTGGCCGTACCGGACGCGCTAATGCATTAGGGGAGGCCATTACCTTTGCAAATCCCGCTGACGAATATTACATCGCTAAGATTGAAAAACTGATCCGTCAACCCATTTCTGTAGCAGATTTTCCCGCGGAAGTTGTGGTAGAGGAAACTGGTTTTGAAGAACGCCAGGCTATTGCCCGGGAAATTGACGCACAGAAACGAAAAGAGAATCCTGAGTTTAAGGGTGCTTTTCACGATAAAAAAGCGGCAAATAGTAAAGAGAAAGTAAAGGCTAAGGGAAGGATTCGTTCGAAAGTGGGGAAAGGAAAACCAAAGAAGAAATATTAACGGATGTCCTGGTTACGGTTCACGCCTTTTAATATTGTCGCAGCATTACTTTCCTGTATGATGCTTTGGCCCTGGATAAGCGGGGAGAGCGCGGTATTCAGCTACTGGCTGCTCGGACTCTTGCTGCTGCTGTTTGTGTTCTCGGACGTACTGTTCCGGGTTTTGCTTAAATCCCTGAAACGCATCTGGCGTCTTGAGCTTTTGTTACTTGGGGCTGTCGTTTTGCTGATCTGGATAATACGTTTATTCTAAATAGAAAATAATAAGATAATAAAGTACAATGAGAAAAGCAGAGATAAAGTTGACCATCGATCTGGATGACGCAAATGTGCCGGACAAAATCACCTGGGAATCCACTGAAGGGGGCAACCAAGAGGCCTTACCAACCAAGGCGATGATCCTGGCCTTGTGGGACCATCAATATAAAAACGCCCTGAGGATCGATTTGTGGACGAAGGATATGCCGATCGATGAAATGAAACGTTTTTTTTATGAGACCCTACAAACCATGGGTGATACCTTTCTCCGCGCTGCCGGCAGCGATCCATTGGCTGAAGCGGTGGTTGGCGACTTAAGAGATTACTGTGCTCATTTCGCTGATAAAATGGATGTTTTGGAAAAGGGTGGGAATCCCTAAAAATTTCAGCGGCTTTTTGCAAAACCTCGTGAGAAGCCGCTGTTTAAAAACGGCCTTTATAACCTGATTCAATCGTTTTTCTTCGAGATTTCACGAATTATCTTATTCTTGAGAAAGAATATCGATGTTATGAAACAATTTGTATAATTTTTATCTCATTTTAATTTTGAGGTGATGTTTTTTGATTCTATCTTTGAATCAACGTAACAGGAATTTTATAATAACCTTTACCAAGACCAGAATTAATGATAATAATCCACTATAAACATTAGAAGTCAACTAAAGAACTAACCTATGAAATAAACTATGACAACAACTGCTAAATCGTATTAATATTCTTAGAGCTTATTTTTCAGGCTGATTTTATCTCTATTTCAGGTCCTTGTGTTCTGGTGTGTAGAGGTGTCATTCAATATGGAATTATGCTTGAGTATTTTTAAAGTCCAAACAATAGTTTTTAAGGGCTACTGGAATTCTTTGCTCTTAACTGAAATTATAAATTGAATTATGAGTTTAATCTGCAATCGTGCTTCTGCTGGAGGGAAGATAAAGCGCTATCTGTTTCTGCTTTTACTTTTCATATCTTATTTCTCGACTGAAATACGGTTGACGCGTGCAAGCATCCTCCAGGATTCGTTATATATCAATAATGGTGTTGTTGATACGGTGATTGCCGATAGTATTTCTGCAGATACCGTTCTCTTAAAAGGTAGGGTGCTTAGCAAACTAGTGGCGTTACCACAGCAGACGGTAATGGATACGCTTTCAGCCGTCGGATTATTTCCCGCTGTATCGTTGCAGCAGTACCTGAAGGGGCAGGCTCCCGGGCTATATGTAACGGAGCCAAGTGGAGAGCCGGGAAGTACTCAGCCCTTTTTTATAAGAGGATTATCGCTGCCACTGATTCATGCACGTGATCTTGCCCAAACTCAACCTTTGGTTGTGCTCGATGGGGTACAACTTATTGCTGAACACCCTTTCGCTTACGATATACAGGAGTATGATTTCGACCGTATTGGAACGGCGACCAACTTGCTGGCAAATATCGATTTGAACAATATAGAAAACGTTGAGATCTTGAAAGAGGCCAATGGTATATCCCGTTATGGCCCCCGCGGCGCGAATGGAGTCATTGTACTTACATCAAAGCAACCGGCTAGCAAAAGGGAGGTTTCCTTCAATAGTTACATGGGGCTGGTTCAACGTCCAACAGTAACGACGATCAATGGGGCGTATGAAAATGCATTCAGAAGACAATTTTACGATCGTTACACCAGTAATGGGAAATATTATAATGATGATATTTATCCACTCTATTTATCTGATTCATTGAATACCTCTTATTACGGGCCATCGGATTGGACAGATAGTTATTATCAAAATCAATTTATTTATAGCTTGAATGCAGGAATTTCCGGCGGGACAGATCGGGCAAGCTTCCGTTTCTCTTTAGGTAACCTGCAGAACAAAGGCGTAGCAGATGGAACCGGGTTTGATCGGTACAGCGCAATGTTTAGCTTGAACATGAAGCCATTACCTTGGTTGATGTTCACGGCGATGTTTAATGGGAACCGGCTGGAAAGGGCACGAAACCGGAACTTCCGAGAACGTTTCGCTCAGATGAACTACATCCCCGATCTCAGCGCGCCCCCTGCGCCGAACAACCAGGTTTACTCAAGGTACCTGAGCCAATTCGACAACAGTTACGATGAGAATAACAGTAATCTGGTACAAGGTTATGCCGGGTTGGCATTCGATTTTGGGAAGCTTAAACTGTTGAGTCGATTTAGCGTAGACTATAATGAAGGTCATCGTGATTTATTCTATCCGCGAACCTTACTGGAAGAGAGTTCTTTTGTTTCAAACTACTTTGGATACAATCAACGCTTGCAGTTCGATAACTCGGCAGTTTATGATCTGGAGTTGAACGATTTTCAAAAAATGGATTTCGAGGTAGGACAGATGATGCAGTGGGATACGCATAAATACAATTACGCCTATGGTTACAAAGGGGTGAATGACTTCATCAAGCTAAACTTATTGGATTCTGACCCGCGCTCGGATAATCCTAATTATCTTATTCCAACAGCCTTTCCGAGGGAATTAGTTTTTAAGTATCTAGATAGGACCCGGCATAATTTAATGGGCTACTACGCGAGAACCACCTTAAGTAGCGATGAGCGTTATCGGGTCTCCCGAATGTTGCGGTATGACGGATCTTCAAATGCCCAGCCAACCAATCAATGGCTGTTCGCTCCGGTCCTCGCTGCGGAATGGAATCTGAAGAAGACTCTGATGTCTGAATCTTCTGATCTCTTAAATGAATTTAGTTTAAGAGCCACCGCAGGTAGAACCGGGCGGCTCAATTTATTCGATAATTTATCTCAGGGACCCCAATATACCGCCCAAATTGGCTTCACTGGCAATATTAACGCTGCTGGCTACAATGGTTTTGCGGGACTTTTACGGCCTTATACAGCGGGCTGGGTTGGCTATGATCTTCCATGGGCGTATTCGGACCAGCTGAACGTCGGTACTGGCATAGGCTTGTGGAATAACCGCCTTGAAATACAGCTCGACGCTTATACGCGCATGGACAAGAACATGGCGCTTTCTATACCAGCTTATGCGGAGTATGGTTATCAATCGGCTTTGAAAACCGGGATGGAGGTACAAAATTACGGCCTGGACGTAACGATTCAAGGGGTACCAATACAGTCTCAGGGATCATTCCGCTGGGTGAGCACCCTCAATCTTAATTTTAATGAGAATCGCCTTCAGGCCCTTCCGGACGGAATGGATAACCTGGCGATTGGCAACCGATACCTTCAGGTTGGTAGGCGTATTGATCAGTTGTGGCTTTTTCAGAATGAAGGGATTTATCAGTCCGTCAACGATATTCCTGTCGTGGATGGCGTACCACTTCGCTTCAACGGGATAGACTTTCAGCCAGGGGATCCGATCTGGTCAGACCTTAACGCCGATAACCGGATCGACCAAAACGATAAAGTGCTCAAAGGGAATCTGTTTCCGAAAGTCGCCGGAGGTTTTTCCAATGCCTTTCATTACGGGAACTGGAGCCTCAACACCTTATTGTATTTCAACCTTGGCCGGCATCTGATCAATCAGGAAATGGCTAATCGTTTCGATTTCATCAATCGAGAGGGAACTTCAGATATGAGCGCCGTGAAGGAAATCACGTTCTGGGAGAAGCGGGGCGACTACGATCGCTATCCGCTCTACAATCCATGGAGCCCCGTGGTGGCGTATCGAAGCGATCAGGATTTGTTCCTGGAGAACGCTTCCTTCATGAAATTACGAACGCTTTCGCTGGGTTATGACATGACTGCATTCTTTGCACGCAAGGCGATTCCCATCAAGCGTTTTTACGTTTACGTTTCCGGTCACAACCTATTCACGATAACCAGCTATTCCGGCCGGGATCCTGAATTGGTGGACTTCACTGGCTTCGACACCGGATACGGATTGCCGATACCGAGAACCTACACCCTTGGCATTAACATGACTTTGTAAAGCAATTTTATTATGAAATATTCATCAGTAAGATTCTTATTTTTTTTAATCATCGTATCGCTTACGTCCTGTACCAAAATGCTGGACGTAGACTCTACCCGAGCTGTCTCAGAAGAAAATATGTGGAATTCGATGGAAGACACCCGGGGTGCGTTAATTGGTGTTTACGGCTTGGTCAGGGCAGCCCTTGGCGAACATAATGCACATTGGGTTTATGGAGATGTACGTGGCGGCGATTTCTCTGTT
>JBMDWN010000239.1:0-6568 GCA_048595275.1 Olivibacter sp. | reverse complement strand
ATCAGGGTGAAGCAAGGAATATAATTGTCCGTGGTTTGGCACCTGAACTGAACTCCGTTACCCTGAACGGCGATCGGATTCCTTCTGCTGAGGGAGACAACCGCCGGGTTCAGATGGATTTGATACCTTCAGATATGATTTCCAACATCGAGGTGAATAAGACGCTTACACCGGATATGGATGCCGATGCTATCGGCGGATCGGTAAACCTGGTGACCAGGGCTTCGCCAAATGGTGAGCGTATATCCGCGACCTTATCCAGCGGCTATAACCCGATTCGGGAACAACCACTTTATACCGGTTCCTTTGTTTATGGTAATCGCTTTGCTAATAATAACATCGGATTGGTGCTGAGTGGTTCTTATAATAATAACGACTACGGTTCGGATAATGTCGAGGCCATATGGGCGAGAGACGATTTCGGAAACGTATTCGTCGAAGAGCATGACATTAGAAGGTATGATGTACAACGGGTCCGGAGAAGTTTATCTGCAGCAATGGATTTCAAACTTGGGGTTAATCACACCATCTTCGCAAACGCGATGTATAACTGGCGGGATGACCGGGAAAACCGATACCGCTTGAGGATCGATGATATCCAACCTCAGTACGACGATAGTGATCAGATCATCGGTTACGAAGGTCGGGTGGGTATGCAAACAAAAGGAGGGATCGATAACCGCCGAAACAGAATGACCCGCCTGGAAGATCAGCGGGTGCAAAACTACTCGCTGCGTGGGGAACATTTGGTCGCTTCCTGGCTGGATATGGACTGGGCAGCCAGTTATTCAACAGCAAGTGAGCACCGTCCGAATGAACGTTATATGCTTTTCCGCGAAAGCGGGCAGCAAGTTTTTGGTGCTACCGATGAGCGATTTCCGTTGGTAACGAGTCCGTTCAATACGGCTTTAGCGGGCCTCAATGAAATTACGGAGAATACAGATTTTACGGAAGAAACCGAGTTCGGCGCCAAGCTCAATTTTAGAGT
The DNA here is from genome assembly GCA_048595275.1 of Olivibacter sp. Classification (GTDB taxonomy): domain Bacteria; phylum Bacteroidota; class Bacteroidia; order Sphingobacteriales; family Sphingobacteriaceae; genus Olivibacter. The sequence continues at coordinate 5,580 of JBMDWN010000239.1, read as the reverse complement.
TCCGCTTTCCCTGATCGCTGATCGCAAGGGACGGCTGCGTTTCGGTGGACGTATGCGTTTAAAAACAAAAAACCGGGATAATTCCTGGCTGGAGTTCGAACCGGTTGACGCGGCTACCATTCCGTCACTGGGTGGAATTCCAAATGTATTTTTTGATGGTGCTAATTATCAGGCCGGATCTCAATATGCGCCGGGCTTGTTCGCCGCCCGATCTTACCTCGCCGGTCTGAATTTACATAATCCAGCTGTTTTCGAAGCTTCTGATGTTCCAGATGAATACCTGGCGTTGAATTACAATGCTAATGAACAGATTTACGCGGGTTACCTCCGTTTCGATCAGGATATTACCGACAAGCTTTCGGCCATTTATGGATTACGCATCGAGCATACCCGTATCGATTATACTGGTAACTTGGTGGAAAACGAAGATGAACTGGCCGGTCAACGGAACGTAGAGAACAGTTACACAGATTGGTTACCCAACCTGACCCTCCGTTACAACGCTAACGAGGATCTTGTTCTACGCGCCGCCTTCACCACAGCTCTGGCCAGACCTAACTATTATTCACTGGCTCCATTTGTGGGTACCGTTCCCGGAGATGATGGAGAGATTATAGCCGGTAATCCGAATCTGGACGCGACCAATGCTTTTAATTTCGACCTTATGGCCGAGCAGTATTTCAAATCCGTCGGTATCATCTCCGGAGGCGTTTTCTATAAGCGGCTTAAGAATTTTATTTATACCTATGTGGATCAAGCTTATACTACGGAAAAGTTTGCTAACGATTTTCCTGGTTTAGGCAATCCGATACCGGAAGGTTCGGTCTGGAATTTTCAGCAGGATCGCAATGGGGAAGCTGTCGATGTATACGGTATCGAAATTGCCTTCCAAAGGCAGCTGGATTTTCTGCCTGGGTTCTGGAAGCATTTTGGTATTTATACTAATTACACCTATACACACTCCAGGGCGTATGGTATTACCAGCGAGGACGGAGACGTCCGTGGCGATATGACGCTACCGGGTACCGCTCCGCATATGTTCAATGCATCGCTCTCTTGGGAAAATAGCCGCTTTTCGGCTCGTATTTCCGGAAATTATGCTGCTTCTTATCTGGATGCTCTCGGTGCGAATGATTTTGCTGATGTCTATTATGATCAGCAGTTTTTTCTGGATGCTAATGCTTCTTACCGCTTTTCGAAGGTTGGGCGGGTTTTCGCCGAGGCGATCAACCTGACCAATCAGCCGCTTCGCTATTACCAGGGCATTGCTTCGAGAACCAGTCAGGTAGAATACTACCGGCCGCGGTTTAACGTAGGGTTTAAATTTGATTTTTAAGTATGGCTATGACAATAAGAAAACATGGAATAATTTGGTTGGGGGCTATCGTTTTGCTGGCAGGAGCCTGCCAATCATCCGGGGAGAACAAAGCCGGGAATGAAGCATCGGATCTTCAGGCGGATACGCTTCAGCCCACGATTGTAACCGAGAAAGTTGCACATGATAGTGATGATCCAGCCATATGGATTAACAAAGCAGATCCGCAGGCAAGCCTGATTCTAGGCACGGACAAAGATAGCGATGGAGCCCTTTACGCTTTTGATTTGGAAGGCAAGATCGTCAAGCGGGTAGGAGGGCTGAAAAGGCCTAATAACGTTGATGTAGCGCAAGCTTTTGGCATTAATGGAGATACCATCGCCATCGCTGTGCTTACTGAAAGAGAAGCGAATAAGATACGTGTTTTTCGTCTGCCTGAACTGGAGGCGATCGACGGCGGAGGTATTTCTGTTTTTGACGGTGAAGCCGAGCGGGATCCGATGGGAATTGCGCTGTTTACACGGCCTGCGGATCAGGAAGTCTTTGCCGTTGTTGGTCGTAAAAGCGGACCGGCCACGGATTACCTTTGGCAGTACCGCCTTAAGGCAAACGCTAACGGCGTGGTTACAGGAGAACTGGTTCGTAAATTCGGTGCCTATAGCGGGAAGAAAGAAATTGAAGCGATTGTCGTCGACAATGAGCTCGGATATGTCTATTATTCAGACGAGCAACATGGGGTGCGTAAATACCTCGCTGACCCGGACGAGAAAGACAATACCGAACTAGCTGTGTTCGCGCGCGAAGGATTTAAAGACGATCACGAAGGGATTGCCATTTATAAGACTGGTGATTCAACGGGCTATCTCCTGATTTCGAATCAGGCGGCCCATACGCTAATGGTCTATCCGAGGGAAAGCAGGAATGGAGATCATGACCATCCTCTTCTGGCTGAAATTCCGGTAAAAGCAATGGAAACCGATGGGGTCGATGCTTCGGCGGTAGCCTTGGGTGACGCTTTTCCAGAGGGCTTGGTCGTATCCATGAGCACAGATCAGACTTTTCATTTTTATGACTGGAGAACGGTTCTGGAAAGAATTAAGGTCGCGCAACAATAGGTATTTTTCTTTTTGTGTTTCTGGTGGTGTAGAATTCAAAACTTCTGGATTACCTTTTGAATACCCTGGGGACATACCTGCTGCGCCTCATTCAGGACTCACTTAGGGCTCAGACAGGACTATCGCAGGAGAAATCCTCAGACGATGATCAAACGATAGTCTTACCTGATCCCTGGCGTCCCGAAGCGTGACTATTCTTTGCTTATTGCCTTTTTAGTACTCTTAGCTCGCGTCACTCTCGGTTTCTCCACCTCGGGCATCTGCATCAATGGGAATTGTTTTTTCCACATTTCATAATAGGCTTTTTTCTTCTTTATCAGCATATCGTGCCTTCCTTCTTCTATAAGTTTGCCATTATTGAGTACGATTATTTTATCTGCGTTCATTACCGTACTTAACCGATGCGCAATCAAAATGATGGTTTTGCCTCTTTTTCGAAGCGCCGTAATGGCCTTTTGGATATACTGCTCAGAAGTAGAATCTAACGAAGATGTTGCCTCATCAAGAATTAAAATTTCAGGATCTTGATATAGCGCACGTGCAATAGCCAAACGTTGCCTTTGCCCCCCCGATAAACTTGTCCCATTCTCACCTATGTAAGTATTAAATCCATTGGGAAGTTTTTCGATGAAACTTAAAATATCTATTTCTTTACAGATATCAACAATTTTCTTCATGTCTGGCTCCATATCACCAATAGCGATATTCTCTATCACATTTCCGGCAAATAAGTGAACGTCTTGCGGCACAACGCTTACCATCTTCCTTAAACTTTCGTTACTGATATAATGAATATCACTATCCCCAATAAGGATTTTGCCATTTTGCAGTGGATAAATGTTCTGAAGTAAGGATAATAAGGTTGTTTTCCCTGAACCACTCTCGCCCACAACAGCTGTAATTTTGTGCTGTGGTATGTTGAGATTAAAATTTTCAAAAACCGTTACACGCGTGCCGTATCTAAATCCAACATCCTGAAACTGGATGTCTCCTAGCATATCTGGAGTGAGATCTGTCCCGGTATCTGTAGTTTCTCGTTCTAAATCCATAACCTCAAAAAGCCTGTCCGCAGCAATTACAGCATCCTGAATAGTTTTATTCATGCCAATTAAACTGCCCACTGGCCCCATGAAGTAACCTATAATTGCGTAAAATGACAGAAGCTCGCCTGGGGTAATCACTTTATCTAACACAAATGCCGATCCGAGCCATAGTAGAATAATAGTAAAGAGCCCTGATACAAAACTATTGCCATTACCTATCCACAAGGAGTTAGTACCAGAAGTATAAATACTTTTCAACAACTTAACAAAGCGTGTCTCGGTTTTTAAGTTTGCAAAGTCTTCCAACCCAAACCTTTTTATCGTACTTACTGAATTAATAGATTCAACTAACTGCGACTCTAATTCTGCTGCATTTTCCATCAGCTTGCGCTGCGTTTTTGCATTTACTTTGTTAGAAAAATAGTAAATGATGGAAAAAAGAGGGACTACAATCAACATCACCAAGGCCAGTTTCCAGTAATAAGTAAACATCAACATGAAAGAAAAGATGATGATGAAAATATTTACCGCAAAACCAACGAGTACATCATTGATAAATGCCCTGATTTTAACAGCATCATTAATGCGGGAGATGATTTCCCCAACCCGCATATTATCAAAAAATGTTTGAGGTAACCGCAGCAAATGTTTGTAATACCCCAATATGAGCCGGGCATCTATCTGCTGCCCCGTTTTAATAGTTAATAGTGTTTTTGAGTGATTGATAAATAGATTGACGAGCAAAAGAACAACCATAATCACCCCCATAAGGTTTAGTAAATTCCGGTTCCCTTCAGGCAATACATTATCCACAATTTTCTGCAAGAAAATTGAGGTTGATAATCCCAGTACGGTAAAAACTATTGATCCAAGGAGAACCTGCCATAAAATAGCTTTGTGAGGTTTCAACAAAAACTTGAACCGACTTGCAACCGATACTTTTTCACTCCCTTCGAAAAAATCGTCAGCAGGATTAAGAAGAATCAATATTCCGGTCCAGCTATTTTTAAAATCCTCTATTTGTATTTTTTCCATCGTGCCTACGCCGGGATCCATCACCTCTACGTGAGTTTTAGTGATCGAATAAATCACAACATAGTGCTGGAGTTGATTTTTTAATACAACGTGTGCAATAACGGGATAGGGGACCTCTGGCAGATTTTCAACGCCCCCGCGTACTCCTTTGGCAGAAAATTTAAGTTTGTCTGCCGCTTCTATAATACCTAAGGCGTTGGTGCCTTTTTGATCGGTGGAGGCATACTGGCGAATCCTTGCAATAGGAATATCCAAATTATAATACGCAGCTACCGAAGCTAAACAAGCGGCGCCACAGTCGGTAATATCGTGCTGCTTGATAATCAAGCGGCTATTGTTTTTTTTAAAGATACTGGAAAATATTTTTAGTAATTTCATTCTTACGGACGTTTCGTGCTTCTATTGGATGTGCAGCGCTTGCTGTTCTGACATAATATTAGGATTCAACCAATCGTCTGCTTTATCATATAATAGCTGAAATAAGGTTCTTCGGGTCACAACAAATCTGGCCTGTAGCGTCATGCCTTTGCGAAGTTTTCCAACATAACCGTTTTTTAAGGTTAATTCATGATTGTTGACTAGGCATCTAACCTTAAAATAAGGCTGATCTCGATCAGTGTATACATCACTGGATACAGATAAGACCTCTCCCTCCACCATGCCCCATTGATTATAATCAAAAGCTTCGACTTGAAAATTCACTAAAGTTCCTTTATGTAGAAAGCCTATATCTTTAGGCAGTACATAGGTCTCGGCAATAAGGCCCGAGTCTGGAGAAATTTCTGCTATAATTTCGTTAATTGAAATAGAGCTTCCTGGTTGCATTCCTTTAAAATTTTGAACGGTACCGCTCAATGGGGCCCTAAGCGTGTAGAATTCTTTTTCCTTATCTACCTGGCTAAGTTGCGAGCTCAGCTCATTGGTTCGCATAGACAGATTATTTAAGTCACGTTGCCATTGGGCTCCCTGCTCCTTATAAATTAGCTCCATTTCGTTCTTCACATTGTTAAAACTGAATGCAACTTCATCAAATTCCGCATCAGATATAACTTTCTTTTCTTGTAAATAACTA
>JBMDWN010000238.1:0-1790 GCA_048595275.1 Olivibacter sp. | reverse complement strand
GAAATCAACCGATAAAACAGCGCTCATATTCAGAGATTTGATGCGGAGTGAACACCCTGGAATCCAGGTTCTGCAGGAACCTGGATTCCAGCTTTTTCTTCCCAAACAATAAAGTGTATTTTCTTTCTAGTTTGTGAGACTGAAATAATTATCTTAGCAAACGTTTACACGAATGATCTAACCAATTTTTCATTATGAAGCACGCTATTGTAATCTTTTTGCTATCCGCCGTTTTTCAGTCTGTCGCTCAAGAGTTGTCGATGCAGCAGCTGATAACCGATAATTTTCGCTTTGCACAGGAACAGTATCAGGTGCTGGCGCAGAATATTGCCGCTGAGAAGATGCCGCAGGGCTTTATCCGGGAGTCCGGAAAAGTTGATTCCAGAGACATCACCTGGTGGTGCAGCGGCTTTTACCCGGGATCCCTCTGGCTGATTTATGAACAAACACAAGATGCAGCGACGAAAAGGGAGGCGGAGCGTGCTTTAAAAGTTATCGAGCCAAACCGGCATTTCACCGGAAATCACGATTTAGGCTTTATGGTGTTCTGCAGTTTCGGTAACGCTTATCGGCTTACACAGTCTAACGAATACAAGCAAGTCATTCTGGATGCTGCTGAAGCATTGTCTACCCGGTATCGTCCTGAAATACAATCCATTCAATCCTGGAATAAAAGTAAGCAATGGAATTGCCCCGTAATCATCGATAACATGATGAATCTGGAAATGATGAATTGGGCCAGCGAAGTGAGCGGAAACCGGAAGTTTAAGGACATTGCCGTAAAGCACTCGAACACAACGCTCAAGAATCATTTCCGTCCCGATTACAGCTCTTACCATGTGGTGGATTACGATCTTGAAGAAGGTAAGGTGAAGCGTAAAGCCACCTGGCAGGGCGCGTCTGACAATTCTTCCTGGTCCCGGGGTCAGGCCTGGGCACTCTACGGATTTACCAATATGTATCGCGATACGAAAGACAAACGCTACCTGAAACAGGCGGAAGGCATTGCGCAATTTTTGCTGAATCATCCTAATCTCCCGGAAGACAAAATTCCCTTCTGGGACTTCGATGCCCCTAAAATCCCTTTTGCTGTCAGGGATGCCTCCGCCGGAGCCATTATGGCTTCAGCCCTCCTTGAACTGGCGCAGTTTACGTTTGCCGAGAACAAAAAGCGCTATGTTCGGGATGCCGAGACGATGATCCGTTCGCTGGCGAGTAAGGCTTACCGTTCTCCGAAAGGCGCGAATGGCGGTTTTCTTTTGGATCACAGCACCGGAGCCTACTCATTGGATTCCGAAATCGATCAGCCGATCATTTATGCAGATTATTACTTTCTTGAAGCAATGAAGCGTTTTAAAGACTGGTATCTGTAGGTAGCAAGTTTAAACGTTTGCTCCGCCTTAAAAATGTCTTATATTAGCACCTACAACGACTGAAATATGAAAACATCCTGTGCAATACGCTATTCCTCCAGTCCGAACGAAGTAAGTCGTATGGATACGGCTGAACTGCGGGAAAACTTTCTAATAGATCATCTTTTCATCGCGAATGAAATCAATTGGGTTTATACGCTGTACGATCGCTACATGGCCGGCAGCGCGGTGCCGGTAGGTGAAATCCTTTCCCTGAACGCCGTTGATGCGCTGAAGGCTCCTTATTTTCTGGAGCGAAGAGAGCTCGGCATCATTAACATTGGCGAAGCGGGAACAGTTCATGTGAACGGGGAACGATTCGATTTGGGGTTTAAAGAGTCACTGTATGTCGGAAAAGGCAATGAAGAAGTTAAATTT
>JBMDWN010000237.1:0-5291 GCA_048595275.1 Olivibacter sp. | reverse complement strand
GCCGTACCAGCCCGCAGGTGACGTGATTATCGACTTCCCAGGGCACGAAGACGCTTCCGATTACCAACGCAGCCTCGACATACAGCAATCCATAAGCCGTGTCCGGTACCGGTTAAAGGGCGTTACCTATACACGCGAAGTTTTCGTTTCACATCCGGGACAGTTAGCTGTTGTCAGGATAAGCTCGGATCGGTCAAAGAGCATAGACTGCCGTATTTCGCTGGAGAGTGAACATAAAACCGCAACATTGTCGGTCGTTCAGGGAAAATTAAAGCTGGAAGGGCTCTCCGGTGATCACGAGGGTAAAAAAGGAGGTGTGCAATTTACCATGCTGACTCAACCGATGCTGAAAGACGGAAGGATCCTTGAAGAAGATGGAGCCCTGAAGATAGAAGGGGCATCCGAATTAGTGCTGTATGTCAGTATTGCGACGAATGTGCGAAATTATGCTGATATCGGTGCAAATGCAACGAAACGTGCGGCAGCTTCTTTGAAAACGGCCGCACGGAAGAAATACGCTCAACTTCGTGAAGAACATATTGAGGACGTGACCAAACTCTTCAATCGGGTGTATTTGGATCTTGGTACAACACATGCTGCAAAAAAAACAACAGATCAGCGCGTAAGGGACTTTCATAAAGGGGATGACCCGCAACTGGTAGCCTTATATTTTCAGTTTGGCCGGTATTTGCTGATGGCCTCTTCGCGACCGGGAACCCAACCCGCCAATCTGCAGGGAATCTGGAACGATAAGTTGCTACCGCCCTGGGACAGCAAATACACCATCAACATCAATACGGAAATGAATTACTGGCCTGCGGAAGTGACCAACCTCAGTGAAATGCATGAACCCCTCTTCCGGATGGTCAGGGACTTGACGGAAACTGGCAGGGAAGCAGCGCAAAAATATTACCGGGCGCGGGGGTGGGTGGTTCATCACAATACGGACCTGTGGCGCATATCCGGTATTGTCGACGGTGGGTTTTATGGTCTGTGGCCAATGGGGGGTGCCTGGCTTTCTCAGCACCTCTGGCAGCATTTTCTGTATAATGGAGATAAGGGCTTTCTTAAAAAGCAATACCCGGTTTTGGAAGGTGCAGCCCGATTTTACGTTGACGTATTGCAAAAGGAGCCGAACAACGGATGGCTCGTAGTGGCGCCTTCTATGTCTCCGGAAAACAGCTATGAGCCGGGTGTGGGAATAGCGGCCGGAACCACGATGGATAATCAGCTCGTTTTTGATGTGTTCTCTAACTACCTTTCGGCGGCCGAATGGCTTGGTAGGGAGGACGGATTCATTGATACCGTTCGCATGAAACTCGACTCGCTCCCGCCTATGCAGATCGGAAAACATGGCCAGCTTCAGGAGTGGCTGAGCGATTGGGACCGTCCGGAAGATCAGCATCGTCATATTTCTCATTTATACGGCTTATATCCATCCAATCAAATCTCTCCGTATCAATCTCCTGAACTGTTTAAAGCAGCAAGGCAATCATTGATTTTCAGAGGGGATAAGTCAACCGGCTGGTCAATGGGCTGGAAAGTAAATTGGTGGGCCCGACTACTGAACGGAGATCGGGCGCTGAAGTTGATAACGGATCAGCTCAGCCCCGCGGGCGAAGAAGCGCAGGGACAGAATGGCGGTACCTATCCGAATTTACTGGATGCCCATCCGCCTTTTCAGATTGATGGAAACTTCGGCTGCACGGCGGGTATTGCCGAGATGTTGTTGCAATCTCATGACGGAGCCCTTCACCTGCTTCCCGCTCTGCCGGAATCCTGGAAAGAAGGCGAGGTTCGCGGATTGAAGGCACGCGGCGGATTTGTGGTAGATATGGCCTGGAAAGATGGAAAGCTGACCAGCCTGAACATTAAGTCCAACAAGGGAGACCTTTGCCGGATACGGGTGGCAAATAAACACGTCGACGGTCAGCTTCCGTTGAGTCTGGCGAAAGGAAGGAATGCTAATCCCTATTTCCGTCTGGCCGGGATTAAGGAGCCCTTGTCTGTTTCCGAAATGAAAGACAACAGCCCGGCAGACCGGGAGGTATATCAGGAATATGATCAGATGACCGAAGCAGGGAAATTTTACGAATTGCTCCGAAATGAATAGCTTTGACTGGTGCAGGTTAAACCTTTACTGATATCGAAAAATCCCTCGTCCTCGTTTTCGATCCGAAACGAGCAGGTGCCGAACGTCAATAGTACATGGCATTGCCATCCGGAAATAGAGCTCATCTGTTTTCATAAAGGGTCGGGTACGCAGTTCGTAGGGGATAGCGTGCTGGATTTCCGTGCCGGAGATGCGGTGATTGTCGGCTCAAACCTTCCACATTACTGGCGTTTTGACTATGAAGCTGCTTTAGAGTCTCCTGATTCAAAGCCCTATTCTACCGTGATTCATTTCCAGCCCGATATTTTTGGTGAGCCTTTTGTAAACCTGCCCGAGATGATGGGCCTCAGAGGCCTCCTGAAAAAGGCATCAAGGGGCTTGCTGGTGCGGTTTTCCGAACCCGGCAACATACATAAGATGATGTTTGCGGCAACCGAGACGACCGGTATGGAAAAAATGATGCTATTTCTTTCCTGCCTTCAGGAAATTGCCCAATCCAAAACAGGGCGCCCCCTCTCATCGATCGGCTTCAGTTACAAATTTGATCAGAATGAAGCGGAATCCAATCGACTCGGTAAGATATACGATTTTTCTCTTAACCATTATCACCGACCGTATTTACTTGACGAAGTGGCTTCCGTCGCCAATCTATCTCCTACCTCTTTTTGCCGTTATTTTAAATCTGCCACCGGTAAAACCTATTCACGTTTTCTTCAGGAACTACGTATTGGACAAGCTTGTAAGCAATTGCTCGGTAGCGCTGTTCCCGTCAAGCAGATTTCATATAATGTCGGTTACCGGAATCTGACCTCTTTTTATGAAACCTTCAAAAACATAACAGGGAAAACCCCCCGGGAATTTTTGAAGAGCGAAGCTGCAGAACTGTAGTTTATTCAGCTAAATTATCTTGTTTTTAAGAACGCTTATCATTTTATTATTTTGTATGTAATTGATAAATAAGTGGTTATTTATTTTTTTGATTTATTCTTACAGATAAGTAAGGACTTGCTCAAGGAAATTTGCCTGATTGTTTAGCTATGTTTGCCTCAACAACTACCAATTGTATAAATTGATGAATAAGCTAAAAACAATCTCTTTTTCATTGTTCCTGCTAGGATCGGGAACGCTGCTCGGAGAGGCATCCGAGGGTAATGACCGCAAGATGCAGTTCGTTGATTTTAATCATGTTCAGCAACAGGTAAAAGGTTCGGTAAAGGATGCTCGGGGAGAACCTGTCCCCGGTGTGTCCGTTCTTCTGAAAGGATCTGCCGGCAAAGGCACGGCCACGAGCGAGGAAGGCGTATTTACGTTGACAGTTGACGCGGACGCTGTTTTAATCTTTCGTTTTGTTGGCTACCAGGAGCAGGAAGTTCCTGTTGGTGGCCGGGATTTTTTGGAAGTCGTTCTGCAGGAAGACCCGGCGAATCTGGATGAAGTTGTCGTGGTCGGATTTGGCACGCAGAAGAAAGCGAATCTGACCGGCGCAGTAGCAACGGTAGACGGCGAGCAATTGGTGCGGAGACCTGTGCCCAATGCGGCTTCAATGCTTCAGGGACAGGTTCCGGGCTTGAGAGTCGTACAGGGCTCCGGCGAGCCTGGCAATGAAGGCTTGTCTGTGCGAGTCAGAGGACAAGGCACCTTTAGTGGTGCGGGTTCAAATCCGCTCGTCCTTGTGGATGGCGTAGAGGGTAGCCTGGCTGACTTAAACCCAAATGACATCGAAACGGTCTCTGTTTTGAAAGATGCCGCTTCCGCGTCGATCTACGGTTCGCGTGCTGCCAACGGCGTAATCCTCGTCACCACCAAGTCCGGAAAAGGAGGAGGTTTCCTGGTTGATTACAGCTTCAACGGCGCGGTACATACTCCTACCAAGCTCTTCGACCTGATTACTAATTCTGCTGAATACATGGAACTCTGGAATGAGGCAAAACGGAACAATGGGATCACCGCCGGATTATATCCACAGGAGACGATCGATTCCTACCGAAATTCTTCCGATCCGATCCGATACCCGAACACGGACTGGCTCGACGTCATGTTTGACCCCGCATTTGTACAACTCCATAACCTGTCCATCAGCGGAGGTCGTGAAGGAACGAACTACAATCTTTCATTGGGTTACGTAGATCAGCCCGGGGTAATGAAAGGCTTCGATTATAAACGGTATAATGCCCGTTTTAATATTACCTCGTCTATAAGCGAGCGCATCCGCATAGGAGCCAATATCAGCGCGAAGCAAGGCGATGTGGTGCGGCCGAGACAGGGCTCTGAAGACGCTTTTATTTCGACGCTTTCACAAGCCCCGACCTATGGGCCCAAGCTGCCCGATGGTCGTTATACGTTCAAAGCTTACGACTTCGAGTATAACAATAAGAATATGCTGGCTATCGTTGAGAACGAAGTCTTCTGGAAAAACAGAGACTATTCTCTAAACCTGCAGGGATGGTTTGATGTGCAGCTTACCAAATCCATAAACTGGTACTCTAAAGCTGCGATTGTAGCGGATTTTGACAAATCTCGGGATTGGCGTCCGGTTGTTCCTTTATATAACTACCAAACGGGAGATTTTGCTACAGATCTGGATGTTGGCGGTTTGGGTCTTGGTGTGACAGGTCGGGAGAACAGGTACACAAATCTGTTTTCTTATCTTAAATACGAAGATCAAATTGGAGATGGTCACAATCTCGGCGTTCAGGTAGGATACAGCCAGGAAGCTAATAGGGAAGAATACCTATACGGCTATCGTCGCGATTTTTTCTCGGACGTGCTTCAAGAGTTGGACGCCGGGGCTCTTGCCGTCCAGAATTCGGGCGGATCTGCCTACGAATGGGCTTTGCAGTCCTTTTTCGGGCGACTGACTTATAACTATAAAGAGCGTTACCTCCTCGAAGCGAATATGCGTTACGATGGATCATCGCGGTTTTTCAGGGACAATCGCTGGGGCGCTTTTCCTTCCATTTCCGGAGCCTGGCGTTTGTCCGAAGAATCCTTCATTCGCGAAGCAGATTGGAACTGGTTGAATAATCTGAAATTACGAGGTTCTTACGGAGAACTAGGGAACCAAAACATCAACATCTCGGTCAGCGGCAACAGTGCATATCCCTACCCTTATCAGGAAATACTGAACTTTACGGGAAACTATCCGTTCAATAACGCTAACCTCTCTACCGGAGCTGCG
>JBMDWN010000236.1:0-16833 GCA_048595275.1 Olivibacter sp. | reverse complement strand
TAGACCGTCAATCCTTTACTCAGCATCCATTCCATATTATCGAAGAAACAAGGCGCTCCACCTCCAGTGGCGATGACGGCTGGTATCTCATCGTGTTGCAACAGAATTTCCCGCTCCTTATTCCGGAAGGCCGCTTCGCCGAAGGCCGTGAAATAATCGGCGATACGAAGTTGAGTCTGTTCTTCGAAAACATCGTCCAGGTCGATAAAAGCCCGGTTCATATGTCGAGCGATTTTTTTACCATTGGTCGTTTTTCCACTCCCCATAAAGCCAATCAGAAAAACAGGTCTGTCCTTATGTTCAGGCATTTTCTTAATTGTTATCTTCGAAATATTGCTCAGCCAGCTCTTTGTAATCCGGCAAGCTGCGGTGAGGCCATTTTTTTATCACTTTGCCATCTTTCAGAAGCATAAGACCAGGGTTTGAACGGATCATAGATTTGAGCGGAACATTATCGGCAAAATAAATCTCTGTCATCAATTCCAGCTCCCCGCCGAGCTCTTCCGCCTGCCGTGCGGAAGCAGAGGTCAGCAATACCGTACGGATATTATAATCTTCCGCGGCACGCGATGAGAGCGAATCGCAAACGCTAATGGCTTCCAGGTCCGTTTTATTCAGGTTATACGCCACGATAATCAGATTATAGAAGGGGTTTTCAACAATCTCCTCTGTATGTTCCACATCCTGTGCATCCGTAATGCGCAAATCTCCGATGGGCACCTGATAGCCCTTCTCAATCAGTCTCGTTTCTGGTTCCCCGACAATTTCCCAGTCCTCATCCTTCCAGAGCTCTTCAGCCAGGTATTGTTTATCCGTTACACGTTTCTTTTTTCCACTGGTTCGGTTCTCCAGTTGATAAACCGTTTCGTATACATCCAGTTTGGCTCCCTCCGGGGCTTTCATCAGGGCGGGTAGGTAATTTCCTTCCTTGTAAGGCAGGAAATCAATGAAAGGAAGGAAGCTGGAGGTGTAAATTCCAATCCCAAAGCTGAGGACTACCGTAGCCGCCAGAAAAAGAGCCTGACTGATCTCATTGCTGAATAGCGGTCGGATCCGGTTGCGATTCAGGAAGATAATGCTGATCAGCAGTAACAGCACCAGATCTTTCGAAAAAGACTGCCAGGGTGTAAGCGGAATGGCGTCTCCGAAACATCCGCAGGAGGTCACGACCTGGAAAAAAGCAGAGACGAAGGTCAAAAACGTGAAGAAGATTATAAGAAGCAGTAAACCCCAGGAAACTAGTTTTGGGAACAGTCCGGTCAGCAGCATTGCACCCAGAATAATTTCCAGCGCACAGAGGAAAATAGCCATACCGACCGAATAATCGCTCAGGGAATATAAACCAAAAACCTCGAAGTATTCCTCAAGCTTATAACCGAAGCCTAAAGGGTCGTTGGCTTTGACAAGTCCTGAAAAAATAAACAAAAGCCCGACGAATATTCTGCAAAACCAGATAAAGGCGGACGAACGAAAAGTTGAAATTACTGGTGCGGACATCTTGAACGACTAAGGTTAAGCTTGGAGGGGTGCTGCTGATTTTATCAAGGCGAATATCGCGTAGTTCATCATATCCTGATAATTGGCCTTTATACCTTCCGATACGCTCGTTTTTCCGTTGTTGTCTTCGATCTGCTTAACCCGGTATATCTTTGTTAAAATCAAATCGGTGAGCGACTGAATCCGCATGTCCCGCCAGGCTTCTCCATAATCGTGGTTTTTTGCATCCATAAGCTCTTTCGTTTCGCTGACATAAAGGTCATATTGTTCTTCAACAAACGCCAGAGAAAGATGTTCACCGGCGGAAGCTGGAAGCTCGAGCTGCATCATGCCGATAAGGCAGTAATTGACAATGGCCACATATTCCGGCTCAATAGCTTCGCCTACTTTAGATTCCCCCTTTTCTTCCAGGGTACGTATCCGCTGAGCCTTGATAAAAAGCTGATCGGTGATGGATGCCGGTCGAAGGATCCGCCAGGCAGTGCCATAGTCGACCGTTTTCTTTAAAAACAGGTCGCGGCAGACTGCAATGACAGCATCGTATTCAGCGGAAGTATTCATGGAGCTTGTTTTTCGCAAACATAGACAATAAACCTTATTTTTTCTAAGTTTGTCTCCATAAACAGATCGAAATGCTGCTTAATTCAAGGGGTAAATTGCTGGATGTCTCTCAGCCCAAAGTAATGGGTATCCTGAACCTGACGACCGATTCTTTTTTCGACGGGGGACGGTATCTGCAGCCTGAACAGGCGCTGGAGCGGGCGAGCCGACTGGTAGAAGAGGGGGTAGACATTATTGATATCGGTGCCTATTCCTCCCGGCCCGGGGCAGACGAGGTTTCAGAAAAGACGGAACTGGAGCGGATTCTCCCGGTTCTTCAGAAAATCCGCAAAGCATATCCCGAAGGGTTGATTTCCATTGATACGTTCCGGGCTTCGGTAGCAAAAGCTTGCTTATTGGAAGGAGCCCATATTATAAACGACGTTTCGGGGGGGAGTCTGGATTCTGAACTGTGGTCTGTCGTGGCGGAATTCAACGTGCCCTACGTGCTGATGCACAGTCGCGGTACGCCAAAGACCATGCAGGGTATGACCAGTTATCAGCAGATCATGGCTGACATGGTGTTATATTTTTCAGAGCGCGTGCACCAACTGAGGGCAATCGGCGTGAAAGACATTATTCTGGATGCAGGCTTTGGTTTTGCCAAAACGCTGGAACAGAACTATGAAATCCTCCGTCGTTTCGAGGAATTTCAACTCTTCGGATTGCCATTGCTGGGAGCACTTTCCCGGAAATCGATGATCTATAAACTGCTGAACATCGAAGCTGCTGAAGCGCTGAATGGTACTTCGGTGCTACACAGCATACTTTTGCAAAAAGGGGCAAACCTGCTTCGGGTTCACGATGTTAAAGAAGCAAAGCAAGTTATAGCCTTGCTTAAGCAGGTAAACAATACGTAATGTACAGCTATGCAAATCAAAGCGATGCTCGCCCTGATGTTTTCTGTGTGGTCAGTTTACTTAGCGGGGGCACAGGAAATCCAATTCGAAAAGCAGGAGGCCGGGGTGAAAAGTTCTTTCAGAGGCATCTCCGTCCCAACAGATGATGTTGCCTGGGTCA
Source organism: Olivibacter sp. (assembly GCA_048595275.1). Taxonomy (GTDB): domain Bacteria; phylum Bacteroidota; class Bacteroidia; order Sphingobacteriales; family Sphingobacteriaceae; genus Olivibacter. The sequence continues at coordinate 13,716 of JBMDWN010000236.1, read as the reverse complement.
GCGGTACGGGCGGGGTCGTGCTGAAAACCACCGATAGCGGGAAGAACTGGTCAAGATTGAAGGTGTCGGATAAGGACAGCCTGGATTTCCGGTCGATTTATGCAATTGACGATCAGAAGGCCTATGTTGCCAATGCTGGCAGTCCATCTTATATCTACCGTACGGAAGATGGCGGGGAAACCTGGAAGCAGGTTTTTGAAGATGTGAGGGAGGAGAGTTTTATCGATGCAATCTGCCTCTGGGACAGCCTGAGCGGCATTGCGTTCGGGGATCCGATAGAAGGTCGTCTTCGTCTGCTCAGAACGCGGGATGGCGGATACAACTGGGAAGATATAAGCCAGCAAGCTGATGTCGGGATGAAAGCCGGTGAGGCGGGGTTTGCGGCAAGTGGTACGGCCATGCGTCTGGGAAGCGATGGTAAGGCCTGGATCGGAACTGGCGGAAGTCAGGCCAGGTTGTTGTTTTCTTATAACTACGGGGATAGCTGGTCGGCTTATCCGGTGCCGATCGAACAGGGTGACGCCAGCCAGGGCATCTTTTCCCTTGCCGTTATTAACGAGCAACGGGTGATTGCCGTAGGAGGCGACTACAAGATGGACAGGAACAATACGAACGTCATCCGGATTTCGAGTAACGGCAGTAGCTGGGAGGCTCCGAAGTCCCGGCTCAGCGGCTATAAATCTTCTGCAGAAAGCCTGGGCAAAGATCGTGTACTTGCAACCGGGACCTCCGGGACAGATTTTTCAACAGATGGAGGAGTAAGCTGGAAGAACATTGACCAGCGTCCGTTTAATGTGGTTGCTGCTTCGCCGTCCGGGACTTTTATATTAATTGCAGGTGCAGAAGGCGCCCTTTACCGTTTGTCATTTTCGCCAGTTCAGTAAGGCGTTCAAGAGAATCAGCACGCTGGTACCCAGGCAGAAGATGTCCCACCCGCCTAAATGATAAAGAAACAACCCGAGAGCGGAACCGGCTGCTCCGCCAATAAAGGTACTCGTCATAAAAACCGTATTAAAGCGGTTTCTCGCCTCAGGATTCAATGCATAAATTAAGGTTTGGTTGCTGATCTGCAGGGCCTGGTGACCAATATCGATCAGCACGATTCCGACAATGAGCAGGAATAAGTGACTTCCGGTGAAGTAAAAGCCGGCGTAGCCGATTAGCTGCAGAAGCAGACCCAGTAAAGAGTTTTTTCTTACCCTGGCCCGACTTCCGTCGCTGCTGCGTCCGACCAGCGGTGCAGCCAGCGCACCAGTAGCTCCGATAATTCCGAACAGGCCAATCTGTACCGTAGTGTATTCAAAGGGTCTGGCCGAAAGGAAGAGCACCATGGTTACCCAGAAAGCGCTAATGGCGGCGAAAGACAGAGCGCTGCTTGCGGCAGCCAGTCTCAATTGCGGTGTCGTCTTTACGTAAAACCAAATGGATAACATCAGCTCCTTATACGTTCCGCGGTAACTGGAACGGTTTTCAGGGACGATGCGGTGCATCAGCAGCACCAAAACAAAACAAATGGCCGCGGCTATAAAATACATCTGTCTCCAGCCGAAAATATAACCAATGAATCCGCTTAACGAACGGGACGAAACAATTCCGATAAGCAGACCACCCATAACCGCACCGATGACCTTTCCGCGGGATTTTTCATCAGATAAGCTCGCGGCCAACGGAATAATCAGCTGCGGAACAATGGAGAAAAAGCCAATCAGAAAACAAACGATCTGTAGCAACAGAAAGGATTTGCAAAAGGCTGCCAGCAAAAGCATGGCGATAGAGATGGTAGTGGTAACGATAATTTGCTGCTTGCGTTCCAGAATGTCACCCATCGGAACCAGGAAAAGCAAGCCTGCTGCATAGCCAACCTGCGTGATGTACGTAATGCTTCCCGCTTCGGCCTCCGGAATCCCGAAATTAAGAGCAATAAGGGGTAGAAGCGGCTGGCAGTAATAGAGATTCGCTACAATAAGGCCGCAGCATATCGAAAAAAAAAGTGTCTGTTTCTTCATGTATGAAAGGCCTCCGGCGTTGGCGGCATTCAAAGGAACAAAAAAAAGCCCGGATCCCGGGCTTTTATGAAAGATGCGGTAAAGATTTAGCGTTCAAAACTGCGGAAATCCTGTCCGGGTTTGAGTTTCAGAAGCACTTCATAGATCAGTCGGATTACATTATCTACATCCTCTTTGTGGATCATTTCCACCGTAGTGTGCATATAACGCAAAGGCAGGGAAATCAGTGCGGAAGGAACACCACCGTTGGAATAAGCAAAGGCGTCCGTGTCTGTTCCGGTAGCACGGGAGGAGGCTGCGCGCTGAAACGGAATGCCTTTTTCCTCAGCAGTCTCGATAAGCAGTTTCCGCAGATTGATCTGTACGGCAGGAGCTGCGGTAATTACGGGTCCGCTGCCACACACGGTATCGCCTTGCGTAACCTTATTGATCATGGGGGTAGACGTGTCGTGTGTAACATCCGTCACAATGGCTACATCAGGTTTGATCCGCTGAGTGATCATTTCCGCCCCGCGAAGACCGACCTCCTCCTGAACGGCGTTGACAATGTACAGACCAAACGGAAGTTTTTTCTTGTTTTCTTTTAACAGTCGGGCTACTTCTGCGATCATCAGTCCGCCTGCCCGGTTGTCGAGCGCCCGACCGACATAATAGCGGTTGTTCATCTGCATGAACTCGTCTTCATAGGTAATCACGGAACCGACCTGAATGCCCAGCTCCTGCACTTCTTCGCGACGCGTACAGCCGCAGTCAAGGAAAATATTTTTAAGCGACGGCGCTTCCTCCTTTTCGCCACCGCGGGTATGGATGGCCGGCCAGCCGAAAACCGCTTTGACGATGCCTTTATCGCCGTGAATGTTAACCCGTTTCGAAGGCGCGATCTGATGATCAGACCCGCCGTTTCGAATCACGTAGATCAGCCCTTCCTTCGTGATGTAGTTGACAAACCAGGAAATTTCATCGGAATGTGCTTCGATTACGACTTTGTATTCGCTTTTTGGGTTAATGACGGAAACGGCCGTACCATAACTATCGGTGAACTGTTCATCCACATAAGGCTTCAGATAGTCTAGCCAGAGACGCTGGCCGGACCATTCGAATCCCGTAGGTGAAGAGTTGTTAATGTATTTCTCAAAGAAGGTCAGAGACGCTTCATTTACCAGGTTTTTGTGTTTTTCTTTTTTAGCCATATAATCTATGAGTCTTATGACAAACTTACGTAAACCTTTCCGGTGTTCAAACTTTAGGAAATCCATGCTGTTGTGCTTTAGAAGAACTAAAACAAGATGAGATATATAGAAAAGCGGAATACAGCGAGCGGAGAACCCATGCGCATTTGCTATGAGGACCTGGGAAGCGGGCAGCCCGTCATCTTTATTCACGGATGGCCTTCCAGTCACCAGATGTGGGAAGGGCAGGTCAATTTTTTTGTGAGCGAAGGTTTTCGGTGTATCGCTTATGACCGACGGGGATTCGGACAGTCGTCCAGGCCATTACACGGATACAGCTATGACCACTTTGCGGACGACCTGCAGGAACTCATAACCCAGCTCGAACTGGATGAGGTCATTCTGGTGGGCTTCTCCATGGGGGGCGGAGAAGTAGCCCGCTACCTCGGTCGACACGGTAGTGACCGGATCAGCAAAGTAGTACTGCTGGGAGCAGTGACGCCCTTCCTTAAGCAGACGGAAGAGAATCCCGAAGGGGTGGATGCTTCCGTGTTCGAAGAGATGGTTGAAGGCGTTCAGGAAGATCGGCCGGGTTTTCTGGATACGTTTTTCGGAGACTTCTTCGGGGTAAACCTGGTCAGCAGGCCTGTCAGTAAAGCCCAGCTTGAATTCAACAGATTTCTGGCTTATCAGGCAGCGCCACATGCTACGGTGCAGTGCATAAAGGCCTTTTCGGAGACAGACTTCCGGGAGGACCTGGCTAAATTTGACGTTCCTGCACTGATCATACATGGTGATGCGGATAAGATCGTTCCTGTGGAGGCGAGTGCAAACCTGAGTTCTGAATTGATCCCGGATGCGCAGTTTATCCTCTATCCGGGCGCTCCACATGGTTTTTTCCTGACGCACCGAAAAAAACTGAACGAAGACCTGCTGAAATTTTTTAGAGCTTATTAACTATAATAACAATTACATAATGACAGATCATAATCACGAAAAGAGCCTCTCCGGTAAGGAAGCGCTGGAAAAAATGAAGAACCTTGCCGAAGAGGCACAAAGCTGCTTTTTCTGTTCGGATATCCGGACGGGCGTTCCGATGTCAGTTCGGCCTATGATGGTGCTGGACATCGACGATGAAGGGAATTTTTGGTTCATGACCAAAAAAGAAAGTGAAAAGGTAGAGGAGGTGTCTGAGAACCCTTTTGTTCATTTGCTTTTCCAGCGCGATAAACGAAGTGGTTTCTTGAATGTCTATGGCATCAGTGAGGAAGTAGAGAATAGACACAAAGTGGAAGAACTTTGGTCTAAAACCCTGGAAGTCTGGTTCGAAGGTCCTGAAGATCCGAGTATAAGTTTGTTAAGAGTTAGCCCGACTACCGGACATTACTGGGATAACGAGCACGGTGCGGCAGTGGGACTAATTAAGATGGCCGCCAGCGTACTAACCGGTGAAGACCGGCACGACGGAGTTCAGGGGGATTTGAACCTGGACTAGCGCATGGATTTCGGGGGTAAAATTTTTTAGTTAATTTTACCCCCTTACGATCCTTAACAACATGAACAACCAGATCAACATTCCCTGCCTGGATCTACTCCAGTTTTCCCAGGGAACATCGGAACAACGAGATCAATTTTCAAAGCAGTTAGGAAGTGCTTTTACCGATACGGGTTTCGCAACACTCACCAACCATGGAATAGAACCGGAGCTCATTGATCGGTTGTATGAAATCATAGAGGAATTTTTTGGATTGCCTGAAGACGAGAAAAAGCAATATGAGGTGCCGGAGCTTGCTGGACAACGGGGTTATACGTCAAAAGGAAAAGAAAAAGCCAAAGATGCCCGGACGCCGGATCTGAAAGAATTTTGGCAGCGAGGTCAGACCATTCATGGAGACGAAGAGCTGGCTAAAGTAGTCGAACCGAACCTTGTGGTCAAAGAACTTCCTGATTTCGATCTGATCACAGGAGATATATTTCTGAAGCTGGAATTGATTGGGCGTGAATTACTGAAAGCAATTGCGCTCTACCTCCACCTGGATATTAATTACTTTGAAAAATTCGTGGTAAATGGGAACTCAATCCTCAGGGCTATTCATTATTTCCCGATTGAAAATCCGGAACAACTCTCAGCCGATGCGGTACGCGCCGGAGCGCATGAAGACATTAACCTGATCACGCTTTTAATTGGTGCCAGTGCTGACGGATTGGAAGTATTCACCCGACAGGGAAATTGGTTTCCGGTCAAAGCCAGAGGCAAAGATATCGTGGTTAATGTTGGAGACATGTTGCAGAGACTGACCAATAATTACCTTAAATCAACCACTCACAGGGTCGTCAATCCTCCTCTGGATCAATTGAAAAATTCCCGCTATTCGGTACCTTTCTTTCTTCATCCCAAAGCCTCTATGAGCCTGGCCGCTCTTCCTGGCTGCATTGATCAGGCGCATCCTAAACATTATCCGGATGTAACAGCTGGAGCGTATCTGGACGAACGGTTAAGGGAGATCGGTCTGAAAATGTAGACACGGTTATTCGACCATTAAAAAGAAATTGCTTTGGGTTATAACCCAAAGCAAAGATATTTCAACTCAAGGTATTCGTCAATTCCATATTTTGAACCTTCCCGTCCCAAACCGGATTCCTTTATCCCGCCAAACGGAGCTGCTGTGGTGGATATCGCTCCCTCATTAATGCCTACCATACCGGATTCAATTGCGGAAGCAACTCTCCAGCAGCGTTTAACGTTTTGTGAATAAAAGTAAGCTGCGAGGCCGAACTCGGTATCGTTAGCCATTTTTATTCCTTCTTCTTCCGTTTTAAAACGGAAAAGTGAACATATCGGTCCGAACGTTTCCTCCTTTGCCGCTTTTGCGCTGGTTGGCACGTCGACCAAAACGGTAGGCTCAAAGAACAAGCCTTCTTTTGCTTTTCCACCGGTCTTCAATTTAGCACCTTTATCAAGTGCATCCTGCACGTGTTCTTTTACCTTTTTAAGGCCATCCTCATTGATAAGCGGGCCAACTTTAACCCCCTCGTCCAGCCCATTTCCAACTTTCAGCTTCGCCGTAGCCTCAGCCAGTTTTTCGGAAAACGATTCATAAACACCATCCTGCACCAAAAAGCGATTAATGGAAACGCAGGTCTGTCCCGCATTTCTGAACTTGGCAGCAATAGCTCCTTCAACAGCAGCATCGACGTCGGCGTCGTCAAAAACCAAAAACGGCGCGTTACCGCCCAATTCAAAAGACACCTTTTTAATGGTGGAAGCCGCCTGTTCCATTAAGGTCCGGCCCACTCCGGTACTTCCGGTGAAAGAGATTTTCCTGACCAGGGGATGCGTGCTGAGTACCTTGCCCACCCCGGCAGCATCGGTACTGGTAATTACATTGAACACGCCGTCGGGAACCCCCGCCTGCTGCCCCAGTTTTGCAAAGGCTAATGCGGTCAACGGCGTTTGGGCCGCAGGACGCAAAACAACCGTACAGCCTGCTGCCAAAGCAGGCGCAACTTTACGGGTAATCATTGCCAGGGGGAAATTCCACGGCGTGATGGCTGTCGTAACACCAACGGCCTGCTTAATCGTGACTAGTTGTTTTCCGTTGACTGGTGATGGTATCGTATCTCCGTAAACGCGAAGTGCCTCCTCTGAAAACCAGGAAACGAAAGAACCACCATAATTCACTTCGACTTTACTCTCCTCCAGGGGTTTGCCTGACTCAAGCGTCATTACCTCAGCCAGTGCATCACTGTTTTCGATGATCAGGTTATACCACTTCTTCAGAATATCGCTGCGTTTTTGCGGATCCGCATTTCGCCATTCCGGCCAGGCTTTGCTGGCGGTTTCGACCGCTTCTGTAGTATCTTCTGCTGTCATATCCGAGACCGCAGTAATAGCCTTTAACGTAGCCGGATTGATAACATCAAAACGCTTCTCCTTTTTTATATCTTTACCTCCAACAAATCCATCCTGGTATATCAGCTTGTTCTTTGTGCTCATATTCGTACAACAGTCTATTCCGACTATGGTTTGAAATGGATACCTTTGCAGCAATACATGCGAAATCTGATTGCCGTTATCCTTTTCCTTATAGGGACTACTGTTCAGTACGGAGTGCATGGGCAGGATAGGAGAGACTCCTTAAGAGAGTCCCCGGTGGTCCGGAAACGGCCCTCCCTTCAGTATCTGGTCCAGGACTCGGCGCGCTTTGCCCGGGAACTGGAGAAGCAACGCCTTAAGGATTCCGTCATTCGCGCCGAAGATTCCCTGAACACGCTGAAAGATTCCGTCCGGTATCTTTACCTTAAGCCTTTGGGGCCGGGCAGTCCAAATGTTTTTCTGGATAGTTTACGAGGGCGATTCATTATTTCAAATGGCGACCTGGTCAACTGGAAAGAGCAGTGGTTGAAAGCGGATCCGGACCGGCTCCCCGGCACATTGCGTATGGTACGCCAACCCGGCATTCTGCTGGGACTTTTCAGTCTTTTTGTCCTGCTGGTCCTGATCAGACAGTCCTTTCCCGGCGAAGTGGAAGCAATCATCACTTCGGCATACAGCAACCGCATTTTGAATCAGATCAGCAAAGAGGATAGCCTGGTTACCTCCTGGTCTTTTGTGTTTCTGTATTTGTTTTTCGGGTTAACGGTAGGAGCCGCCGTTTACCAGCTGGTAAGTTATTACCGGGTGCCTTTTAATTACAGTGGGGTTAACTTGTTTTTAATTCTGACCGGTATCGTCTCCCTTTTGTTCGTGGCTAAAATCTTCCTGACCCGGATACTCGGATTTGTTTTCGGTTTTAAAAGATTGTCCAGGGATTATATTTCGGCGCTTTACCTCAGTTATTTTAATGCAGCCTTCCTGTTGCTGCCCCTCCTCCTGATCTTCAGCCTGATGCCCCAAAATAGCGTTCCCTTATTGCTGCTATGTGCGGTGCTTTTACTCTCGGCTTTCATTCTTTTCCAGCTTTTCCGCGCCTCCAACACCCTTCTGAAGAGCTACCAGGTTTCAACTTTTTATTTATTTATTTATCTTTGCACGCTCGAAGTGGGACCAATACTGATACTACTGAAAGTATTGGGAATTTAAGAGAAATAACATGACAGCAGAAGACAGAGGAAAAAAAGTCAAAAGCATCTTAGTTACCTTACCTAGGCCTGAAAACGATAAATCACCTTATTTTGCACTGGCCGATAAATACAACCTCAAACTGGATTTCCGGGGTTTTATTCATGTGGAGGGGGTGCCGGCGAAGGATTTTAGAAAAGATAAAATTAACCTGGGCGATTTCACGGCGGTCATTTTTGCCAGCCGGAATGCGGCCGATCATTTTTTCAGGATATGTGAGGAAATGCGCTATGAAGTGCCGGCAGATTTAAAATACTTTTGTTTATCAGAAACGATTGCCCTTTACCTGCAAAAATATATTCAGTATCGTAAGCGAAAAATTTTCTTCGGAAAGCAGACTGCTCAGGATCTGGAGGAAGTATTGAAAAAGCATTCCAAGGAAAAATTTCTTTATCCCTGTTCAGACGTGGCCAATGAGGAAACACAAAACTGGCTGCAGGAGAACGGATACGATTTTACACCCGCTGTTTTGTTCCGTACGGTGGTTAGCGATTTATCAGATCTGGCCGATGTATTTTACGATATCATCGTATTTTTTAGTCCTTCAAGTATACAGTCGCTTTTTGAGAACTTCCCGGATTTCAAGCAAAACGATACCCGTATTGCCGCATTCGGCTCTACTACACATCAGGCGATTGCTGATCGTGGCCTGATCCTGGATATTCCCGCACCGACACCTGATGCCCCAAGTATGACGATGGCGGTTGAACAATACATTAAGAAAGTGAATAAATAAATTTACTGTTCCGAGAAATAAAGCATTACTGCATCGGCCTGCTTATTGGTTAATACCTTAAGCAGGTCTTCTTTTTTGGACTCCCGTATTTTTTTGACCGAACGGAAAGTCTGCAGCAGCTTGTCTGCGCTGGTTTTACCAATTCCCGGAATTTGTTCCAGTTCCGTCTGGAAGGTCTTCCGGCTGCGCTGCTTACGGTGGAACGTGATGCCGAAACGGTGAGCCTCATCCCGAAGATGCTGGATGATTTTCAGGGTTTCGGAACTTTTATCCAGGTACATCGGGTATTGATCCCCCGGGTAATAGAGCTCTTCCAGGCGTTTGGCGATGCCGATGACGGTAACTTTTTTATCGATTTCTAGTTTTCGCAGACTTTTCAGCGCAGAGGAAAGCTGCCCTTTTCCACCGTCGATGATAATAAGCTGTGGCAGCTCCTGATTTTCGTCCAGGAGTCGGCGGTACCGCCGGTAGACCGCCTCTTCCATCGTGGCAAAGTCATTAGGCCCTTCTACGGTTTTAACATTAAAATGCCGGTAGTCTTTTTTCGATGGTTTAGCGTCCTTAAAGACGACAATAGCCGAAACCGGGTACTTACCCTGAAAGTTGGAATTATCGAAACATTCAATGTGTCGCGGTAGAACATTCAGGCGAAGATCTTCCTTCATCTTATTCAGAATGCGGTTAGTCCTGATCTCGGGGTTAAGCTTCTCATATTGTTCCAGTCGCTCTCTCCGGAAAAACACAGCATTTTTTCTCGATAATTCCAGTAACTTTTTCTTATCGCCGAGCTGGGGAATGGTCAGTTTGAAGTCACTCGTTTCAATGTCAAGCGGAATCGGAACGATGAGTTCCCTGGCATGGCTGCTGAACCGTTCACGCAGCTCGGAGATCGCCAGGCTCAGCAATTCTTCATCGCTTTCATCCAGCTTTTTCTTAAATTCCACCGTTTGCGTCTGGATGATCGTGCCATTCATCACCTTAAGGAAATTTACGAACGCATACTGATCGTCCGAAGCGATGCTGAAGACATCGACGTCGCTGATCGTGTAACTGACGACGGTGGATTTACTTTGATAACGTTCCAGCAAATCCAGCTTTCGTTTCAGGTTATGTGCTTCCTCGAAGAACATATGGTCGATGGCCTGCTGCAGGTTATGCTTGATGCGGTCAACAACTACTGTCGTCTTCCCATTCAGGATGTCCCGGATGCTGTTCAGGTTGCTTTCATAATCCTCTTCATCCTGATAACCCTGACAAGGGCCCTTGCAATTTCCAATCTGGTATTCAAGGCACACCCTGAACTTACCGGCTTCTATATTGGCTGCTGTCAGCTGAAGGTTGCAGGTTCTGAGTGGAAAGAGTTCCTTTATCACATCCAGAATCGCGTGCATCATACCAACTGATCCGTAGGGACCGTAATATTTCGACCCATCCTTCAGTTTTCTCCGGGTCCAGAAAATGCGGGGATAAGGTTCGTTTTTGATGACAATCCACGGATAGGTCTTGTCATCCTTCAGCATCACATTATAGCGTGGCTGATGCTTTTTTATCAGGCTGTTTTCGAGCAGCCAAGCGTCAATTTCCGTGTCGACAATGGTGAAGCGGATGTCCTGAATTTTACGGACCAGTACACGGGTTTTAGCGTTGTACAGGTGCTCATCCTTCACAAAGTAGGAACTGACCCGATTCCTCAGGTCCTTAGCTTTACCGATATAAATAAGGGTTCCCTGCTTATCGTAGTACTGATAGACCCCTGGTTTATGCGGAAGCCGTTTGAGCGCCTCCCGATAATCAAAAGCTCCTTCTTTCATAGGCATGAACGTTACGGCAAATTTCGCTAAAAGTCCAGGCGATCGTCAATCTTTTTCTCCGGTTCCACGGTGGGTGCCTGCTGATAATACTGACTGCAGTCCAGCGTAATGCTTACCCCACCCTTCGGTGGTTCGAAATCATCTTTTTTGTAACCCAGGCTCTGGTCCGCATAGACCTTCTGCATATACAAAGCAAATACCGGGAGTGCCGCATTTGCCCCCTGACCCTGCGCTGTTGTGGCAAAGTGTATGTTCCGTTCTTCAGCACCCGTCCACACACCGGTAACCAATTGTGGCGTCACACCGATGAACCAGGCATCCGAGTTATCGTTCGATGTACCTGTTTTTCCGCCAATAGGATTGGTCAGGTTAAACATCCAGCGTACCCGCTGTCCGGAGCCTTCGTTGACAACGCTCTTGAGCATATCAACCATCACATAAGCGGTCTGCTCATTGATTGCGGCTACCACTTTCTGCGGTTTTTCATATAGAACGGTGCCGTTTTTATCCTCGACGCGGAGCAGGTAAGTAGGTTCGATCCAGACGCCGTGGTTAACAAACGCTGAATAAGCCCCTACCATATCGTAAACCGAAGCATCGAACGAGCCCAGTGCTATGGACGGATAGGGCGGAACATCGCTGGTGATGCCCATGCGTTTAACCAAATTGGCGACTGGCTGAGGTCCCACTTGTTGCATCACATCCGCTGTAGCGTAGTTTTGTGAATTGGCGAGGGCTTTGCGTAAGGTTATCGGGCCCGGAAGGGAATTTTCTCCCTTCGGAGCCCATCCGTCGACGTTAATCGGTTGGTTGGGCACCTGAAAACAGGGTGAATAACCGTTATCGATCGCTACGGCATAAGTAAAAGGCTTAGCGGTTGAACCAACCTGCCGTTTACCCATTTTTACCTGGTCATACTTATAATGCTGGAAATTAATTCCACCGACCCACGCCCGTACATATCCGGTTTGTGGTTCCATCGACATAACAGCATTTCTGAGAATCATTTTATTATATCGGATGGAATCCAGCGGAGTCATGGTGGTGTCGATGTCCCCTCTCCAGCTGAAAATGCTCATTTGGGTAGGCGTGTTGAAATTTTCCATGATTTCCTCGTCCGAAAGATCTCCCTCTTTAAGCCAGCGGTAGCGATCAGACTGTTTAAGTCCGCGGTCAAGCAAGAATTCAATACCTTTGAAAGGATCTCTTCCGCGGTACTCTCGTATAAATTGCATCTGTAGCTTTTGCAACCATTCCTTTTGTGCCTCCTCGGCATAGTTCTGCATTTTGGAATTGATGGTGGTGTAAATACGCAGGCCGTCCCGATCCAGGTCGTAGGGCGTACCATCCGCCTGCGTAATGGATAATTCGTTAAATGCTTTGCGGATTTCAGACTTAAGGACCGCTCTGAAATAAGGCGCCAGCCCGTCGCCATACGTGTTTTTGCGGAAACGCAGGTTCAGCGGTTCCTCTTTGTAAGCAGCCGCCTCTTCCTGGGTTATAAAACCCGTTTGGGACATCCGGTCAATCACGGTATTCCTTCTCCGGATAGAATTTTCAGGATAGCGGATGGGCGAATAGATGCCCGGGCCTTTAAGCATGCCAACCAAAACCGCCGCTTCCGGAACCGTTAGTTTATCTGGTGTGGTGTTGAAATAGGTCTGCGCTGCAGATTTAATGCCATAGGTGTTGTATGCCCCGAAATCAACGGTGTTCAGGTACATGGTCAGAATTTCTTCTTTCGTATAATTTCTTTCCAGCCGGACCGCAGTAATCAGTTCCTTGAATTTTTGTGTAAGGCGCACCAGCGTGTTCCGGGAACGTTGTGAATATAAGTTAAGGGCCAGCTGTTGCGTAATCGTACTGGCACCCTGTTTCTTGCCCACCAGGTTGTAGAACAAGATGGTGAACGTCCGTCTGAAATCAATACCCGAATGGTCGTTAAAACGGGTATCTTCGGTGGAGATAAGCGCCTGTATCAGGGCGGGCGACAGCTGATTGTAGTTTACATTAGAGCGGTTCTGAACGTAATAGCTGCCTAAAATAACGCCGTCGTCCGATATCACTTCTGAAGCCAGGTTGCTCTTAGGGTTTTCCAGGTCACGGAAAGAAGGAAGTTTGCCGAAAAGGCCCAGGCCTACGGCGATAAAAAAAAGAAATCCGAGTACGATCAGGCTGATGATCAGCTTCCAGAATCCGCTGGTATAGCGACGTATATCTTCTTTAGTTAAATTGCTGGTTGATTTTTTCTTGCTATTTCTTTGCATGTTTACTATCCGTTGCCAACACGATCAGTTAAGCTATTAACGTATACATTGGCAAAATTATCTTTGTGTCGTTAAAAAACCTACACAAAGTTACCTTACTTTTGTGATTTTTAAAGTACTTTATATGAAGAAACAATCTTCTTATATCTATTATACCGGTCTGGGTTTTCAGATGGTTGCTACAATTGCGCTGTTTGCGCTGATTGGCTACTGGCTGGACAGTCGTCAGGATAGTGAACGCATGTTGTATACGGGTTTGTTAGCTTTATTGGGCGTGCTCGTCAGCCTGATCGGAATTATCCGCAGCGTTTTAAAAAACAACAAGAATAGATGAGTTCAGTGCTCAGATTCTCTGTTTCCTATGGTTTATACGGGGCTGCTCTCGCAACGATCGCTTACGCGATCGGTCAGGCAGATGAAAAACTTCTGGCAGATCAGTTCTGGGTCTTTTTTGGGTTTTTGTTTGCTCTGACCTATATAGCCTTCGTACTCTCGTTTATGGGAATAAAAAAAGGCGGCCAAACAGCTGTGTTTTTACTGATGGCGGGTATTATAATCAAGCTTTTACTGGCGATGGTTTTCTCGTTAATCTACATTAAGCAACA
>JBMDWN010000235.1:0-1521 GCA_048595275.1 Olivibacter sp. | reverse complement strand
CCCTGCTCTACGATCCCGGAAACAACGCGTCCGAAAATAAAATCAGAGAGTCACTTCGCGCCAAATGGCGGGAGCGATATCGCTACTGATTTTCTTTTTTTTCCTCAAAAAAAGAAACAAAAAAAATCGCCACTTAAAAATTTTGATGGGAGGGATCGTGCATAAATTAGAAATCTACATATTTCAAAATTTTTGATGTGGCATTTAGGGTTAATAGTGGGATTGTGCAATGCGTAATAAAACGATCAATAAAAACGAGCAGTTACGCGGATTAAAACGACCTTAGAGTGTTTTGCGGCCATTTTTCTGAAGACTATTCCGTTAAAAACGAACTACTGTCTGATTTCTATGATAAATCCAAACTTTCTTTGTACAAATCTCCTCTATTTACTACGGCAAATATTCTGTGTAAAATTTTGTTCCTTACGGCATTTAACACACTCATTTTATTTTTCCCTTCCGAGATCTTTCGTCGGTAATATTTCCCCAGATCGCTGTTAAACTGTACAGCATTCATAGCCGCCATATGTAGCGTGGATTTCATCGCCTTATCTGCCAAATGCGACACCCGGGGTCTTTTATTTAAAGCAGACCCCGATTGGTAATCAAAGGGGACAACGCCGCTATAGCAGGCCATCTTTCTAGCTTCTTTGATAGTGGTAAAGCCGGCTGTTTTCGCTAGGACCATCCATGTGGTTACCTTTCCAACTCCAGGTACAGACATCACCAACCTTGCCTGCTGTTCCAATTTAGCCTCTTCACTTATTAGTTTTTCAATGGACTGCTCTATCTTCTTCACTTGGGCCTGGATACCATCGACAAGCTTTTTGTTCAGTCGCAAGAGTGATTTATCCATCCCCAGACTTTTTAGTAAGGTATATTCCTGTTGCTGTGCCTTTAATGTTTTGATCATTTTTAAGCGCGCGTTACGTTCGGACAACAGTACCTTTAATTTCTGTATGGAAGGGGAGGCTGGCTGCCAGGACGGGCATTCCCGGTAATTCTTTTCTATAAAGGAACAGATCCGTTGGGCATCGACCGTGTCGTTCTTTCCTCTGGTTAGGCCAATACTGTTCTTTAAATGCAACGGATTGATCACGTATACCTTAAAGTCATACCGGGGTAGCACCTCGTACAAACGCCAGTTATACCGTCCGGTGTTCTCCATGGCAAGTAGTACATGGTCCTTTGCATACTGATTGAGGAACTTTTTTATACTGGCAACGGTGTTCTCAATCGAAGAGTGAATAATGTTCCCGTCAGATTTAACACAGATGTCCAATGTGCTTTTACTGATGTCGATTCCAATAACAACATTTTTCATATCTTTAATGTATTAAGATTGAACAATAGATGAGAAATCCATCAGTTATAACTCAACTCCTTAATAATGGGTCACTAGCCCGAATTTCTATATGAGTATGCTGATGAAAGGGAAAGCGGAAGTCTCAATCAGACAGTGGATCTCAGTCCAGAGCGCAGCATAGTTCACTTCCGCTTCCTTCTCATTCTTTCTTTAAA
>JBMDWN010000234.1:0-5161 GCA_048595275.1 Olivibacter sp. | reverse complement strand
CCGCTTTTCAAAACTGCCTCGCCAATCCCGTTGATGGATTCAGCGCTTAGGTCCGCGGAAAACAGATTCCCTCCTGCGCCATAGATCTGTAAATCCAACGCTGCAGGAATAAGATATTGTCCTTGAGCGTCAAGGAGTAATGTGCCCTCGGGTACTCCAACGTCCGGAAGAACCTGATGAATGGTTGTATCACGGATACATACGGTAAAACCAGTTTTGAACCGGCCGTCTATGAAAACCTTTGCATTACGAATATAATAACTCATGTCATTCCCTTAGCTATGCCTGCAATGATATGGTATTTCATTCTTATATTTGTTCTATGTTTTCATTTTTCTCGTCGAAGCCACAACAATTTCCTATAGGTTCCATACTGATCGCGGATATGCACGCGCATTTTCTGCCCGGAATTGACGATGGTGCAGCGGATATAGAGGCGTCTATCCTGTTGTTGGAGGGACTTAAAAATATCGGTTTCGAGTATTTTGTCGGTACGCCGCACGTGATGAGCGATTTATATCCAAATACACCAGAGACCATCCGGCAGGCTGCCGATCAATTGCGACTGGCTCTTGATGCCCGGGGGTTAAACGTAAATTTCGCTTATTCCGCGGAATATTTGCTGGACGAAGGCTTTAGTACTTTGTTGAATAAAGGGACGCTTCGTCCAATACGCGAGACCAAGCACGTTTTAGTGGAAACGGCTTTTTTGGCCGAACCCCCCAATCTAACGCATCATCTTTTCGATTTGCAGGCAAAGGGCTATGCTCCGATACTGGCCCACCCGGAACGCTACCGATACCTGCATTACAATTTGCAGAGAGCTACAGAATTAAAAGAGAGGGGTTTCATTCTTCAATCCAACATTCTTTCTTTTACCGGTTATTATGGTAAAGCAGAAAAAGATACCGCAGTGAAGTTACTGGAGGCAGGTTTAATTGATCTGCTGGGAACGGATATTCACCATGAACGCCATCTCCGTGCTATAAGCAGTTACCGTTTAGATCGGAAAGTCATCAAGCTTATGGAAAGGTACGAATTCCGGAATGCCACTTTATTTACAGATAAATGATAACCTTTGCTAATGCAAAAATAAACATCGGTCTTCAAGTGGTCGACCGCAGAGACGATGGTTATCACACGCTTGAAACGGTTTTTTTTCCAGTAAAGGTTTACGATGTGCTGGAGGTCGTTACATCCGATGCATTTGGATTCCACCCTTCAGGTCTGCCTATTCCCGGACCAGCCGATGCTAACCTCTGCGTAAAGCTCTACCGCCAGCTGCAGGATAAATATAATTTGCCGCCGATCAAGCTGTATCTGCATAAGCATATTCCCATCGGAGCTGGCCTTGGGGGCGGCTCTTCCGATGCAGCGTTCATGATTGAGCTGTTGTCGGACTTCTTTAATCTGAATCTGCCCCTGGATGAAAAATTGGCTTATGCAAGCGGTTTAGGGGCCGACTGTGCCTTTTTTGTACGCAATGTACCTGCTTACGCTACAGGAATCGGTAACCAGCTAACGGATATTCATTTAGATCTCAGCTCTTTTCATATTGTACTGGTTGACCCGGGTATTGCCATATCAACCGCCCAGGCATATCGCTCCGTTAAACCCCGAGGGCACAGCCTGAACCTGAAAGAAGCGATCAAAGAACCGGTGCAGGAGTGGAAAAAGCTGATCGTGAACGATTTTGAAAAGGCACTTTTCGATGATTATCCTGTTATACGCGGTGTTAAAGCTGATTTGTATGAGGAGGGTGCGGTTTATGCCAGTATGAGCGGATCAGGTTCGGTCGTTTACGGCCTGTTTTCTTCTAAACCGGAGCTTAAAGCACTTCGAAAACAATTTAAACTATTTGATGCGCAATTGATATAGGATGAAAGAGGAGATAAACAACCCAATATGGGTTATGAGTTCGGCATACGATCAATTTACACAAGAAGAACTGATTAAGCAGACCGCTGGAATCGGGGCACAAGGGATTGACCTCTGCGTTTTCCGCAAGGACGGCACACGGGAAGATCATACGGCTACACATCTGGAATACGATAATTTCGGGCCGGAAGACGCGGTACGCTTGCTCGATACCTTTGATCAACATGGTTTGAGGTTATCGCTTGGTGCCTTCGAAAATATGATCGGCGGTGAGGCCGATCAACGCATCAAAAATCAGAATCACTTGCTTAAGCTGATCCGGATCGCTCATTTACTCGGAGGAGATGAAAACGATGTTTGCGTTGGAACCTTCGTAGGATACAATCACGAATTAGGCAACCAAGACTATGGCTTTCAACGGAATTTAGAGGAGTATCAACGGTTATTTTTGCCCATTATCCGGTATGCCGAAGATCTGGGTGTTACGATAGTTTATGAAAATTGTCCTATGGAGGGCTGGAGACCGGCATCCTATACCTCCACTTATAACAATTTACCCGGTGTGCTGGCAGCGAGAAAACTGATGTATGAATTGATAGCCAGCAAGGCCCATGGGGAAATTTACGATCCCTCGCACGACATCTGGCAGCAGACGAATCCTATCGCTGTGATCGAAGCCAGCGATGTGCAGCGTATAAAACGCATACATGTTAAGACTACCCGTATGCTGATGAATGCAGGACGGGTAGAGTGGGGAGGAATGTATCCAATGCAGAAAGTCGACCAGGATTTAGCAAAAAGGGCAGGGGTGACCCAACCATTGAACGATTGGGATCGCCACCATTATGAAGCGATGCTGCCTGGATTCGGCGGTTCCGACGATATGGACTGGAATGGCTTTGTGCAGGCGCTGCATACCAAAGGCTTCCGAGGCCCTTTTGAGATAGAAAATGAGGCGAAGAACTCAAAAGATACCGGCAATGCTGTAGCCATTACACAGGGCTTTGATGCAGCAATACGTTTTTTAAGCCCGCTGCTTTGGCCGCTGGAAGCTGACGGAGGTTATCGGTTTGATAAGAAGGTAGTGTTGAAAACTGCTGTCAAACAGGATATACCTATTCGGACGATGGCAGATCTGGGAATCCGATAGCAGGATTATTTCAAACATTTCTGCTAAAACAGCTGTTTTACAAATATGAATACTACAGCTGAAAAACACAAGAAAGAAAAATGTGGCAAGACCGCCAAGTTTGTAGCCTTCGCTATTTCAGGTCTTGCTATAGGTGCGGCAGCATACTATTTGTTAGGCACCAAAGATGGTCGGAAGACACTCAATAAAGCAGTGGATGGCGTCAACGATTTGAGTAAGACGCTTCGTCAGCAGGCAGAGGAAGGTTTGGAAACTGCCTCAAGGCTGGCTAAACGGGCGAAAGAAGAATACGAACGAGTACTTAATCTGGCGGAGGATGCGAGTCACGATGTCTCTGATAAGGCCAAGAAGTACAAGGAAGAGGCAAAGACCTACGCAAGTAAAGGGTTGAAGCACGCAGAAAGTTTCGCAAATGATCTTCGCAAAGACGTAAAAAAAGCTTAGGGGTTAGTCTTCTAAGACTTCTTAAACGATCGAAAGCTTTATGCCCTGCAAGTAACCATATATGGTATATTTGCAGGGCATGATTTTTTTTAAGCAGGTCGTTACACTCGTAAGGAAAGATTTTCAACTGGAATGGCGGTCAAAGTATGCTATAGGCAGTATTTTGTTGTACGTAACGTCAACCATCTTTGTCTGCTACCAAGCCTTCAAATCGCCGGATCCAATTACGTGGAATGCGCTGTTCTGGATTATTCTTCTATTTGCTTCACTCAATGCGTTATCCAGATCTTTTGTACAAGAATCACAAGGAAGACAACTGTATTACTACACGCTAACAAGTCCGCAAGTTATCATTGTTGCTAAGCTAATATACAATACGCTGCTGATGCTGGGGCTTGCCCTGATAGCTTATATTATATACACCGTTATTTTCAATCAGAACGTTGGCGACCCAGCACTTTACCTTATCGCCGTCCTGTTAGGGGGATTCAGCTTCGCCAGCGTATTTACCATGATTTCCGGCATCAGTTCGAAGACCGGAAATAGTGGTACGCTCATGGCTATATTAGGGTTCCCTGTCATTATTCCGCTTTTGGTATTGCTGGTTAAACTTTCAAAAAACGCACTTGATGGTCTGGATAGATCGGTTAGTATGGATGAGGCTGGGGTATTAATCGCTATAAACGTTGTTGTGCTGACCATTTCACTCATGCTTTTTCCCTACCTTTGGCGAGATTAATTTTTTGCTAAAAAGATGGCCTTTTTTCTAGTTTAAATTGCCATTTTTGCATAGTTCTTAGAAAAGTCAAGTCTATGAGAGTTCGCTGGTGGAAATGGGTTGCCGCCATTATTCTGTTCTATACGATTATAGCCGGTTTTTTGCTTCCCGTTCCTGTGCTTCCTATACTTAATGAGACCGCCAGGAATATTTATTTTCACGTACCCATGTGGTTTTCTATGGTCGTGCTTTACCTTATTTCTGTTGTTTACAGCGTTCGCTACCTCTCATCTTCATCTACGACGGATGACCTTATTGCGGTAGAGAGCGTTAATGTGGGAATTGTCTTCTGTTTTTTCGGATTGATTACCGGCATGCTGTGGGCAAATGTTACCTGGGGAGAACCATGGCCGAGCGATCCGAAGCTAAACAGCTCGGCAATAGCCACGTTAATGTATCTGGCCTATATTTTATTACGTAATTCAATTGAGGAAGAACAGAAGAGAGCTAAGATCTCCGCGATTTATAACGTGTTCGCTTTTCCGATTATGGTAGTCTTAATTTTTATCTTACCCCGACTGACCGACTCGCTGCACCCCGGCAACGGTGGAAATCCGGCTTTTAGTAATCTTGATATGGACGGTACCATGCGGTTGGTTTTTTATCCTGCAGTTATCGGATGGATCTTGATTGGTGTATGGATGATGACCCTTCGATACCGCTATCGGGTTTTACGTCAGTTAACGGAGCAAGCGGATTAACTAACGTGTTTTTATATGTGATTATGAAAAAGATATTAATAATGCTCACGACTATCCTGCTTACCGTCGCTGGGCAACAATCTTTCGCTCAGGACGTTGAGATGGCTGATGGCCTGAGAAGCTCGGGAAAAATATACGTTGTTGTACTGGTTGTTTGCGTCATCTTCATCGGGTTTATCGCTTACCTGTTTTCGATCGATCGCAAAATAT
>JBMDWN010000233.1:0-2929 GCA_048595275.1 Olivibacter sp. | reverse complement strand
ATTTTAAACAAGACGGCATCATTATCGGATCGGGCTTTGAACGTTATTCCCTTCGCCTGAACCTTGATCATCAGCTAAAAGACTGGCTGAAAGTGGGGCTGAGTACGAATACCGGTCGCAACCAGCAACGAACAACCCTGACCAATGGTTCTGATGCCATCGTAAACATTGCCGCCTTCAACAGCCCGGCTGCTAATGTCTATACCATGGGCGGTAATTTTGCGGCTCCGGTCACGGTTGGGGGATTCAATTTCGGCAATCCGGTGAACCCGGTGGCGCTGGCAGAATTGCGTGAGGTGACTTCCGATCAGTTCAAGGCTTTCGGTAGTATTTATGCAGAGCTGGGCTTTACAAAATTTCTCAAAATGAGAAATGAGGTCAACTATGATTTTACCAGCGAAAACAACATGGCTTTCCAGCCGGAAGTTTTCGCAGGCAGCATAGCGATCCTGACACCCAGCCGTATCCTTGAAAGTCGCAATCCAAGCTTTTACTGGGCTTTACGTAATTATGTCGACTATAACCAGACCTTTGGAAAGCATACGATAACGGGACAGATCGGGCACGAAGTGCAGGAATCCAGTTACGACCAGCTCCAGGCCATCCGTCAGAACCTTGCGCTGAATATTCCATCCATCGCGGCAGGGGCAAATGAAAACCAGCAGGTTTCCGGAGGTAAAGGCGAATGGGCGATGGAATCCTATTTTGCCCGTGCCGGCTACGGTTTTGATAACCGTTACGCCCTGAATTTATCGTTAAGAAGGGACGGTTCGGCAAATTTTGGACCGGACCGGAAGTACGGATACTTTCCTGCCGCATCAGCCGGATGGACCATCAGTAACGAGCGTTTTGCAGAAAACTGGAGCGCGATCGATAACCTGAAACTTCGCGTAGGCGTTGGTGCCGTCGGCAATTCGAATGCGGGCAGCGTCAGCTATGCGACCAATATCCGCCTCTTTCCCATCGCACCATTTGGTCAGGGAGGAATTCCGGATAATGTAGGCAACCCGATGCTCGGCTGGGAATCTGTGATCACGTACAACGGCGGCCTTGACGTCAGCTTATTAAAGGGACGCCTGGACCTGGTGCTGGACGTCTATAAAAAGACGACCTCCGATATGCTGATGAGCACCCAGCTGCCGGTGTTTACGGGAATCGGTACCAATTGGAACGATATCAAAGCTCCCTGGGTGAATGCCGGACAGATGACGAACACGGGTATCGATATCGGCATCACGTCCGTTAACATCAGTAAAAACGATTTCTCGTGGAGAACGAATTTTGTTTTCAGCCATTACCGGAATAAACTGGATCGCCTGAACAATGAGCAAGCTTCCCTGCTGCGCTATACCGAATACAGCAATGCGGTCTTGCTGACCCGCACCGTGCCGGGTGGCCCGATCGGGCGCTTTTATGGTTTCATAGCTGATGGTGTATTCACTTCCGAAGAGGAAATCCGTAATCATGCTGCTCAGGGTTTGCCGGTCAGCCAGCAGGGCACCTGGTTGGGTGATGTGAAGTACCGGGACGTGAACGGCGATGGCGTCATCAATAACGAAGACATCACGTATATCGGCGACCCGAATCCGGATTTCACATTCGGTCTGACCAACAGCTTTAGTTATAAAGGGATTGATCTATCCATCTTTCTGCAAGGATCTTACGGAAACGACATCCTGAACTATACCAAACGTTCGCTGGAAACGCCGGTGAATGTCTACTGGAACCAGTTGGAGAGCATTGCCAACGAACGGTATTCGACGACCTTCAATCCGGGCGGAACGCTTCCCCGATACAACCAGTGGCATCAGAATAACCGGCGGGTTTCGAGTCGTTTTGTGGAAGACGGATCCTACCTGCGGATTCAGAACATTACGCTCGGCTATACGCTGCCAACCCAGCTAACGGAAAAAATCAAGATGTCCAATTTCAGGGTTTTCGTTACTGGTCAGAACATTTACACTTTTACCAAATATTCGGGCTACGATCCGGAGCTGGGCTCCTATAATAACGATGCCCTGATGCAGAATATTGATCTGGGCAATTATCCGAATCCGCGGACCTTTACCATAGGAGGAAGCTTTACTTTTTAAGCCAAACAGAATTATGAAAAAGAGATATTTTTTATACAGCCTGCTCGCCATTTCGATCTTCGGAACGGTGTCTTGCAGCAAGGAGTTTCTGGAGCGTCCCTCGCTGAACAATCCGACACTGGAGACTTATTATAATACGGAGGCCGAGGTGCGCGGGGCGACGGGCTACCTGTACAATTCGGTGTGGTATGAATATCAGGATAAGGCTTTTCACGCCATCGGCGAGGTGCTTTCTGGAAATATGTACACAGGAGACCCGGTATACAATACCTTCCTGAATTTTACGGTATCAGGAACTGATGAGCAAGTAAGCCGATCCTGGTATGCTTTCTATAAAGTAGCCGGAAATGCGACCGTGCTGATCAATAATTTTCAGCAGAAAATTGATCAGGGAGGTGATGCTGCTTTCCTCACACGAGGAATTGCTGAGGCCCGTTTCATACGGGGAGTCGCTTATTTTTATTTGGGAAGGGTATTTGGTGCCGTACCAATTGTTACGGACCCGGTTGATATAGCGACTTCCGGAAACTTTAACGTTCCGAGATACCTGCAGCAGGACGTGCTGGAATTTGCGCTGGCTGATATGGCCTTTGCGGAAAGCAATTTGCCCGAAAGCGACGCACCCGGTCGGGTGACCCGCTATTCCGCCAGCGGCATGATGGCGAAGATGTACCTCTACCAGAAGAATTATGCGCTGGCGCAGGAGAAGGCAGAACTGGTGATCAATTCCAATCGCTATGCGCTTTACGCGGATTATGAAGGGATGTTCACCGATCAGTCGGCAAACAACAACAGCGAATCGCTCTTCGCCTTCCAGTGGGTGGCGGAAGGAGGCT
>JBMDWN010000232.1:0-4426 GCA_048595275.1 Olivibacter sp. | reverse complement strand
GCGAACGACTGCCAAGTTCCGGGGCATACATGCTTTGCAAGCTGGTTATACCATTGGAGAAACAACCAGCGTTGTTGGCCAGCAATTCATACTCGAAAACGTAAACCCCTTTCGGCATCCGCTCAATAAAAAAGTGGCTTGCGGCATCCCGGGTACTTTCGTAATATCCCAAA
This sequence comes from Olivibacter sp., assembly GCA_048595275.1. Taxonomy (GTDB): domain Bacteria; phylum Bacteroidota; class Bacteroidia; order Sphingobacteriales; family Sphingobacteriaceae; genus Olivibacter. Next base: position 4,253 of record JBMDWN010000232.1, on the reverse strand, counting down.
CCGTCCTGCCATTTATAAGACGACAGCACATTGACCGGTTCGAAACCGCTGGCGCGCATATCTTTCAAGTGAACGAATTGCAGCTCCCGGTCCGTCAGGATTTCCATGCGAACGACTACGCGATCCCCAACACGGATCGGTGAGCCCTCCGTAATGGGTGTCAATTCAGGTCCTTTCTCTGTATTTTTCTTTAAGAACAGTCTTTTCCGCAGGCTGATGCCCTTATCGTCCGATGCCTGAATCTTGTCCATATCTTCCAGGTATTGCCAATAAAGTGCTCCCCAGAGCACACCGGCAGATTGTTTCCTGATCTCCACGTTTGCCTTTTCCGGAGTGATCTCCTGTCCGGACCAGGTACGTTTAAAATACCCGCTCCCAACTTGTTCTTCTCCATCCCGGGCGGTTACCACTTCATTTCCAACCTTTATTTCAACGCCATCGGCAGCATTCATCCAGTCTTTACCGGTAGACAACAAGGCATACACGGCTTCCGTGGTCGCTTTGGTGCTGGTCCAGCGGTTCGCCTGGCGGTTCTTCAGCAGCCAGACCTTCATAAGCTCCACGCTTTGTTCATCCTTCAATATCTTATCGAACGCTTCGATCAGCAAAGCCTGTGTTTCCACCGGCGCTTGCTCCCAGGCCCATCCGCTTACGTTCTCTTTCCAGTACATCCCCATTTCATCACTCTGTACCGCCCGCTCACGAAGCGATATCAGGAGCTTTCTGGCTGACGCCTCTCTACCGAATCGATGTAAAACAAGAGCCAGCTGTACTTTATCCCGGAAAGAATAGTTGAGCATCTCCCGCTCCACACCTTCCAGGTTAATCTTTATAAAAGATTCCAGGGATGAAGGTAATGAATAGCGATCCATGAAATAACTCCTCGCGTAAAGGAAATAACTCCACCTACCGGGTAAAACCATCTTGGCATCGGCCTTCAATTCAACTGACCGCAGCATTTCCCGGTCCAGGTAATTTATCAGCGGTTTGGCGATCACATCCACTTGTTCTTTATCGGCCATTCCCATTTTCAACAGGTGACCCAGTCCGGCCAGCATGTGGACACTTACCTCTACATTTTCCTTGCCGCCCTCAAACCAGGCAAAACCGCCGGAGGGCATTTGCCGGTCCTTCAGCTTTTGAAAGGCTGAAGCCTCTTCCTGGCGCATGGTGTTGATATCAAAAAGTATAGCCAGTCTCTTCATCTGCTCTTCCTCGTCCTGAGCCTCCCGGATCCAGGGTGTTTCTTCCAAAAGGATCCCTTTCAACTCTTCATTCAACTCCAGCCGGGAATGCAATTCGCCTTTCCTTCCCCATTCGTCAAAAACAGCTTTGATTTTTGGGGAGCCGCTGATTAGGTGTCGGGAAACCTGATTGCCATACCACCGAGCAAAAAGCTGTTCCGAGCACTCATAGGGAAATTCACGTAAATAGGGAAGCGAAAAGATGGCATACCAAATGGGATTGGTCGTCATCTCAAGGCTAAGCTTCACCTGTTTAAGGCTTTCCGACTTCTGCTCCGCGAGACGGTCCATGCTAAAGACTTTTTCCTGTCCTTCCCGTGCGTATAGCGGCAAGGTCTCCGTAACCAGCATCCGGTTGCTCAACACAGGTAATACAGCTTCCTCTCCATCACTAAATCCATCCGACTGCGCAGACAGACGATAGCCCACGGCTGTTGCATCATCCGGTACCCGCAGCGACCAGGTAACGATTCCCCCTGAATCTTTCTCGATGGTAAATGACTGCGTATTGATTTCATTTCCAAAGCGTTTATTCAGTGACTCCTGGCTAAAGGCATCATAAAGCTCCAGGCGGGCTTTACCCGCCATCGCTTTATCAGATAAATTCCTGACGTTGGCCCGCACCTCGAGCATATCCCCCGATCGGATGAAGCGAGGCATATTTGGAACAATCATCAACTCTTTCGACGTACGAACTTTATGTTCCAGGTAACCGGTCATCATATCCCGTGTATGTGCCGTAGCCATAAACTTCCATTGGGTCAGCCTTTCTGGTGCCTCAAATCGGAAGCGGATGTTGCCCAGCGAATCGGTCCGTAACTGCGGGAAGAAAAACGCCGTCTCTTTCAGGTTGCGCCGAAGCGATGCATTAAGCTGCTCCCCGGCCTCCTGACCCCTTTTGGTGCGGATAAAGATCACGCCATTAGCCGCCCGTGATCCGTAAAGCGCCGTGGTCGATGGGTCCTTCCGAACTTCCACACTCAGCATATCATCGGGCGATAAGTTGTCAATATTTTCTACAAGCTCTCCATCCACGATATAGAGGGGTGAACCGCCAGACGCTTCGATACCGTTTACTCCTCGTATCTTTATATCTGCATTTGAAGCCGACCCCCCTATTGGCGTACCATTTCCAAGCGTAACTACTTCATCCAATATTACGCTTTCAGGTACCCCGGCCAGCGCACCCGGACTTACCGCCGCAAAATCCATCACCCCCCTTCTCACAAGCCGTGGTTGGCCCGACAGTGAAAAGCCAAAGCGGTTCAAGCGATCAAAAACATAAGGAATTCCGAATTGCCGGACTTCCGGATATGAAATTCTTCTGAGCGATTTAACAGGGAAAGATTGCCAGCTATTCCAACTACCCAGAGCGCTATAGGGCACCGCGTCAAAAAAAGACAATGCGGCCTGATGCGGTCTGAACTGATCAAGGGAAGCGTCGTACATCGTGGCCAGCAATTCGGCCCCCACCTGCTCTTTATCCGGTCCCTTAATCACAAGCTCCCAGGTTTCTTCCTCGCCCGGGGTCATCTTATCTCTCCGGGTATGCAGCTCCACCGATAAATCACGTGGCTTTTCGGCAAGTCGTATACGTACCTTGCCTTGCAAAGCACGGTTGTAGCGCCCCGAATAATAATTTAAATATACGGCCCCCTGATTGCTATCCGGAATAGAAAAGGAGAGGGGTCTGATCTCGTCGTTCAGCCTCACCCATTGCCGGTCTACAATCTCGCCACGATATTCCAGCTCTGTCAGCACCAGCATTTCGGCGTCCGCGGAACCTAGTAAAAAGTTCACCCGTCCGCCCGGTTCATACACTTCCTGTTCAGCTGCAACGCTTAAGAGCACATTATCCGCAACCTTTTTGCTATTTGACCGCTTTAGGTACACCGTTCTTTCTATCCTAAGGGTGTCTCCGCCATCAAGTACATAGGCACTGAGCAAATAGGTGCCCTCCGGCCATTTGCTGGCCTGTTTCACCGGCAACGCTCTTGACGTTTGCGTATCAAAATTTGCAGCGTATACCTCCCGGCCCCGCGCCCAGTTCGTAGGGTCTTTTTCATTTCCGTAGGCATCGTGGGGAAAATATTCTTCAAACTCCGGTCGCGTATATAACTTATAATCTACCTTTTGAAAAGGGCTGGCACGCAAGATACGATCCGGAGCCTCAAGCTTTACCAGGCGGATGTTTCCCTTAGCGGGCACAAAGGCACCATTCAGGTTGGTCGTGTGGACTTCGATCGAGTCGAGCACATTAAGATCTGCCTCATCGGGAAGGACCACGGAAAACGAAATGCTTTTATCCCCGATCCGGACATCCTGCCTGCTGCTATGCGTTTCTCCGCTCCGATCGGTCACATCCGCTTCGACGATAAAGGTATACGTTCGAAAAGTTTCTTCCCGGGCTTCTCCCGGCCGGGCGGCGAAGGAAATATCGAATGTCCCGTCCGCTCCGGTAAGCAGATTACCCTGTGCAAGTTCTTCTCTCCGGGAATTTGAGGGTCGTGTCTGACGGTACCCGTAGAGCTGAAATTCCTCCCGGTATACCCGGTAGCGCACCGTTGCCCCATCTACCTGCGCACCGGAAAAAGTAGTCGCCCGGCCATGCACCTTGACCGAATCTCCCAGCTTTTTCTGTTCTTTAATTTCTTCGAAACTGACCTCAAAATTCGGCCGCTTATATTCTTCGACGGAGAAGCTGGTCTGGAAACGCGATGAAACAAGTTTGTAATTCCCTGTGCGGCTACCTACTGGAAGCACGAAATTACCGGCTACAGACCCGAACATGTTCGTTCTTAGCTTTTGTTTAGACACGACCTGATTATTGGCGTCACGCAGCTCCACTTCCAGCTCCTCCCCTTCTAACACCTGCCTTTTGCCAGCAAACTCCTCAAAGCGAATACCTTTGAAATATACCGTTTGCCCCGGGCGGTAGATGGAACGGTCCGTGAGCAGGCGAAGCTCGTAGGCAGGGCCCGGCGGCGTCGGTTTATCCGTAGCTACATA
>JBMDWN010000231.1:0-2152 GCA_048595275.1 Olivibacter sp. | reverse complement strand
CAGGGTATAGGGCAGCAGCACTGGTACCCGGGTGCCAACGCCGACAAATTCTGGGGTCCCTACTCCCGCCCATACTATTCGTTCGTTCCGAAAGACTTTATGGATGACATCTGGACCCCGGAAAACCCAGACGCATTCTACCCCGTATTGCGCGGCTATACCGCCTTGAATGATCGCAGTTCCTTGAGCTCGGTAAACGATCGTTATCTGCAAAGTTTGGCTTACATCCGGCTAAAAAATCTAACCATCGGTTATTCCCTGCCGGCTCCCGTCATCGCCAAACTTAAGTTGACCAGAGCGAGGATATACCTGAGCGGAGAGAATTTGTGGACCGCCACGGCCCTCCGTTCGGACTACATCGATCCTGAACAAGCTTCCGGTGTACTAACAGGTGATATTAATGGTCGGACCTATCCATTTTCCAGAACCTTTTCCTTTGGGTTAGATGTCAGTTTTTAAAAAAGAAAAGCCATGAATACAATCTACAAATATAAATTCACGTTGAGCCTGGTCATTGTGCTGCTGCTGAACTCCTGCGAGAAATCCTTTTTAGATCGTCAGCCGGAATCCGATATTTCTCCGGATGCTTTTTTCCGGACTACCAAAGACCTGGAGCTGTATACCAATTCCTTTTACAACGTTCTTCCGTCTGCAGAAGGCGTATATAATGAAGATGTTGACAACGTCGTTAAACAAAATCTGAGTGAGCGCCTCGCCGGCAGACGGATCGTTCCGGTATCCGGTGGCGGGTGGGACTGGTCTGAATTGCGTAAGATCAACTATTTCCTGGCGCATTATAATAAAAGCGTGTCGGAGGCTGAAGCGGCCCCCTATGCAGGGCTGGCCCGGTTCTTCCGTGCCTGGTTTTATTTTGAGAAGGTCGTCAGTTTCGGAGACGTGCCCTGGTACGGGCAGGTGATCGAGGAGAATGACGAGGCGCTTTTAACGAAGGCCAGAGATCCCAGAACGCTGGTCATGGATTCCGTGCTGGCAGACATCAATTACGCCATCGAACACCTCCCGGCACAGAAAAATGTAGAACGCGTTAACCGGTGGACAGCATTGGCATTAAAGTCCCGTTTAGCACTGTTCGAAGGCACTTTCCGAAAGTATCACCGGGAATTCAACCTGCCTGAAGCCGAGCGGTTTTTACAAGAAGCCGCTTCTGCCGCAGAAGAGTTGATCAACGAAGGTCCTTACGATGTTTTCACCAGCACCCCTGAACAAGCTTACCTTGAGCTCTTTGCCCAGGTCAACTCAGATGAGACGGAGGTCATCCTCACCCGTCGCTTCAGCGATGCCCTTCAGATCTGGCATAACGTCAACTATTACACCATCACCTCATCCTACGGGCGTCCCGGCCTGGAGAAGCAGCTGGTTAACAGTTATCTGATGGCCGACGGGTCGCGGTTTACCGATCAACCTGCTTACAACGAGATACCGTTTGCCGAGGAGATACAGAACCGTGATCCAAGGCTCACGCAGACGATTCGCGGCCCGGGTTACAGGCGCGTTGGCGGTTCCTCAACCGAGGCTCCGCAATTCGGGGCAAGTATGACCGGTTACCATGTGATCAAGTATGTCGGCGATGTGCGATACGACTCCTATAATCGCTCTGAAAATGACATGCCCGTTTTCCGCTTTGCGGAGGTATTGCTGAATTTTGCTGAAGCGAAGGCAGAGCTCAACACCCTGACGCAGGCGGACCTGGATCAGTCCGTCAACCGGCTGCGCTCCCGCGTGGGCATGCCGGCAATGGAATTGATCAGCAGTAACGCCAATCCGGATTCCTATCTGCAGAATCAGTATTTGCAAGTTGGAGGCGCCAACACCGGTGTTATTCTTGAGTTGCGCCGGGAACGTCGCATTGAATTGGTCATGGAATCCTTCCGGTGGAACGACCTCATGCGCTGGAAAGAAGGACATCTGCTAACCCGCCAATTTAAAGGGATGTATTTCCCGGGGACCGGGCGTTTTGACCTGGATGGCGATGGTGCTGTCGATGTGCAGATCTATTCAGGAGACCGTCCGGGTAACAGCGGGAATGTACAACTGTTGCGCCTGGGAGGTGATATTTCCCTGGAAAACGACGGAGCCGGCGGTCTGGTGGTGGTCAATCCTCAGATCAACAAGACCTTCGATGAGCAAAAAG
>JBMDWN010000230.1:0-5353 GCA_048595275.1 Olivibacter sp. | reverse complement strand
CTAAAAGACCTCATTATCTGGACTGGGCAGTTAAAGCCTTCAGAATTGCGGCCAGTGGTGTAGGGGATGAAACGCAGATTCATACACACATGTGCTACAGTGAGTTTAACGATATTATTGAGCAGATTGCCGCTATGGATGCCGATGTTATCACCATCGAGACTTCCCGCTCGCAGATGGAGCTATTGCAGGCCTTCAGTAATTTTGAATATCCTAATGAAATTGGCCCCGGTGTCTATGACATACACTCTCCGAGAGTGCCTGGTGCGGAAGAAATGCAGGCTCTTCTATCAAAAGCTGCCGAGTTGCTTCCTGAACGTAATCTGTGGGTAAACCCGGATTGCGGCCTTAAAACCAGAAAATGGGAGGAGACTAAAGCTGCGTTGAAAAATATGGTTTCTGCAGCCCAAAACGCAAGAGCGTCAGCAAAAGTTCTGTCCTGATATTAAATATTGCGGACAGTCTTCTGTACGCAATAACAACTTCCGCTAGTATTGACAATCTGCTGTCTTTACTTTCCCTATCTTTGTGCCTTAAGATGCGGCTACCGGCATGAAACTTTTACTTTCCTATTTGAAAAACTTTAAGTGGTTGATCCTGCTTGCTTTATTATTTGCAGCGATCAACCAGGTGTTTTCTTTGTTCAATCCATATATTCTCGGAAACGTCATCATCGATCCTTACGCGAATAAAGCAGCCGAATTCCGCGAGGCGGGTGCCGAAGGAGCATTTATCCGGGGAATTACGATCGGGTTGCTGCTGATTATCGGAGCCGCTATGGTATCAAGGATTGCGAAAGCCTTTCAGGATTATGTGGTCAACGTGGTTATTCAGAAATTCGGTGCTACCCTTTATACCGATGGCCTCCGTCATGCACTAAAGCTGCCCTATCAGGATTTTGAAGATCAGCGAAGCGGAGAAACGCTCTCTGTACTGACCAAAGCCCGGACGGATTGCGAGAAATTTATTACGGGATTCATCAATGTGCTGTTCACCACACTGGTCGGACTTGTTTTCGTGACAATCGTGGCCTTCGGTCTCAGTCCCACCTTGCCGCTGATTTATTTCAGCGGGGCTATACTGCTGGCCTGGCTGACCAATTTCCTCAGTCGCAAAATAAAGGTTATCCAAAAGACTATTCTTAAGCAAACGAATGTGCTGGCTGGCGCCACTACGGAATCGCTTCGGAATGTAGAATTGGTCAAAAGCTTAGGACTGACCCAGCAGGAAATAGGCAGACTGAACGATACCACCCTGAAGATTCTTCAGCTGGAACTAAAAAAAGTTAAAAGCATTCGGACAGTGAGCTTTATCCAGGGGACTTTTGTGAATTTTTTGCAGCAATGTATCATGTTCACCCTGTTATACTTCGTGTTTAAAGACCAGATTACCGTCGGACAACTAATGATGATGCAGTTTTACTCGTTTTTTATTTTTGGTCCCTTACAAGAGCTCGGAAACATTATCATGGCCTACCGGGAAGCAGAAGCGTCCATGAATAACCTCCAAAGCTTATTTAAAAAAGCACCGGAACCTAAACCCATAAAGGCAGTTGAGCTGGATCAGATTCGCGAACTAAGATTCGATCAGGTTTTCTTCAAACACCGTACAGCAAGTTTCCCTGCGCTAAACGGCGTTTCTTTCGATTTGAATAACGGAGATACGATCGCCTTCGTAGGTCCTTCAGGTTCCGGGAAAACGACTTTGGTGAAATTGCTTGTGGGGCTGTATCAGCCCACAGAAGGGGGTATTTTCTATAACGGCCATCCGGCGGAATCGGTAGATTTCGATGATCTGCGCACCCAAATCGGTATGGTTACCCAGGACCCTCAATTATTCTCCGGCACCATCCGGGAGAACATGCTGTTCGTGCGTCCGGAAGCCAGTGACCAGGAAATTGTTGAGGTATTACACCAGGCCGCAGGTCAGCGGATCCTTGAACGTGCAGAACACGGTCTGAATACCGTTATCGGGGAGGGGGGACTAAAGCTTTCCGGCGGAGAAAGGCAACGACTGGCGATAGCCAGAGCCCTGCTGCGTCGTCCGCACCTGATGATCTTTGACGAAGCAACCTCCGCGCTGGATTCCATCACGGAAGAAGCGATATCGACAACCATCCGGAACATTACCAAAGACCGCAACAGGCTGACCATCCTCATCGCTCACCGCCTGTCCACCATTATGCATGCGGATAAGATTGTCGTATTGGAAAAGGGAAGTGTCAGCGAGATGGGGACCCACCAGGAGCTACTGGAGGCGAAAGGCTTATACTATGCCATGTGGCGCCAGCAGATCGGCGAGCGCGTTGCATATGAATCACAATTTAGCTAATTTTGCATTTTCAAAGAAAATAAGCATGATCTACTTCTTCGGCAACGACTCTGATAAAGTTTACGCCATTCAACTTGACCGTCCCATTTCCAGACCGGATATCGATAAACTTCAGTGGCTTTTCGGAAACGGAGAGCACCTCGACCGTAATGCGGTAGATGGTTTTTTCATCGGTCCCCGGGCAAGTATGGCGACTCCCTGGAGTACGAATGCTGTAGAAATCACCCAGAATATGGGTATTGACGGGATCGTCCGAATGGAGGAGTTTCGTAAGGTGCCGGCAGACTACAACGACTTCGATCCGATGCTGATGCAACGTTATGAAGAACTGGATCAGGAAATTTTTAGCATCAACGTGAAACCGGCTCAAATTGAGGAAGTAGACGACATTGCTGCATATAATATACAGGAAGGACTTTCACTGAGCCAGGAAGAGGTAGACTACCTGAACGCTCTTGCAGAAAGACTTGGACGTAAATTAACGGACTCCGAAGTCTTCGGCTTCTCCCAGGTCAATTCAGAGCACTGCCGTCATAAGATCTTCAACGGTAGCTTTGTGATCGACGGAGAGGAACAGAAAAGTTCACTCTTTAAACTGATCAAAAAAACTTCCGAAACCCATCCAAACGACATCGTCTCGGCTTATAAAGATAACGTTGCTTTCATCAAAGGACCGATGACCCGCCAATTTGCTCCACAGCGTGCGGATGAAGCCTCGTATTACGAAGAAAAAGACGTTGAGTCCGTATTATCGCTGAAAGCGGAAACGCATAATTTCCCGACCACCGTAGAACCTTTCAATGGAGCTGCGACCGGTTCAGGCGGGGAAATACGGGATCGACTGGCAGGTGGACAAGGTTCTCTGCCACTGGCAGGAACGGCGGTATACATGACCGCATTGTCCAGACTGGAAGACGGACGCGAGTGGGAGATGGGTATGGCCGAAAGAAAATGGCTTTACCAGACGCCACTCGATATTTTAATTAAAGCCTCAAATGGGGCATCCGATTTCGGAAATAAATTCGGACAACCGCTGATTGCCGGCTCCTTACTCACTTTCGAGCATGAGGAGCAGGATCGTAAACTTGGTTTCGATAAGGTTATCATGCTGGCCGGAGGTATTGGATACGGTAAGGCGGAACAGGCAAAAAAGAAACAGCCGGAAAAGGGCGACCGGATTGTGGTTATGGGAGGCGACAATTACCGTATCGGCATGGGTGGAGCTGCAGTTTCCTCTGCCGACACAGGAGCACATGGTACTGGAATCGAACTCAACGCGATCCAGCGCTCAAATCCGGAAATGCAAAAGCGGATTGCTAATGCCATACGTGGACTGGTGGAAGGCGAGATAAACCCGATTGTTTCCATTCACGATCATGGTGCGGGCGGGCACCTGAATTGTCTGTCCGAGCTGGTTGAGGAAACCGGAGGAACAATCGACCTCGATAAGTTGCCGGTGGGCGACCCGACGCTCTCTGCCAAAGAAATCATCGGAAATGAATCCCAGGAGCGTATGGGACTGGTTATCGGCCCGGATCATTTAGATCAGCTCCGTAAAATAGCCGCACGCGAACGCGCTCCTTTGTATACCGTGGGCGATGTGACGGGCGATCACCGTTTTAACTTCCGGTCACATAATACGGGTGCAAGCCCCATGGATCTTGCTCTTGGCGATCTGTTCGGAAGTTCTCCGAAAACGGTCATGACAGACAAGACCATAAAAAGGAATTACCAGCGGGTCAGCTACGATTTCGACCGACTACAGCATTACCTGGAGCAGGTCCTGCAACTTGAAGCGGTTGCCTGTAAGGACTGGCTGACCAATAAGGTGGACCGCTGCGTTGGCGGTCGTGTAGCCAAACAGCAATGTGCCGGCCCTTTACAATTGCCCCTGAACAACTGCGGGGTCAGTGCGCTCGATTTTAGCAGCCAGGAGGGTATTGCTACGTCAATCGGACACGCTCCGGTAAGTGCCTTAATTGACGAAGCTGCCGGCAGCAGAAATGCAATCACCGAAGCACTGACCAACCTCGTTTGGGCACCCCTTGAAAAAGGCTTATCCAGTGTTTCCTTATCGGCTAACTGGATGTGGCCCTGCAATAACGAAGGGGAGGACGCACGTCTTTACCGGGCTGTTGAGGCATGCAGCCAGTTTACTGTTGAACTTGGTATCAATATTCCCACGGGAAAGGATTCCCTTTCTATGAAACAGAAATACCCGGATGGGGACGTTATTGCCCCCGGAACGGTTATTATATCCGCCGCCGGACATTGTTCGGACATCAACCAGGTTGTTGAACCGGTTCTGAAGAAAAACGGGGGAGCGATTTATTACATTAACATTTCCGGAGACCAGCTCCGGCTCGGTGGCTCTTCATTTGCACAAACCATGAGTCGGGTAGGGGATGAAAGTCCAGATGTCTTGAGCGCTGCATATGTACGCCAGGTGTTTGACGCCCTGCAGGACCTTATTCGTGAAGAGAAAATAAACGCCGGCCATGACATTGGAAGCGGAGGCTTGATCACCACGTTGCTGGAAATGTGTTTTGCCGATCCGGAACTTGGTGCTGACTTCAACCTCAGCGACCTGGATGATGAGCTCTTCCGTGTCCTCTTTTCCGAGAATATGGGACTGGTTTTCCAGGCACAGGATGACGTCGAAGATATACTTCGCGATCAGGGGATTGAGGTTTTAAAAATTGGTACTATCGCGGAAGCCGGGAAAATGAATATTCATCATCCGGAGATCGGCACGCTGGAATTGGATATCCCATACCTGCGTTCGGTCTGGTACCGCACCTCTTTTTTGCTGGACCGTAATCAAAGCGGCATCAAAAAGGCCACCGAGCGTTTTGAAAATTATGCCGGTCAGGCTTTGCAGTTCCGCTTCCCCGAAAATTTCTCGGGTAAAAAGCCTTTACTGCCGGCCGTCGAATCCAGGCCAAAAGCCGCCGTTCTCCGGGAGAAAGGCAGCAATTCTGAAAGAGAATTAGCCAATGCTTTGTTTATGGCCGGATTTCAG
>JBMDWN010000229.1:0-13238 GCA_048595275.1 Olivibacter sp. | reverse complement strand
AAATTTTCGATGAGTTGTTCCGGAAAGAGGAAGCGACGCACGGCGGAGGACGAACGCTGTTTTCGATCTGTAAAGGGATTTCTTATCGTCGGGGTCACGCTTATGCGGAAGATGCCGTGCGCACCGGCCCGATCCTTTACGGCGCGCTGGCAAAAAATAACAACAGCTGGTGATTGTTCTGGTTTTCTGCTCAGGTAGCGCCGTCTGCCAGACGCTTTTCAAGCCCCCAGAAGTGACTTGAAAAATTCAACCCTGGATTGAGCGGGATCTGAAAATATTAAACTATTTCTCGGAAAATTTGTTGAAATTTTCAATATGGTATACCGGGAGAGAAATCAATACGATACTCAGGGACGCAAAACACAATATTGGGAAGAAGAAAACCAGGGTTTTGTAGAGAAGGGTAATTATGTGGATGGCGTTCGGGATGGTATCTGGACGGTGCATAACAAGAATGGTACCCTTGCTTCAATCGGAAAATATGTGGACGGTGAGAGAAGTGGGGTTTGGGGCTATTGGAGATCTGGAAAACTAATATCCGTTGATGAGTACACCTCGGGTCAACTCAGCGCAAACTCGACCGATCTTAGCGAGGAGCAACCGAAAAATAGTGCAGTACTATGGGTGTAACGCTTCAAGGCTTCGCTGGCTCAGATGGATAAATGCTCAAGACTTTTTTGTTCATCTTGCTTATTTCGTTTTTGTGAATGATAAAAGAACTGTCCTTCGTAGAATAGATTCCAGTGGTGTTATCTCCGGAATTTAACTGAATTCCTGTTTTGTCTCCTACCATTTCACCAGCAAATAAAAAGCCCGTACCACCATTCTTCTGTACTAACATTCCTGAACGGAATAAGTAAAGGCTGTCCTCTGCTGCAAAAAGATGTACGCCTTCGCCAGAACTATTGTCGAGTCCGACAGCGGCGAGTTTTCTGTCGTTGTAATAGGTGATTCCACCACGCTCGTCACCAATTGAATCGTTAACAAAAAGTCCATATGGTTTAGCGTTACCCATACGGGTTATGATTTTTCCATCGAACTGCGCTGTTCTGGAGTGCCCGATCAAAACCTGGTCGTGTCCCAACTCGTTTAGAATGAGCATTCCACCGACTGAGTCTTTCCGTTGCCTGCCTACAGACCTTGAGATATCGGCTGCGATAATTATCCGGTCATTACCCTCGTCATCTTCAATGACTATCTTATCTGTTCTAATTTCATCGACTTTTGTTTGTGAAACATTCTTAAAAGAATATATACACAGGGTAATTATGGATAGCGAGATGAAAAAAATTAGGAACCTGTTCTGCCGCTTCAGGAGCTTTATATTTTTTTTCAAAAGCTCTATTTCGTGATTTTCTGCCATAATAGTTAATTACAATATGCGCCAGAAATGGTTTCACTGATTTTTAGCTGACCGCGCTCCCGAAATGAAAGATACATCTTTGATCCGATGCTGCAGGTCCACTATTGTTTTTATCTATGTTATAGATCAGGTGTTATTGCTGGAATAGAATGGTGATCCCTACCTGTCAGGGAGGGATCCTTTTTATTTATGATCTCTGAAACATTGATGTTCATAAGTTGATTTATTTTTATTTAACGGACCACCGGAAAGTTGCCGCCATCAATAGCGTAATTGCTTCCAGTGATGTAAGACGCTTTAGGAGAAACCAGAAAGCGAACGAGTTCAGCGGTTTCATCTGGTGCTGCCATTCTGCCGAGCGGCACGCCGCCGACTCTGTTGAACAGATTCTCCTCAACGATCTCGACGCTTGTACCCGCTTTACTAGCAAGATCTTCCAAAAACACGGACATAGCTTCGGTCTTGGTCAATCCGGGTGAGACGGTTATGACGCGTACACCAGCTGGTGAAACTTCGTCTGATAAGGATTTACTGTAAGCGTTCAGGGCTGCCTTTGCGGATGTATAGGCCATCGTAGACTCCCAAATCGGAAACTGACTGCTGGTGGTGGAGATGTGAACGATAACGCCGCTTTTATTTTCAAGCATCTTCGGCAACAGGGCTCTGTCCAGCCTTACAGATGACAGGAGGTTTACCTGCAGCGCCTGATCCCAGTGCTGATCATTCAGGGTGCTGAAACCGCCACCTGGGAACGTGTTTGCGCCCATGTTGTTTATCAATATGTCGATGCTGCCATAACGTGCGGTAACTTCTTCTGCCAGCCGGCTTACATCTGAGGTCAGGGATAGGTCGGCGGCAATAAAGTGATCGTAATCAGCCGCTTCCTGAGGTGTGTTGCGCGCGGTGACAACAACTGTTGCGCCCGCTGCGGTCAGCTTCGAGGTGATCGCTTTCCCAATTCCTTTTGTACCGCCGGTAACCAGTGCAATTTTCCCGGCCAGGTCTTGCTCCTTGTTTTGTTGTTTGTGCATGTTATAAATCTGTTTTACTTTTGTTTCGCAAAGAAACTAAAGGGAATGCAGGAAGTTCAGGATCTGCCGGATATTGGTGGTAACCTGCTGGTAACTAAAGTGAGTTTCTGGTAACGAAAAGGTAACTAATGAGAAAGATGCTTCAGAACCCGGACAATTGCGCAGTCGTAAGGACGATGGGCTATATCGGTGGTAAGTGGAAACCGATTGTGCTGATAAGAATCCTGACTGCGGGGAAGATCCGTTTTGGCAAGCTGGCCGTACAGATGCCGGATATCTCCAGAAAAATCCTGAGTCAGCAGTTGCGGGAGCTGGAAGAGGATGGGTTGATCATCCGCCACAGCTACATGGAGAAGCCACCACGGGTGGAATACGAACTGAGCGAGTTGGGCAGAACACTGATTCCTGTTTTGAAGGCGATGCATGACTGGGGGTCGCGCATGGAAGATCCGGCCACCAGGACGATCTGGGAGCCTGAACTAAGGTCTTATTAACTTAGCCGTCCAGGTTTTGCAGGTGTTTACGGTAGGTGCTCCGGGGCAAGTCCGGATATTTTCACAAGGTTAAAAAAATGCTAAGCTTCGTTCCCCACTTTCAGCCTTGCCGCTACACGAAGGTATCTGTATCTTTGGTCAAGATCGTCAAGCCAGGTTAAACTATGATCAGAAAAAAGATATCGATAAATGATATTGCCAAACACCTTGGTATTTCCAAATCCACTGTTTCATTTGTTATAAATGGAAAAGCGGAAGAGAGACGCATTAGCCGGGAGCTGGAAAACCGCGTTATGGAATACGTAAAGGAAATTGATTTTAAACCGCATCAGCTTGCACAGAGCCTGACAACAGGAAGATCGAACAGCATCGGTCTTATCGTCGAAAATATTGGAGATTCATTCTTCGGTCCGATCGCTCTTAAAATAGAAGAAAAGGCTAAACAACACGGCTACCGGATTGTATATGGAAGTACGCTGAATAGCTTGGATGCAGCCCTTTCCGTTTTACAGCTTTTTCGTGACGCCAGGGTCGATGGCCTGATTATCGCTCCGACTGCCCGGATGGAAAGCGCATTGGAAGACGTGCTGAGGGAATCGCTTCCAATGATCGTATTCGATCGTTCTGCACGTGATATCCAGGTGGATTACGATTATGTTGGGACAAATAACGAGGAGATAGCTCTACAGGCTTGCTGTCACCTGATCGCCGAAGGCTTTCAGAATATCGGTTTCATAACGCTCGATTCCGATCAAAGCCAGATGACGGAACGTTTATCTGGCTATCATAAGTCTATGTTGGACGCCAACAGACAGCCCCTGGTTTTTCCGTTACCTTATCTTAAAGAAAAATCCGGGTATAAGGTTTTGATCAAGGATATTATTCTCCAGAATAAAAAGTTGGATGCCCTTTTCTTCGCAACGAACTACTTATGCATCGGTGGCCTCGAGGCAATGAAGGAAAGTGGTCTTTCGATTCCGGATCAAATCGGAATAGTGGTTTTCGACGACCATGACTTGTTTAAATTACACTCACCCACGATAACAGCCATAGCGCAGCCCTTGGAGGCACTAAGTGAAGCGATTATTAACGGTCTTATGGCGAGAATCTTGTCTTCCGATCACGAAGATGCAGCGACCAAAACCATCGTACCATCCCGATTAATTGTACGTGAATCCAGTATTTTAAAAAAATAATGATATTTCCATTGCTAAACTGGTTTTTTCAGTTTACATTTGAAATGCAAAACCGGTTTTGTTAAAACCAATATTCTATATTATGAGATATCCTAAATTTATGCGACTGCATCTTGTCTGTTTCCTGCTTCCTTTTTTTTACGCGGGCGCTGCTGAAGCACAAAACAAAGCAAATGTATTACCAGACTGGGCGTTGGGCGGATTTGTAAGACCTGAAGGGCTTAATCCAATTATCACACCTGAACCTGCTTCGACCTTTACCGACCCTATGACCGGTAAAGAAATAGCCTGGGAAGAAAATGATACGTTTAACCCTGCCGCCGCTGTCAAAGATGGTAAAGTAATTGTCCTGTACCGTGCAGAGGACAAAACGGGTGTTAGGATAGGACACCGTACCTCAAGACTCGGTTACGCGGAAAGTACGGACGGACTGCACTTCGGACGTCGAACTGAGCCGGTCTTTTACCCGGCGGACGATGATCAGAAAGCATTCGAATGGCCGGGAGGAACGGAGGACCCCCGGGTAGCAGTTACTGAAGATGGCCTTTTTGTGCTGTATTATACGCAGTGGAACCGGGACAAACCACGACTGGGCGTCGCGACATCCAGGGATCTGATCAGTTGGGAAAAGCATGGTCAAATCTTTGCCAAGGCGCGGAATGCTGAACTTGTCTTGAATCGACCGCATAAATCGGCCTCTGTGGTAACGCAGGTCAAAGATGGTAAACAGGTTATTACAAAAGTTAATGGTAAGTACTGGATGTATTGGGGTGAACATGGCGTCTTCGGCGCGACCTCGGATAACTTGATCGACTGGGAGCCGGTGGTGGATGAACAAAATAAGCTTAAAGCATTCATCAGCCCAAGGAAAGGTTTTTTCGATAGCGCGCTGACCGAATGCGGGCCCCCGGCCATTCTGACAGAGCATGGAATCGTTCTGCTCTATAATGGTAAAAACAATCCGAATTCGGGCGATGATCGTTTCGCTAAAGGAACCTATAGTGCCGGGCAGGTATTGTTTGACCGGCGTGACCCCTCAAAACCGATAGACCGATTGGACGTACCGTTTCTCAGACCCATGGCAGATTTCGAAAAGAGCGGACAATACGTTGATGGGACGGTTTTCATCGAAGGTCTTGTTTATTTCAAAAATAAATGGTTCCTCTATTATGGTTGCGCAGATTCTATGGTGGGCGTAGCGGTATTTGATCCTAAAAACAGGAAGGCTCCGGATCCTTTGCCTTAACCAAAATACGTACTATACCTATAAATAACCTTAATTTTTTAAACTTAAACTTATGCTTATGCAGATGTCATCCCTTTGGCTTATGCTATTGTCATGCCTGCTGTGTTGGTCGCCGTTGGCTTACGCTCAGAACAATCCACCACCCACCGTACAACTGGAAGTTTCCGGAAAAGTGATTGATCCGCTTGGAGAGCCTGTGATTGGCGCTTCTGTTGTGCTCAAGAACGCATCCGGTATCGGAACAAGTACCAATGCCGACGGGGTATTTGTCCTCAACGTTCCGGCAGATGGAGTTCTTCACATCTCCTACACGGGCTTTAAAGATCTGGATTTTCCGATTGACGGTCGTCAAAACCTGGACATCACGTTGGAGGAAAGCACCGAACAGCTTGATGAGATTGTCGTTGTTGGATACGGGAAACAGAAAAGAGCTTCGGTGACGGGCTCGGTTGCGACTATCCAGTCAAAAGACCTGGTTACCGTGAAAACACCAAACGTCACAAATATGCTCGCGGGACGCCTACCCGGCCTGAGAGCCGTGCAACGTAGCGGGGCTCCGGGCGACGATGGCGCTTCCATCGATATACGCGGGTATGGCGGAATGCTGGTGGTGGTCGACGGTGTACAACGGGAACAACGGGATTTTGAACAGCTCAACCCAAATGACATTGAGTCGATCTCCATATTGAAGGACGCAGCGGCGGCTGTGTACGGTTTCAGAGGAGCCAACGGAGTACTGATTGTAACCACTAAAACCGGGGTTGGTACTACACCTAAAATAGAATACAACGGTTTTGGTGGCATTCAGTCCGTGACGCGCTACCCAAAGATGATGAATGCCTATGAATACGCATCACTTTATAACGAAGC
Organism: Olivibacter sp.; assembly: GCA_048595275.1. Lineage (GTDB taxonomy): Bacteria > Bacteroidota > Bacteroidia > Sphingobacteriales > Sphingobacteriaceae > Olivibacter. Next base: position 7,038 of record JBMDWN010000229.1, on the reverse strand, counting down.
GATTTGGAATGTTGATCCAACAGCTGTTCCGGCCTACAATGCGGAGCAGCTTGAATCGTTCCGGAATGGTGCCGGGACCGACTGGTGGAACGAGATGGTCAGGCCGAATGCACCTCAGACTTCCCACGACGTCAGCTTCTCCGGAGGAACCGGGAAGGTGAATTATTTTAACTCCGTGGGCTACTTGAACCAACAGGGTATTCTTCGCTCGGGCGACTGGAAATTCAACCGTTTTAACGTCCGCTCAAACATCTCTGCGGAAGTCGCAAAAGGTTTTACGGTCGATTTAAAATTAAGTGGAATTTTTCAGGACCGGGAAAGGCCGAGCATGGCTGACGATCTGTTCAGAAGGGCGCAGATGGCCATCCCGACTTACGACGTTTATGCTAATAACAATCCGGCCTACTGGCAGGCGGTGGGAGACCGTCCAAATCCGGTACACACGTCTTATGTAGATAACTCTGGCTACGAAAGACGCCTTAGAAGAGAGTTTTTCGGATCGCTCGGATTCAACTGGAAGATTCCCTGGGTCGAAGGATTAAGTGCCCGCTCGTTGCTGACCTATGACTACCGGAACAGCGAATGGAAAACCTGGCACAAGGAACTGGCGGAGTATACTTACGACGCGGCTGCGGACAGCTATAACAGGGTTATACTGCGGAACTTTGCCGATCTCGAATCCTCTATGGAAAACTATTATCGGCCGAATCAGCAATATTCTATCAATTACAACAGGACTTTTGGCGGTAAGCACGATGTCAGCGCGATGCTGCTGTGGGAATTGTTTCATACCAGGACGACCATTGCTATTGCCAAAAGGCAGTTCACCCTTGGTTTAATTGACGATATCGACTATGGCGACCTGGTCAATCAGGGGACGGGTGGTATTTCCCGCGAAACAGCGAATGCCGGGTTGGTTGGACGCTTCAATTATGCCTATGCGGGTAAATACCTTGCTGAATTCAGCTTCCGCTACGACGCTTCCTTTAAGTTCCGGTCGGATAACCGCTGGGGTTTCTTTCCCGGCGTCTCTTTGGGCTGGCGGATATCTGAGGAAAGTTTTTTCAAAGAGAATGTATCAGATTTTGACAACCTGAAGTTGAGGGGGTCCTATGCAAAGGTGGGAGATGAGGGTAATTTTGATCCTTACCAGTACTTGGATGGCTACAATTATAGTGGTGGATACGTGTTGGGCAATCAGGGTGTTACGCTCGGTCTCGCCCCGAGAGGAATGTCAAACCCATGGCTGACCTGGTATGAATCAGAAATCATGAACATGGGGTTTGAAGCCTCGTACAGAAATGGGTTGCTCACAGCGGAATTTGACTGGTTCAGAAGAAACCGGTCTGGCTTACCAGCGACAAGACAAGGAAGTTTGCCTACTATTTTCGGTCAGCCTATGCCGCAGGAAAATCTTAATTCGGATATCAATACCGGTTTTGAATTGGTCATCGGCCATCGAGGCAATATAGGCGAATTTAAATATTCAGTTTCGGGAAATTTCTCCGCCACGCGCATCATCAGCGATTACGTGGAACGAGCGCTGCCCGTAAACCAATACGATAACTGGAGAAATAATACGAATGAACGCTATACAGGACTCCGCTGGGGAAGAAAGGTGGTGGGGCAGTTCTCTTCTTATGAGGATATCCTGAATTCCCCTATCCAGGATAACAACGGAAACAAATCCTTGCTGCCCGGCGACCTGAAGTTCGAGGATGTCAATGGCGATGGACTAATTGATAACCTGGACGAACAGCCGATAGGTCGTGGTGCAACGCCTCGGCAGTACTATGGTCTTACCTTCGGAGGACAATTTAAAGGACTGGATTTTACCGTATTCTTCCAGGGGGCTGCCGGGCATGATGTCTACCTAAGCGGAGATGTCATGGATCCTTTTATTCAGCAGGGTCTGGGTAACGGATTCGCCTTTATGACGGACCGCTGGCGAAGGGCAGACCCCACAGACCCCCAAAGCGAATGGATTCCGGGAGCCATGCCAGCGCTGCGTGTGGCCGGTTTCGGAGCTAACCGCTCGAACAATACCTGGTCTTTGCATAAAGCAAATTACCTGCGGTTGAAGACGCTTGAAATCGGTTATACGCTGCCCGGAACCTGGCTGGCTGACAAGGGGATTGAACGTTTCAGGATTTATGTGAACGGAAATAACCTGCTCACCTTTACCGGTCGTGACGGATTGATGAGGTACATTGATCCGGAAGCGGATAATTCGGCTTTACGCTATTATCCTCAGCTAAGAACGATGAATATAGGTCTTAATGTGAGCTTTTAATGATGACGACGATGATTAGAATCATGAAAAATTTAAACAAATTGCTGGTATTCCTTTTCCTGCCGGCAACACTGATATCTTGCAAAGATTACCTGGATCGGGAAGATACAAGCGGATTTGTAACGAATGACCAGATATGGGGTAATCTGAAGGCAATTGATGCTGTACTGGTCAATTTGTACGACGGAGGACTGAGACTGGACGAATTCGACGATTGGTACACGGGAAGGGAAAACCACCTGAATCCTACAGCACTATCTGACGAAGCACAAGGTTCCTATCAGAAAGATCCCGCTTTCAGTAATGCCGGTGCGACGTATACCTATGGCGACTTCTTATTTGAAGACCGCTTTGTAGATCGTTATGTACACATCAGACGGGTAAACGAGTTTTTATTGAACTTGCAACAAACTGAGGTGCTGGGAGCGGAAGAAAAAGTTCCGATTGACGCTGAAGCGCGCTTTCTGCGGGCTATGCAATATTTCGGATCGGTTAAACGATATGGTGGAGTCCCTTTGCTGACGGAGCCGCAGCCCTATACGCCGGGTGATTTCACCCAGCTGCAAAGGTCACGGAATACAGAGCAGGAATGCTACGACTTTATCATTAACGAATGCAAGGCTATTGCTGAACATTTGCCTGTTCAGCGAAACGACGCCGGAAGGTATCGGGCAACCCGCGGGGCTGTGCTGGCTTTGCAGTCACGCGCTGCCCTTTATGCAGGATCCATCGCCCGATATGGCCGGGTGCAGATCGACGGGCTCGTCGGTATCCCCGCAGGAGAGGCCGAACGCTATTTCCTGGACGCCTATAATGCTTCTAAAGCAGTATTTGAGTTGAACGCCTACCAGCTTTACAACAGCAATCCGGATAAAGCAGCGAATTTCTATGACCTTTTTTCCAAGGCCGTTAATGGCAATAATAATGAGTACATCTTTCAAAAGCAGTTTAGCCTTGCGGGCGGAAAAGCACACAGTTGGGATAAATTGAATGCACCATTTTCTTACCGTGGAAATGGCTGGGGATGCGGCATGGCACCGACGCTGGAAATGGTGGAAGAATTTGAGTATATCGACGGATCGGACGGACAACTTCGCCTGATGGAAGATGATGGGGTAACCCCGATTCGGTATGATGATGTTTATGATCTTTTTAAAGATAAAGATCCGCGTTTACTGGGATCGGTTTATGTACCTGGTTCACCGCTGATGGGTTCCCGGGTGGAGTGGTTGCGAGGGATTGTTGGGACAGATGGGAGACGATATCAGGCTTATAACCAGCCTGACCGGGATAACCTCGTCACGGTGGACGGCGAGCGCTTTAACGCTTCAGGTAAAGATGGAGGCGCAGATGTGGGTGATGCTTCAAAAACCGGGTTTTACCAACGTAAGTTCTTTGACGAAACGCAAACGAATATGGATATGAACCGCTCGGAAACACCTTGGGTGGTTTTCAGACTGGCGGAAATATACCTGAACCTGGCCGAGGCGGCAATGGAACTGGGCGGACGGCAGGCGGAAGCGCTGGAGGCCATAAACGCCATAAGAGCCCGGGCCGGAATCGTCCTCCTGAACGACATCAGCCTTGAGAAAGTGCGCCATGAAAGAAAAGTAGAACTTGCTTTTGAAAAGCATCGTTTCTGGGATATGAAGCGCTGGCGCATTGCGCACCTGGACGCGTCGAATGGAGGACTCACCAGTTTCAGAGGTACTGCATTATATCCCTGGTATCATATCAGTGATGGCAAATTCACCTTTTCCACAGGTACGCCGCCAAAACAACAAAGGCTGTTTCTTGAGCGGAATTACTATATCCGTTTAAGCAATGAAGATATCAGCACTAATCCTAAAATTATTCAAAACCCCGGTTATGAAAATTAAATCAATCTTCCATTTCTATTTTGGTTTCGTGAGTATACTTTTTATCGTGATGGCGTCTTCTTGTCATAACGGCATCGATAATTACGATGCTCCGCAAGGGGGAATTATGGGTTACGTCCTGGATGAAGAGACGAATGATCCAATCCCATTACCTGTTCAGGGAAATGCCGGTGTATTGGTTAATTTGTTAGAACAAAACACAGGTGCTACCCGATCTGTTGACTTCAGAGCAAAACCAGATGGCACTTTCGAACATCGACAAGTCTTTAACGGAGACTATCGCGTTGTCGTCAATGGGCCATTTGTAAATGGTTGTGAAGGGATGGCCAGTATTACAGGACAGACGACAATCGAACTGTATGCGACACCTTTCTCTCGCATTCGTATTGATGGAGGCGTGACGGCAGCAAATGAACTGAATATAACCTATGACGTTTCTAAAACGGATAATGACTTTACGACCAATGAGGTGATGGTGATGTGGAATTTTGCTCCAAATATAGATATTAATAATTCGAATTATGCCGGTATAGCGAATCTTGGGGTAAGTGAGGAAGGGATGTATACGTTTGAGCTTCAGGATAACCCGCAGTTCATGAATAACCTCTATAAGATAAGGGCTAATCAAAACCGGGTTTACGTCCGGGTTGCCGCGAGGGTTAATAACGCGGTGAATTATAGTCAAACATTGGAACTTCAGGTGAATTAACTGCCTGAAATTTGGCTACCCCGAGGTCGTACCTATATGGGTATGACCTCGGGGTAGCCAAATCATCGGCTTAATAAAACGGATGATCATCGAAGGGTTCTTCCGTGTCTGTAACCGGATCTCCAGTCTTTTCTCTCCAGTGCTTTAAGCGTCTGGCCAGGTCGTCCCGTACTCGGGTATAGGCCGGGTCATCTGCCAGGTTGTGTAATTGATCCGGATCCTTCTCCAGATCATAAAATTCGACCTCAGGTCTTTTCTCAAGACTCCAAAGGCGGAATTTTGTATAGGTGGGATCGTCTTCATTTTCCATCAACAGTTTTTTACTGGGGCCGTCATCAATGTCTCCGAAAAAACGGTTTGACTCTAAATTCTCCGGATCGCCTGCTGGCCACCGAGCTGACCTTAAATTATGAATGTAAAGGAAGCGGTCGGTCCGGATCGCACGCATTGGATATCCCAGGTTACCCGCGCGGACATAGGCATGTCTTTCCCGTTCAGTAAATACTTCTGTTCGCTGTTTACCAGATTTTCCGTTCTGCATGACTTCAAGCAGGGATTTCCCTTCCATAGACTCGGGTACCCCAACGCCTGCTGCCGAGAGAAAGGTGGGGGCGAGGTCCATCAGGCTGATCAGCTCTTCGGTTCGGGCACCTTTTTTAACATGTCCCTCCCAACCGATAATAAGTGGGATATTGGTGCTCATGTCGTAGTTGTTGGCCTTGACTCTTGGAAAGGGCATACCGTTATCGCTGGTAAGGACAATCAAGGTGTTCTCGTACATACCTTTTTCTTTGAGCAGCGCTACTGCTGCTTCAATGGTCTGATCGAAGCGTTTCGCTTCGGCATAATAGTCGAGCAGATCGTTACGTACCAAGGGATCGTCAGGCAACCAGGCCGGAACGTTTACCTTGAGGGAGTCAATCCCCATTTCTTTCCGAAGCGAAGGCGTATAAGGCCGGTGCGGGTCAAAGCTGCCGATCCAAAAACAAAACGGAGCATCTGCGGGCTGGTCCTTCAGGAACGCTTCAAAGCTTTTATAGGATTTTCCGGCTGGATTTTCCTCATAGCCTCCGGCCCGGAAATTCCCCGGTCCCCAGCCTTTGCCCTGCAATCCTACACGGTAGCCGTTATCGGCCAGTATCCGGGTGTAATTTTCATGCTCCACAGGCAGATGTCCGCGCAAATTCCCCCCTTCTGCCAGTTGATGCGGGTATTTCCCGGTTAGCAGGCTCGCTCTGGAGGGGGTGCAGGATGAGGCGGTGCAATAGGCGCGATCAAATACAATCCCGTCTCTGGCTACCGCGTCCATGCCGGGCGTGCTTATGGTGCTGTCGCCATGAAGCGGTATTGTTTTAGAAAGGTCATCTGCTATGATCAGCAGGATGTTGGGTTTTGAGTTTCTCCCGACTTGTCCGTAGGCCTGTAGGCCGGACAATACACAAAGGGTGATCGTAAATGCGAGTTGTTTAAGAACTGCTTGATCATATTGGTTACGATGGGTGCTCATTCATGAACTATTTACTTGCAATGTAGAGAATTTTGCGATTGAACTGCAATGTTTTAGCTAATCTCAAATACCTCTATCGAGTCTTCGTTTTCCATCCGCCACCGGTGGGCGCCGCCATGGAAACTTTCGTCGTTGTGCCACAGGTAGATCTGACCATTTACTTTGGTTATAAAAGGGCTAAAGGCGTTACCGGCCATCTCGGGAGAAGCCTCTGACGGGTCCCAGGTCAGATTGACCTCGTCACTTGTTGTTCCGAACTGGCACAACATCAGACCACTCCCGTGGTAATGGTTCCATTTGTTGGTTTGGCTTCCTTTCCAGAATTCACCATGATACCCCCAAATGATATGATTATCCACAACAAGTGCTGTTGAACCGGCGTATTCGACACCGTTTCCAACATCGTACCGGCCATCTTTAGGAAATGGGGCGTCACCGCCGTTGGCTTTGTCCCTCACCAGCTTGCCATCGACGGTATGCCAGGCAACTGGCGTTCTATGAGAGGTCCGGAACATCCACTTACCATTTTTGAATCCTCCCAGGAAATAACCGTTCGATCCACTCTCAGCATCAGCCGGTAAGTAGGCATTAAAACTGATTACAGTTCCATCCGGTAGTTGCTGCCCCGGAATCTCTTTACCTAATGCCC
>JBMDWN010000228.1:0-7283 GCA_048595275.1 Olivibacter sp. | reverse complement strand
CCCCGGCACAAATTTGAAAGATTGCTTACCGGTTTCACGATCCTCTTCCAGCAGCTCGGTTCCGATAATATCGGAGGGCATCAAATCGGGCGTAAACTGTATCCGCTTAAAGGACAGATCCATGGCCTGTGCCATGGTCCGCACCAGCAAGGTCTTCGCCAGGCCTGGCACCCCCTCCAGTAAACAATGACCACCTGCCAGCATACCTACGATGATTTCTTCGATGACTTCATCCTGGCCAACAATTATTTTCTGAATCTCTGTCTTTAGCAAAGCAAGCTTGCTTACAGCATCTGTTACGGTTGATTCTGATACGTCCAAGGCTAGAGTATTTGTTTTCGAACTAAAACTATCGAAAACATTGCTTATTTCATTGAAGAAAGAATAACAAAGTGGACTTTTTTACTAACTTCATCAAAAAAATTACAGTGATCGATTAAAAGTTTTCCGATTTTTAGTCGGTTTCTTTAAAACAATACTTTTGCAGTCTAAATTTACTTTTGTACGGCTTAAATATCAGTCTGGCGATTGGGACACGGATCAACGAATGCCCGCCAACTTGCTAAATTCTTTACTGGAATATACCACGATTCCAATTGAGCTAGAGGAAAAAGTAGTCGATCTCAGCAGCGACGAGCTTTTTCGTTACCCGTTCTGTTATCTGAGCGGCCATAAGCTGGTTCAGTTTAACCAGGCGGAAAAAGCGAACTTCAAAAAATATGTGGAGCAGGGCGGCTTTGTATTCGTAGACGATTGCAATCATGACATCGACGGTCTTTTCGCTCGATCTTTTGAAAAGCAGATGAGCGATTTGTTTGGTTCTGCCGCCTTAACTAAAATACCCAACAACCACCCACTTTATTCGTGCTTTTTCGTTTTCGAGAACGGTCCACCCAATACTGGCTTCGAGCTTAACGGCTGGGGTGATGATCTGATACACGAATACCTTAAAGTGATATCCATTAATGACCGGATTGCCGTATTATACAGCAATAAGGACTACGGCTGCGAATGGGATTATGATTTCCGAAATAAGCGCTTTCTGGCGAAAGATAATACGCAATTTGGCGTAAACATCATTATCTACGCATTAAGTATTTAGGACGGAGTAATAAATACTGGTTTTCAGGTATTGCCTTTCAAGACGTCACCTTTTACTTTTGGGTATGAAACATGCCCTTTCGATTATACTATGTGTAATTGCGCTGTTCGCAGGCGCTTGTTCAAAAAGTAATGACGGGCTTAGCGACGGAGACTCAGGAAGCCCAAATGGTTCTCTTCTTTATGATTCTGGAGAACAAAGCTACCAGTTCGATCTAAATAGCCAGGTCAGCAATGTTTATTTTGACCGAAACAACTACTCGTTAAACGGATGGGATGTCAGCTGGGATGGGCAGATCAGACTGGAAACCAGCATTATTACCGGAACTTTTGACCGTGTTCAATTTCGTTTGATCAATACAAAAGATGGGAGTATTTCGAAGGAATTTGTTTATGAAAATGCGTACAACGAAGATCGACAGATCAACGGGCTTCTTTCTCCGGACCAGTCATTAATACTCATCCAACCAGACTTCGATCATGGCATTGTATTGATCGACATGGACGGTAAGGCGCAATATCATCTTCCAGTCGTTAACGACACCAGGCTCACGCTGGGCGATGAAGCCATTTGGCTACCCGACAACACCCTGCTTTTCACCTTCGATAAAAAGTATTTACTTAAAAGTGCCCCCCCCTATACCAGCATTGAAGCCCTGAGCGAACTGAACTATGCCGACTGGGGAAATGTTCGCAGCAACCGCGACGGCAGCAAACTGTCGCTTCGAATAGATAAGCATATCTACCTCATGAATGGAGACGGATCCGGATTGGTGCAAGTCACGGAAAGCGATCGTGAGGAACGGGAAGCAGTATTTTCACCCGACGGAAAACATCTGTTGGTTGCCGCCAATTATTATCCGAGAACGTTCAGCTCCGGTGTATGGGATTTGAACATCATCCCGGCCGATGGAAACATCTATCAAGTCGGAGCAAATCCCGGACCCGGAGTCCAAGTTATTCAATCGAAAGAAAAGTCTGTACCTGAAACCGCAAGTAATCGGATGTTCTGGCGTTGAAATAAGGAGCTTTCAGTTAAAAGAAGATCTGAACTCCAGAGGTGTATGCTGCGTTTTGTTCTTAAACAATTTGTTGAAAGATTGTGGGTAGGAAAAGCCCAGCTGGTAGGCTATTTCACTGATCGAAAGGCCTGTCGTCGTGAGCTTTTCCTTGGCGCATTCGATGAGCTTGTCATGTATCATCTGCTGCGTCGTTTGTCCGGTCAGCTGCTTCAGGCAGTCGCTCAGGTATTTCGTTGACAAGTTCATTTGGGAAGCGATCGAGGCTGGCGTTGGCAGACCCTGCCCTTCGCATTCGTTGAAGCATTTGTTCAGCATGGCCTCCACCCGGCTGAGCAGTTCCTGGTTCTTCACTTTCCGAGTCAGGAACTGTCTGCCGTAATAGCGATTACAATGCGTTAGCAGCAGATCGACAGCTGATATAAGCACGTCTTGGCTAAACTGATCCATAGGCAACCGGTATTCTTTTTCGATCTGCCTGAAAATTAGTTCAACGCTTTCCTGCTCTTCCTCCGACAAGATCAGGGCTTCATTAACTTCATAATCGAAAAAACCCATTGTCTTGATTTTTCGATCCAGCGGAAAACCTCTTAAAAAATCAGGATGGATACAAATGACCCAGCCTGCGCGTGCATAGGTAAAATCCGGGTCGATGATGCTTACCTGCTTGGGTGCAAAACAGGAAATCACCCCCTCATCGAAATCAAATGATGTCTGGCCGTACTGCATCTTGCAGGGACATTCCGTTTTAAGTGTAATCTGGTAGAAGTGCGGGATCAGCTTTAGACGCGCTGTGTTTCCTACCGGAGGAAAATCCTCCAGTCGGCAGATACTGAATAGAGGGTGCCGCGGTTTGGAAATGCCCGCCGCCTGGTGAAGCTCAGCGACGCTTTCAAAATGAAGCGTTAATACATCGTCCTGCATATTAGTCGATTAAACAGAATCAAATTTACGATTTATCGCGAAGTTTTTTTCTGAACGAATGTGCAAATGCACGCGCCAGGAAGGCGTTTGGCAAAAGCGCCGAAAGTCTTGCCGCTGCGCGGTTCATTCTACCGGATACCACGTAATTCCGCTCTCCGTCCAGGGCACGCATCAGTTCGTCAGCTACCTCTTCCGCGGTCTGCGTAGCACGGCCGTACTCGGCGTTCAAGCCCTTTGCCAACCCAGATTCCAGTCCAGCAGCCTGGTTGAAGTTCGTCCGGGTTAGTCCGGGGCAAAGAAGCAGCACACGGACGCCGTAAGGTTTGCATTCCTGCGTCAGGGCCTGGGTAAAATGCCTCACAAACACTTTGCTGGCAGAATAGGTAGCCATATACGGAATGGGAATAAAAGAGGCTAAGGAAGCGACGTTGACAACAATTCCATTCTGCCGCTCTTTCATCTGTTGAAGAAACAGATGGCTAAGCCCTACGAGCGAAAGAATGTTCAGCTGCAACATAGCCAGCTCCGAAGGCAACGCTATGGTAGCAAATTCACCACCTGATCCAATGCCGGCATTATTGATCAACATCTCAACCTCGAGACCTCTATTCGAGACTTCACGGAAAATTATTTCGGGGCTTCCGGGCTCTGCCAAGTCTATTGGGATATACTCAGCATGTACACCGAACCTTTCTGTCAACAGCTCAGCCAGCACCATAAGCTTTTCGGCATTGCGGGCAACCAATAAAAGATTCTGTTTTCGTTCTGCCAGCTTATGTGCAATAGCTTCGCCTATCCCGCCCGACGCACCTGTTATTAACGTTACTTTCATATTCTGATCTTTTTCGTTATACAAAAGTCAGTAAAGTCCGGCTTATAAAAGTATCCGATAGTCGCCTTAATGTATCCGATCTTCGGTATGGAAACTAAGGTATAATCTTGTCTTCCTTAAGTCTTGAAAAGAGATCGAAAAAGGAATCTTCAGTGGACTGATACTCGGAGAAGCCTCTGATCCTGCTATTCTTCATATCGGTGATCACTTCCAAAGGTCTCCCCAGGTCAAGATCGGTATGCCAGGGCGAGGCCAGCTTGTCGAGATCCTGTACGACCAGGTGGAAATCACCGGCAATTTTCTTCCAGATCGGGTGGTCATGTTTCATTTCATCTTCCAGCGGTCGAATCGTTCCGCCATAGCCTTCATACTCCACACCGAACCAATCCGCAATTCTCGGCCATAACCATTTCCACCGAAAGACATCGCCGTTGACAATGTTGTACGCTTCGTTCTCAGCGCCTGATGTCGATGCCGCCCAGACCAGTTGCTTCGCCAGGATGCGGGCATCAGTAACATCAGACAAGCCCTCCCATTGTGCTTGCGAACCCGGCCAGATAAATTTTCTTCCGGTAACTTTACATATGCTGGCATAAACGGCCAGGGTGGTTCCAAGATTCATCAGGTTTCCAACCGCCTGACCGATCACCGTATGCGGTCTGTGAACACTCCAGGTGAAACCGTCACGCTCCGCTGCATTAAATACTTCGTCTTCCTGTGCATAATAGAAGTTCGGCACGTCCAGCCTACCTTGCTCTTCCCTTAAGGGTGTTTCGGGTAAAGCCCCCTCCCTGGCATAAGCCTCAAATGGCCCGAGGTAATGCTTCAATCCGGTGACCAGCGCGACATGCCGGACGGTCTTCTGTTCTGAAAGTGCTGTTAAGAGGTTTCGAACCATCTTGCCGTTATCCCGTACATTCTCCGCCTCGGTGTCCCGGCGGACCCAGGTATTGATAAAGACATGTGTAGGAGCCTTATCTTTCAGCACCTGACTAAGATTATCCAGGTCGAACAAATCCGCCCTTATGCCCTGGACGCCTTTAGGTAACTCATCGATGTTTCTCGCCAATCCATAAGTTTCCCACGCCTGGGAGACGAGTTCGCTGGCTAAGTTACTGCCTGTAATGCCGGTTACCCCAGCCACTAACGCTATATTTTTCATCATTCTTTTTTTAACGTCTCCAAAGGTAGCGGGTTAAAAAAATACAGGCATTGATCTGGCGCATGAAATTTCATTGATCCAGATCAACAGGCCGACGCTCCGTCAGATCTTTCTTTTAATTCTGCTAAGGGTTTCCGGAGCCAGGCCGAGGTAGGATGCAATCAGGTGCTGAGGTACTCGCTGCATGATGTCCGGCATGGATTGCAACAACCTGAGGTATTTGGTTTCAGCAGAATCACTGGTTGAACTGATCAGTCGCTTATCTTTGGTTACAAGACTATTTTGGTAAAGCAGACGGAAATAAAGTTACATAACAGGGATTTAAGACATAAGACGTTCATAGTTTTCCCGGTGGAGTAGCAGCAGCTCAGAATCTTCCAACGCGTCGATATTTAATACAGCCGGCTCCTGATGAATGAAGCTGTTGAAATCGGAAATCCACCAGCCTTCGCTCGCAAACAAAGAAATGCGCTCGTTTCCCTTTTCATCCTCATTGAAAGATTTCAGCAATCCGCTGGACACAAAAGTGAGCACCTTACAAACATCTCCTTCCTGTAAGGCGTACTGACGACGTTTGATTCGTTTCTGGACGAAATAGTCCTTGACTCGCATTTTATCCGGTGCTTCCAGTTGTACCTTCTTTTCAATATGGGTTACCAAGACCTGGTAAGCGGACTCACTGATCATTCAACTCTTCTTTTGTATGGCCCCCCAGGCAGGTAGTACAAGCAATAGAATAAGCGTCATACTCCTCGTAAGCCGAACCGATCTTCCCAAAAAGGGTAATGATCCTGTCCAGTCTGATCCGGAGACCAGTGTTCAGCAAGATAAACTCCCCCTCACCTTTCACATCGATCAGGCGCGCGATGCTTCCAACGGTCTCCTCCAACCGATCTTCTTCATCAAAATAAAATATTTTCCCCTGGCGGTTTTGAGCCATTTGCTCCTGCAGCACCTCCCTGAAGTCCCAGCTTATCGGAAGATAGGAATGCTGTATTTTTTTTTCTTGCTTATCCATAGCCACTGTTTATAACAACGGAGCGACTAGATCAGTTTGAATCTTTATTGTTCCTGCAAAGAGTCCACTGGGTTAACCCTAGCGGCGCGGATGGCTTGCCAGCCAACGGTCAGCGCGGCAAGCATCAGAACAGCAGCGCCAGCGAAAACAATCATCCATATCTGAATATCAATGCGGTAAGCAAAATCCTGTAACCATCCACTCATCACCCACCAGGCAAGCGGAGAAGCAATAAGTACCGCTATGAAAACTAACTTTAAGTAATCTTTAGACAGCATCATCGTGATACCGGCAACCGAAGCGCCCAATACTTTTCGTACACCGATTTCTTTCGTTCTCCGCTGCGCAAACATCATGGAAAGACCGAGCAGGCCCATACAGGCAATCAATAAGGTTAACAAGGCGATGTAATTCGTCACTTTCAAAATACCATCCAGCAAGGCATATTGATTGCCGACGCGATCCCCCATCGATTCATAACGGAATGTTTTTTTTGATGGAATTGCAGCGAGTGCCTTTTCTAATTTTTCTATGACCTGTGTTTTATACCGGGGATCTGTCCGAAGGCTGATGTAACCATATTCTGTCAGTCCTGATTCACCGGCATACCAATGTATCAAGGGAGCCACCGACTGATCCATAGATTTGTAATGAAAATCCTTCATCACTCCAATTACCGTAAGGATCTCATCCGAGCCCCGCTGATGCAATCTTTTTCCTATAGGATCCGACCAGCCGAACGCTTTAGCAGCAGTTTCATTCAGGATTACCTTGTCGCGTTCGCTTGCTTTGAGTCGATCGTCAAAGTTACGTCCTGTAACAATGGGAATTTCGTAGGTTTCGAGGAATGCGGCATCCACTTCCGTGTACTGGATATGAACATTCTTGCCACTCTCCACATCGTCAAATCCATTTGAGTTACTCCTGTAACCCGTCGGAATTTCGACCGAAGTAGATACCGCCTTTACAGCAGGGTCCGCTCTGAGCGATTGGAGTATGATATCGAACCGACTCTTGGCCTGTTCAGGATTTTCAAAATCAAGATATAAGGATCCGACAAACATATCTTCCGTATTAAAACCTAATGAAGCTGTTTTCATGAAACGGATTTGCCTGGCCAAAATAAAAGCCATACATAAAAAGGTAATGCCTAAAACAAACTGAGTGGTAATCAGCGTATTTTGGAAGCCGGGTTTCCCGTCTGTATTGCCCGACTTTCCTTTCAGG
>JBMDWN010000227.1:0-5893 GCA_048595275.1 Olivibacter sp. | reverse complement strand
GCGGATCAACTATATTTTTGACGACCGGTTTTTAGCCACACTTACTGCACGTATAGACGGCTCGTCCCGGTTCGGTCGCAATCACCGCTACGGTTTTTTTCCTTCCGTAGCCCTCGGCTGGACCATCAGTAATGAATCTTTCATGCAGGATAGCGAGTTTGTCGACCTGCTAAAACTTAGGGGAAGTTACGGCGAAACCGGAAATACCGGTATCGCGCCCTATGGTACGCAGGGATTGCTGGAACGAACCACCTATGCCTTCGATGAAGCTGCAGGGTTCGGTTTCCGGCCCAATCAGCTCCGGAACGACAACTTGAAATGGGAGACGACTACACAGTTCAATGCAGGTTTGGACTATTCGATGTTTAAAGGTCGTCTTTCCGGCTCGGCAGAGTTTTATATTCAGACCACGCGAGACTTGTTGATGCCCCGTCAGCTCCCCTTTACCAGCGGATTCGGTTCCGTGCTGGAAAACGTAGGTTCTACCCAGAACACGGGCTTTGAATTCAGCATCTCCTCCACGAATATCCGTCCGAAGGAAGAGAAAGGATTCAGTTGGTCAACGGATTTGAATTTCGCGACGAACCGGGAAAAAATACTGGAGTTATATGGCGGAGGACAGGATGATGTAGGGAACCGATGGTTTATTGGCCACCCCATCCAGGTATACTATGATTTTGAGAAAATTGGAATCTGGCAGAGTAATGAGGAAGAAGAGGCGGCCAGCTACGGACGGGTGCCGGGGGAACTGAAAATTAAAGATCAGAATGGCGACGGCGTGATTAACGACAACGACCGGATTATTTTAGGTAATAACCGGCCGTTATTGACGGGCGGTTTGACGAACCGTTTCGCTTATCATGGTTTTGATCTTTCCGTCTTTTTATATTTTAACCTGGGAAACATGATTTACAGCACGTTTCATGAGGCGCACAATACCTTATTCGGTCGCTACAACAACCTGAATGTGGATTACTGGACGCCGAACAATCCCACGAATGCCTACCCGCGACCCAACCTGAATCAGGAACGACCGGTGTACAGTACGTCCATGGCCTTTTTTGATGGGTCCTTCCTGAAAATCAGGAACATCAACCTCGGTTATAATTTTCCGGAAAGCTGGGCCGGAAAAATAGGAGCTAAATCGTTGCGCCTGTATGTTACCGCGCAACAGCCGCTGATCGTTTCTTCTTATGTCACCCGGCACCAGGGAGTCGACCCGGAAGGGATCGATTTTAACGCAGATACGGAGAATCTTCCGGTCGATACCCCTCCTTCCAGAACATGGCTATTTGGTTTGAACGTTAAATTTTGAGAACGATGAAAAAGAACATATTGCTAGGGATCATCCTTATGTCTGTAGGAATGTTCTCATCCTGCAAACGTATGCTGGATGAAGAAATACGCTCGCAGGTGAACGACGAATACCTGTCCACACCAGAAGGTTTTGAGGACGGCGTAAGAGCCGCTTATTCCACCCTGCGCACCTTTCATGCCAATGAAATGGGTATGACGCTTACGGTCTTTGGTACGGATGAGTACACGATGGGCTCTGATGGCTCATTTAAATTCGTCAATGAATACACCTCACAATTTGATCCCCGGGTAACCTTTGTAAGGGATTTATGGAACAGCCTTTATATCGGGATCAATACCTGTAATACGGTTATCGATCGATCTGCAGATGTGCAGGGGATAGCGGAAGAAGTCCGCAACTCCCGGGTCTCGGAACTCATGTTTCTGCGGGCTTATTATTATTTCACGTTGGTGCAGCAATTCGGGGCTGTCCATATCAGTACGACGGGTACGACAGAAGTAATCACGGAAGCCAGTCGCTCACCGGTTGCAGAGGTCTATGAAATAATAGAAAGCGATTTAAGAACGGCGATACAAAACCTGCCGGAGGCGCAGGGAGATTATGGAAGGGCAACCAAGCCGGCGGCAGAGCACCTGCTCGCCCGCGTTTTGCTAACACGTGCCAGCTCCGAGGCGGCACAGGACGGCGACTATGCCGAAGCGGGGGCGCTGGCCGAGCAGGTAATCAACAATTATAACTTCCGTCTGCTGGATGATTTCGCTTCCGTTTTTGTGCAAGGCTCCGGGGAACGGAACGACGAGGTTATCTGGGCGGTTCAGTACACCAGAAATGCGATCACCAATGGTGCAAACGCCGATGCCGACGGCATCGGGAATGCCGCTCACCGTTATTTCCTGATGGAATATGACGTGTTGCCGGGTATGAACCGGAATGTCATCGACGGGCAGCCCTGGAAACGTTTCATGCCTACGGACTATACCCTGGAAGTTTTGTTTGAAGATCGGGTAAACGATACCCGATACCGGAAAAGTTTCAAAGACGTGTTTTATTGCAGCAGGCCGGGTACCTATACGGTGAATGGAAGGGAGGTCACCTACCAGCTCGGCGATACGGCCGTTTGGTTACCCGGTTATCAGCTCCCGCCGGAAGTTAGGGCCACTAAGAACTTCCTGGTCATCGAACCCAGCAATTACACACAGCGTCTGTATCCCACCCTGACAAAGTTCCTGGACCCCGAACGTCCGGACATCAACTATGAAGCGGGTTCGCGTGACTTCCTGGCTTTCCGCCTGGCAGAAACCTGTCTCATTGCGGCGGAAGCCTTTATGTATAGTGGAGATATGAATAAGGCCGTTGAATACGTTAACAGGGTTCGCGCCCGTGCAGCGTACGACGGATTGGATGAAGCCGCGGATGCAGCACACCGGCAAGCCATGCTGATCGATGCCAGTCAGCTGAACATCGATTTCATTCTCGAAGAACGGGGAAGGGAATTGCTGGGTGAACAGCTCCGCTGGTATGATCTGGTACGAACACATCAGCTGGTCAGCCGGGTGCAGCAGCACAATCCGGATGGAGGAAACAATATCCGTGACCATCATGTCCTGAGACCGATTCCACAGGATCAGATTGACCGGACGGATGGAGGGGCTGGCAGCTTCCCCCAAAATCCGGGTTATAACTAGTGAACTTTATGCAGGGCAGCTTGTTATAAGGCGAAAGACCTGTTGTGAAAAATTATCTGATCTTACTTCTGCTGATTTTTTGCTTGTTCAGCCGGGCTCTTGCACAGGCAGACCGGATTGATGAGCCGTTGAACGGTCTTTTGGAAAACCTGAAGGAATATCAGGAGAAGTTTCCGCGGGAAAAAGTTTACGTACAACTGGACCGAGATCGTTACGAGGCGGGAGAAGATATATGGTTTAAGGCCTATACTACCATCAGTCAGTTTAATTTCCTTTCTGCGGTAAGCCGCATTATTTATGTGGAACTGATCGACAGCCGAAACGAAATTGTGCTTTCCAGTCGGTTGCCGGTCGTATCCGGATTAAGTTTCGGGGATTTTGCTTTGCCGGATTCGCTTCCTGACGGGAATTACCGCATTCGTGCTTACACGAATTGGATGCGTAATTTTGACGAGCGACTTTTTTTGAACGGAACATCGTGATTGCCGGCTCTGAATCGGACGGCATTGTTACGTCAAGTGAATTTTCCACCCGGAAGGATGAAAAAGACCGTGAAGTGCTGATGGCTACGATACAGTTGGAGAATGTCGGAGGGCAGGCGATTTCCGATCGTGAGGTGAATTATGAGTTGCGCCTTAACGCACGGAGCTCGGCAAAGGGTAAAGGAAGCTCAGATTCAGAAGGCCGGGTACAGCTGGAGTTCGCTACCCGCGAGGCGCTGGATGTCAAGCAAGGTGTCCTGACGCTTTACATTATGAACGGTGATCAGCCTCCGGTGCTAAAACGCATTGCTGTGGAAATTAGTAACCCCGATCCGGTGGTTGAATTTTACGCGGAAAGCGGTACGTTGCTTAGTGAAGAGCCAACAAGAGTCGGCGTTTTTTCGCTGCTTCCTAATGGAAAGCCGGTAGCGGTGGCCGGAGAGGTGTACGATCAGGATGAAAACAAAGTTGCTGAATTTACAACCAATGAATTGGGTGTAGCCAATTTCACCATGATACCCAAGTCTTCCGCTCGCTATACTGCACGCGTCTCCTACGAGAGTCGTTCTGCAGAAGGGATTCCCCTCCCACCGGTAGCAGATCAGGGAGTCCAGCTTTTTGCTCGGGCCCAGTCAGACGGAAGTTTTCTGGTTCAGGCCACGATTAAAGAAGAAGGTTATGAAGGGCGGGAATTCGCCTTGATTGCCCAGAACAGCGGACAGGTCTTTTATGCGGTGAAAGTTCGGTTGGAGGGAAATAAGATCAACATAAAGCTCCCGGCGGGACGACTACCCTCAGGGGTATCCAAACTGGCCTTGCTGGATGACCAGATGAATTTTCTGGCCGGTCGTTCAGTGTTTACCCAGTTACCGGAAGATCTGCTTGCTTTGCAGCTTTCTGCCGCAGAGCAGACTGTTGGTTTGCGGGAGCCGGTGGAGGTCAATATGCAAGTCGATCCACAGGCTGAAGACAGCGCAACAAACGTTGCTGTTTTTTCCGTTGCGGTCACCAACCTGTCCAAAGTTCCGGATAGTGCGGTTCGGCAACCAGGCATTCTGGGAAGTCTAATGCTGGAGTCGGATATAACCCATCCGTTGGAAGACATTGAATCGCTCCGCTTAGGGCAGGAAGATGTCCAACTAGAGAAAATCGATCAGCTTTTATTGCTTGAAGAAGCGGACAAAACCTTTTGGGAGGACCGGAAGAAAGGAAAGATGCCTGAGTTGGAATTTCCGCCGGAGAAACAGCTCCGCATCAGCGGGAGGGTGATCAATGATAAAGGGGAACCGGCCGAAAAGGCAAAAGTGACCGTGCTATCGCTTGAAAATACGGGAATTCTGGATACGATTACCGGTGCCGATGGTCGTTTTACCTTTGATAAAATCCTGTTTTATGAAAACACCAATTTCATTGTGCAGGCCAGAGATGCCCGTGGCCGGAAAAATGTTCAGGTGGAGTTGGACAGCGTGCCGCAGCAAAAAGTAACGGCTGGCAAAAATGCCCCCCAGGTAACGGTGGATGCCTCAGCATCCGCCGGACGCTTTCAGCAGGACTCCACCAGAAGCCTGGACGACTGGCAGAAGTATGGATATGATGAAAGAAGTATTATTCTGGACGAGGTTGAAGTGAAGGGCCAAAAGAAAGAAAACCCCGCCCGGCATTCGGCCAATCTGAACGGACCGGGAAATGCGGATCAGGTGATCAGCGGAGATGAAATTTACTTCCAGGGCTGTCCCAGTCTGGATATGTGTTTGCAGGGACGTCTTGTCGGGGTGATTTTTCGCGGAGGGGTTCCCTACTCCAGCCGATCCCCGAACCAGCCGATGCAGATCATCTTAGATGGCGTCTACATGGGGGCAGATGCGCTACGGATCGTTCCGCCGGTTGACGTGGCATCAGTCGAAATCCTGCGCACGATCGGTAATACTGCTATTTATGGATCCTGGGGTGGTGGTGGCGTCATGATCATTACGACCCGACGTGGGGATCAACCACCACGCTGGGGGGAACGACCGGGAAGTACCGCAGGATTAACTTCCTTCAGGCAGCAAGGTTATTATGAAGTCCGGCCTTTCCCTATGGTGGATTACGGCGCTTCAGGTCAGGAGGAAGCAGGTCGGGAACCGGCAAGAGATGACCGGACCACCATCTTCTGGGAACCGAATATTCTGACTGAGGGAGATGGAAAGGCATCCTTCCGCTTCTATACAGCGGACGATCCCGGCACCTATCAAGTGGTCGTAGAGGGCCTGGATGCGCAGGGAAGGTTAGTAAGAAAGATAACCTATATACAAGTAAAAGATTAAGAGCCGATGCAGCAGTTGAAATACTCCGTACTGAATCAGGATGAACGAACCGTTCATCTTCAACTAAAAGTCGGGCGTTCCAACGCGTTAACACAGCGCGTA
>JBMDWN010000226.1:0-4559 GCA_048595275.1 Olivibacter sp. | reverse complement strand
GATACGCAGACGCATGCAGTGTTGTATAAAAACTGGCCTGAAATCAACGCTATAGTGCATACACACTCGCTTTATGCAACAAGCTGGGCACAAAGCCAGCGGGCCATCCCCATATATGGAACCACTCACGCTGATCACTTAACCGCCGATATACCATGTATCCCTCCTATGGAAGACGGCAGAATTGAAGGAAATTATGAATACGAAACCGGTTTTCAGATCCTGGACTATTTTAAGGGGAACGGGCTGTCGCCCGCTGAAATAGAAATGGTCCTGGTTGGAAATCATGCGCCCTTCACTTGGGGGAAAAGCGGCGAAAGGGCGGTTTACAACAGTGCGGTACTGGAATATATTGCCCGAATGGCTTTACAAACAGAGCAGATTAACCCGAAAGCTCCCCGCCTGAAAGATACACTGATAAAAAAACATTACGACCGAAAGCACGGAAGCCAGGCTTACTACGGGCAGAAAGATCAGAAAAAGTAGACCCTATAATATACAGCATTTATATATGATTGACTTCAGCGCACTGGAAATCTGGTTCATTACCGGCAGCCAGGACCTCTACGGAGAAGAAACACTTAAACAAGCGGCTGCACACACCGCCGAGATCGCCAGTCACTTAAACAGTGGTCCGATCCCCGTTCTGGTGGTCAACAAACCCATCGTTCGGAATGCCGAGGAAATTTTCGCAACGATATCTCAGGCTAATGAACAGCCTAATTGCATCGGAATCATCACCTGGATGCACACGTTCTCTCCCGCGAAAATGTGGATCAGAGGATTGAAGGCACTGCGCAAACCGCTCTTGCACTTCCATACCCAATACAACAGGGACATTCCCTGGGATTCGATTGATATGGACTTTATGAATCTGAATCAAAGTGCACACGGTGACCGCGAATTTGGTCATATTGTCTCGAAGATGCGCATCGCCCGTAAAGTAGTTACGGGACATTGGAAAGATGAGCAGGCTCTGGATGGAATTGCCGTCTGGACCAGGGCTGCCGCTGCATGGCATGACTGGCAGGGTGCACGATTCGTTCGATTCGGCGATAATATGCGGCAGGTCGCGGTAACCGACGGCGACAAGGTGGATGCAGAGATTAAATTCGGATTTTCCGTTAACACCTATCCTGTGGGAGATCTTGTAGCATGGATCTCAAAGGTAAATGAGGCTGAGCTGGATAAGCTTCTCGCCGAGTATGAAGAAAAATATGAACTGGCGGGGGAGGTTAAACCCGGTGGAGCGCAACGGTCAAATCTCATTGAAGCAGCCCGAATCGAACTTGGCCTGGAACATTTTCTTAATGAAGGAGGTTTCAAAGGCTTCACGGATACTTTTGAAGATTTATACGGTCTGCATCAATTGCCGGGCTTAGCGGTCCAGCGACTGATGGAAAAGGGTTATGCTTTCGCCGGGGAGGGCGACTGGAAAACCCCTGCCCTTGTACGTGCCTGTAAAATTATGGGATATGGGCTACCCGGGGGTAATGCTTTCATGGAAGATTACACCTATCATCTTGACCCTTCCGAAAGCATGATTCTCGGCTCCCACATGCTGGAAGTAGACCCTTGTTTGACAACAGGAAAACCGAAGCTGGAAGTGCATCCACTGGGCATCGGAGGGAAAGAAGATCCTGCCCGACTGGTGTTTAATTCGGATGCCGGTCCTTCACTTGTGGCCTCGCTGGTTGATATGGGGGACCGTTTTCGGCTGATTGCCAATGAGACCGAAGGCGTAGCGGTAAAAAAAGAAATTCCGGAATTACCTGTGGCGCGTGTACTATGGAAGCCTTTACCCGACATGAAGACAGCCTCCTCGGCCTGGATCCATGCCGGCGGCGCACACCATACCGTTTACAGTCAAAACCTAAGTATGGAATACCTGGAAGATTTTGCCCGCATAGCCGGAATTGAACTCGTTAAAATTAATGGTCAAACAAGACTGGATCGCTTCGAAGACGAGCTACGCTGGAGCGATGCTTTTTATAGGCTTAACCGGTAAATAAAAAACGGACGCTCGGTAAGGGCGTCCGTAAGACTATTATGCTTTCAAAATCACCTTTCTATTGCTTCTCCAAAGTGTAATTCAAATTGCCCGCTGATTCAATTTTCTTACCATCCATATCCAACTGAACAAGATCATCGCCGTCCAGTTGATATTTGGCTGGGCTGTCGGTAATGCCTTGCAGGGTTACCACATCTCCATCAATAGCATACTGGCCTTCATACTGAACTGGAGCACCTTCCCTTCCAAGGTATTTCGCATCAAGGGTATAGCTGTTGTCATCTTTAAAAACGATGGTAGTCTCAATGCCTTCACAGTCGGCGCATGGCAATGTCCCTTTGTAAGCGCCATCCAGGATAAGCGACTGTGCCGTTCCGTCTGCGTTTTCAACGGTATCAACATGTTCCGTATGAGCGGCATCTGAACCGCCGTTTCCACAGGCCGTCATGGAGATGCTTCCTGCGATCAGGAAACTGATTCCTAA
This sequence comes from Olivibacter sp., assembly GCA_048595275.1. GTDB lineage: Bacteria > Bacteroidota > Bacteroidia > Sphingobacteriales > Sphingobacteriaceae > Olivibacter. The sequence continues at coordinate 2,064 of JBMDWN010000226.1, read as the reverse complement.
AATTTTAGCCATTTGTATCTGCATAAGTTTTTTCATGAAATAAATCTTTAATGCTTTTATTGATTTAAAGATGCCAATGATGATTAAGCCCTTCGTAATCTTTATGTTAAGCCAACACTTTTTATATGGATTTTGTTGCATAAAAAAATTTTATTAGTACATTTGCGTTTCTCGTTACAAGTTTTATATATAGACATGAACATATCATATTTATCTCTAAAGCCCATGATGTCCAGCGCTTTCGCTGAGCAAGCGGCTTTGATATGTGAGCATATTGCAACCTATAAACTTGTTTTAAAGATCCGACGACCTATTATGCCCCGGGCCTGATTGCAGGGCATAGCACTCCAACCTTTAGGGTATTGAAACAAGTCCTATCATACCCTGTTCTATACAAACAAATTTTTAACAAGAAGACCAGCAGGGAAATTCCTGTTATAAAGGTCACGGGTCATAGAAAATGAACACAAGCAATTTTCTTGTTATTCCAGCCACAGAAGCACACACAGCTTATGCAGAACAGATCTGCGGAGAAATGGCGGAGTCTGCAAAAGCGCGGGGAACCGGTATTGCGCGCCGGAAACCGGACTATATTGCCAATAAAATGAAGGAAGGCAAGGCGGTCATCGCCTTGCATAAAGACGGCACATGGGCTGGCTTTTGCTATATCGAGACCTGGAGCCATGGCGACTATGTTGCCAATTCCGGCTTGATTGTCAATCCGGCTTTCCGGAAAGAAGGTTTGGCAAAAACCATTAAAAAGCGCATTTTCGAACTTTCCCGGGAGAAATACCCGAATGCGAAAATTTTCGGATTGACGACTGGTTTCGCCGTCATGAAGATTAATTCGGATCTGGGCTACGAACCCGTTCCATACTCAGAGTTGACGCAGGATGAAGAATTTTGGAAAGGCTGTCAAAGTTGCGTAAATTACGATATCCTGGTTAGCAAAGAACGCAAAAACTGCATGTGCACGGCCATGCTGTGGGACCCGGTTGAAAAGCAGAAAGAGCTGAGGCAAAAAATCGAGCAGAAAGCGAAAGCCAAGGAACGCCTGAAACAGATGCATAAAAAACAATCGCTCTTCAAGCGGATTGAGATGCGTTTGCGCCGGTCAGCCAAATTGTTCGGCTTGTTTTTTTACTAAATAAATATATTGTTTACCCAAGCGCCTCTCGCGCAAAATATTTGATAGCATGAAGAAGAAAGTAGTTTTGGCATTTAGCGGCGGTCTCGACACCTCGTTCTGCGCCATCTACCTCGCCAAAGATATGGGCCTGGAAGTCCATTCGGTCATAGTCAATACCGGTGGCTTTTCAGCCGAAGAACTGGAGCAAACTGAAAAACGGGCTTACGAGCTCGGCGTTGCTTCGCACGCCGTGGTTGACGAAACGGAAAATTATTATCGGGACAGTATTCGCTACCTGATCTTCGGAAATGTATTGAAAAACGCTACTTATCCGCTTTCAGTCAGTGCGGAACGGGTTTGCCAAGCCACGGCTATTGCACATTATGTGCAAAAGATTGGTGCTAATTTTGTTGCCCATGGCAGTACAGGCGCGGGCAATGACCAGGTACGTTTCGACATGATTTTTAACATCCTTATTCCGGATGTTGAAATCATCACGCCGATCCGGGATCTCAAACTGAGCCGCGAATCTGAAATCGACTACCTGCACAACCATGGCGTGGAATTTAACGCTGAAAAGGCAAAATACTCCATCAATAAAGGCATCTGGGGGACATCCGTAGGTGGAAAAGAAACCCTGACTTCTCATGACACCCTGCCTGAGGCTGCCTGGCCAACTCCGGTAAGTAAGGAAGGTACTGAAAGAATTCGGCTTAGCTTCGAAAAAGGTGAACCCGTTGCGCTAAATGGTAACCGCATGAGTTCCGTTGAAGTGATTCAACAATTACAGGCTTTAGCTCAGCCCTACGGAATTGGACGTGATATTCACGTTGGCGACACGATTATCGGCATTAAGGGGCGGGTTGGTTTTGAAGCCGCTGCCCCGGTCATCCTGATCAAAGCGCATCATACGTTGGAAAAACATACCCTCACCA
>JBMDWN010000225.1:0-44146 GCA_048595275.1 Olivibacter sp. | reverse complement strand
TATCGGCGGTGTCCACCTCTTCCCATCCCGAACAGAGAAGTTAAGCCCGCCAGAGCCGATGGTACTGCAGTAACATGTGGGAGAGTAGGTCGGTGCCGACCCTTTTACAGAACAAGCCCCCAGGGAATCCCCTCGGGGCTTTCTGTTTTTAGAAAGCCCTGTCTTCACATCCAGCCAATAAGAAACAACCCGGAAACCGATAAGCTAACAGAGCAGAAAGTCTTCTAATCCCAACGTCTATCTCCCCTTGAAATCATATTTCTTCTGCAAAGCAAGCATATTTGCTTATTTTTACCCGCTCATATATAACGTTAAGTCTGAATGACTCATTTAAGATTCTTCCTCCATAGTCTTTCCCTATTTCTTCTTGTTTCCGGTTTTTCCCTTGTTCAAGGGCAGACAGATCGTAAAGCTCCCAAACTTAAAGCGAAAGCGAATTGGTTCAATCTGGACCTGGCGCAGGATGGCGTCCCGGGTGTCAGTACGGAACGTGCCTACGAGGAGCTTTTAAAGGATAAGACCGGACAGGAGGTCGTGGTAGCGGTGATTGATGGCGGTGTAGATACTGCTCACGAAGATTTGAGAAGCCGCTTGTGGGTTAATCCGGATGAAGTAGCCGGTGATGGAATTGACAACGATGAGAATGGTTATGTGGACGATGTGCATGGCTGGAACTTTCTAGGTAATGCCGATGGAAAAGATGTTCACTACGACAACCTGGAAGTTGTTCGGCTGGTACGTGAGTTGTACCCGCGCTATAGATCCGTTCTCCCTTCCACTCCTCTGGAGGAGGGAGAACGACGTGCTTTCCAGAGCTACCTGAAAATGAATACGGATTATATGACGAGGTTGGAAAGAGCTCAGCTTTCCCAGCGTTTCGTTAATGAGATTGCCGCACGGTTGGATAGCATCGAACGGCAGCTTGGTAAAGATAGCCTGACGCTGACTGATCTAAGCAGGTATAAAACAAAGGATCGTATAGAGCGTCGCATTATTTCCCTGGTGAAAAGGGGTATTAAAGAAGAGGGAGACTATAACTCCTTCCGAAAAGATCTTCAGGACGCCAGAGCGGCTTATAATACACAGGTAGCGTATCACCTGAACATGGATTATGACTCCAGGGATATTGTAGGAGATAATTACGAAGATGGTTCGGAGCGTTATTACGGAAATCATGATGTGAAGGGTCCTGATGCCAGTCACGGTACGCATGTCGCGGGAATAATAGCCGCCGACAGGGTCAATGGTATTGGCATTAAGGGTGTGGCGGACCAGGCACGTATCCTGGCAGTTCGAACTGTTCCGGATGGTGATGAGCGCGATAAGGATGTGGCTAATGCTATTTTTTATGCGGTAGATCAGGGGGCTAAGGTCATAAACATGAGTTTCGGTAAGGCCTATACGAAGGATAAGCAAATCGTGGATTCTGCTGTACGGTATGCCATGGAAAAGGATGTATTGTTGGTTCATGCTTCCGGCAATGAATCACAGAACAACGATGAAATGCCAAACTATCCGAACCGCCATTACGCTGACAGTCTCAGTGAGAATGGTGGGATGGCAGATGCCTGGATCGAGGTTGGTGCTACCGGATGGAAAATAGACAAAAACCTGGTGGCTGATTTTTCTAACTATGGGAAGAAATCGGTGGATGTCTTTGCTCCGGGTGTCGACATTTATTCCACTTATCCGGATGGAAAGTATAAGGAAGAACAAGGCACCAGTATGGCTGCACCGGTCGTAAGCGGAGTTGCAGCACTGATCAGATCTTATTATCCTTCATTGACCGCCGCGCAGGTAAAGGAAGTTATCCTTAATTCTGTGACCAAAGTAGATCAAAAAGTGCGAATCCGGGAAAATAAATCCAGGAAGATGGTATCGTTAGAGGACATCTCCATTTCCGGAGGTATTGTCAACGCCTTTGAAGCCTTAAAGGCGGCTCAGGCAATAGCAGAAAAAAAGGATAAATAAAATGTTGAATTGCGCAATATGCTCTGCTAAGAATCGTTTTTTATTGTAAGACTTTGAAAACCCGGATACTATGACAGAAAGCTTTACTCATTATCATCTTCCCTGTTCAAATTACGATGATTTGGATCAAATGAATTTCTCTATGGATGTCGACGACCGTTTCTTTTTCCAGAAATTGAAAGCTGGCCTGAATAGCGAGTTACTGAATCCGTCACAGCAATCTATATCAACCATCTTACGCGTCGCCCAGCAACGGAAAGTGAACGGAGCACCATTGAAATAGATGCGGAAGGAGGAGCGCTATAAAGGCGTCGTCGAATATTTTTCTACCCACAATCCGGACGCCCAAACCGAACTGCATTACAGTAACGCTTATGAATTACTGGTAGCGGTAATTTTGTCTGCCCAATGCACCGATAAGCGGATCAACCTGGTTACGCCTGCCTTGTTTAATCGATTTCCGGATGCCGATAGTCTGGCGGCCGCCCCGGTTGATGAGGTTTTCTCTTTTATCCGTTCAGTTAGTTACCCTAACAATAAGGCTAAACACCTGGTGGGTATGGCTAATATGCTGCTGAACGACTTTGGGGGGGAGGTGCCGGGCGATTTAAAGGAACTTCAAAAGCTCCCCGGGGTTGGACGTAAAACGGCAAATGTTATTGCATCGGTTGTTTACGACAAGCCTGCCATGGCGGTGGATACGCATGTATTTCGTGTAGCAAACCGGATTGGACTGACTACCCGGGCGACTACGCCGCTGGCGGTCGAGAAACAGCTCATCAGGCATTTACCAAAGGAAGTGATTGCTATTGCTCACCATTGGCTGATCCTGCACGGCCGCTATATATGCCTGGCCAGAAAACCTAAATGCAGTGAATGTCCGATTACCGATTATTGTAAATATTACGAGCAGCATTATTTGTAAAATAATGCTAACGATATTAGTATTATGCGTTTTTAAATCGGTATCTTTGATCTTCTTAAAGAGCAACTATGAGTAATCAGGATAAATTAAAAGCCCTTCAGCTTACATTGGATAAGCTGGAAAAGTCATATGGTAAAGGTGCCGTTATGAAACTTGGAGATACGGCTGTAGAGCCTATTGATTCCATTTCTACCGGTTCACTCGGTTTGGATATTGCTTTAGGAATCGGTGGTGTTCCGAAAGGACGTGTGGTAGAGATCTACGGCCCTGAATCCTCCGGGAAGACGACACTGGCGACTCATATTATTGCAGAGGCCCAGAAAAGTGGTGGTATCGCAGCGATTGTCGATGCTGAACATGCTTTCGATAAATATTATGCTCGTAAACTGGGCGTTGATACGGAGAATCTGCTGATATCCCAGCCGGATAATGGTGAGCAGGCACTGGAAATTGCGGATAACCTGATTCGTTCCGGAGCGATTGACGTTATTGTGATTGACTCAGTTGCTGCCCTGGTTCCAAAGGGCGAAATCGAGGGTGAAATGGGTGACTCAAAAATGGGACTTCAGGCAAGGCTGATGTCTCAGGCATTGAGAAAACTCACCGGTACGATTTCCAAAACAAACTGCTGTTGTATCTTCATCAATCAGCTTAGGGAGAAAATTGGGGTGATGTTCGGTAATCCGGAAACCACAACAGGAGGGAATGCCCTTAAATTTTACGCGTCGGTACGTCTGGATATCCGCCGTATGGCTCAGATTAAAGATGCCGACGAGGTATCCGGTAACCGGGTGAAAGTAAAAATTGTGAAGAACAAGGTGGCCCCTCCATTCCGCATTGCTGAATTTGATATTATTTTTGGCGAGGGAATCTCTAAGGCAGGTGAAATCATTGATCTGGGTGTGGACTTTAATGTGATTAAGAAGTCTGGTTCCTGGTTTAGCTACGGAGAAACGAAACTCGGACAGGGGAGGGATGCTGTCAAGAATCTTTTATTGGACAATCCAGACCTGATGGACGAACTGGAAGAGAAAATCAGAGCGTTGGTCAGCGCCGATAAAATAGACGAAAAGTAATCTAAGGTCGACAGAACGGATAAGGGGTGATTTTCGCCCCTTTTTTTATTTGCTAACCTCCTGATATTTTTTCCGGTCCAGTTCACTCTTACTGGCTTTGAGCGAGGAAGCGACGGCGAATACCACTAAAATAATCACTACGATGATTCCGAAGATGCCCTTCTGCTTATCTTTTCTCATCATCCAGATCAGAAAGGCGATCAGTGGTAAAGCAAAAATGCCGAAAAATATTAAACTTGGAACTCCCATGTTCTGAGAACAAATTATTAATGATTTGACAAAGATAAGGAAAGCGTTACATCGCGGCAACAACGCCGGGAAAAGCTATCGGTCCTCAAGACTCCATCGGCTAATGGGTGCAACCAACTGATCCACGAAAGTTCGCTGTTCGTACTTGATGTGCCCCGTAATGGCGATCATGGCGGCGTTATCTGTACAAAATTCGAACTTCGGGATAAAAGCCCGCAAGCCTTTTTTTGAAGCTAGCGCTTCAAAAGCGGTCCTCAGACCCGAATTTGCGGAAACCCCACCGGCTATCGCGATACCCCCCACCGGATACTGAGTTACCGCTTTATCCAGTTTATTAATCAGAATTGAAACAATTCTATCTTGAATGGATGCGCAAAGGTCCGGCAAGTTTGATTCAATAAACGTCGGATCGGTCTTTTGTTCCCGTTGAAGAAAGTAGAGAATAGACGTTTTCAATCCGCTGAAACTGAAATTCAGTCCGTCGATCTGCGGTTCCGGAAACCGGAAACGCTTCAAGTCGCCTTCCTTCGCATAACGGTCAATAAGCGGGCCTCCAGGATAGGGTAGTCCCAGCAGTTTGGCACTTTTATCGAAAGCCTCCCCGGCAGCATCGTCCAACGTCTCGCCGATGATCTGCATATCAAAATAATCCTTAACCAGTACGAGTTGTGTATGACCGCCGGATACGGTAAGGCAGATGAAAGGGAAATTCGGCTGGGGCTCTTCGATGAAATGCGCCAGTACATGGGCCTGCATATGGTTTACTTCGATAAGGGGGATATCCAGTGCCAGGGCGAAAGATTTGGCGAAAGAAGTACCCACGAGCAAAGATCCTAAAAGTCCGGGTCCACGCGTGAAAGCCACTGCTTGTATGTCCTTTTTGTTTATTTTTGCCTGAGCAATGGCTTCATGAACCGTGGGCACGATGTTTTGCTGATGCGCCCGGGATGCAAGTTCTGGAATAACACCACCAAATTTTTCATGAACGCTTTGATTTGCAATAATATTTGAGACAATTTTGCCGTCTATACAGATGGCGGCGGAAGTCTCGTCACAGGAAGATTCGATGCCGAGGATAATAGCCAAAATTCGAAGTTTGTTTAAATAGACAAAGTTATTAAAAAAGCACTAAATATTATTCTTTATACGATTGGTACGCTGGTCGTTCTGCTGATTTTGCTAGTGCTTTCTCTGCAATTTGCATTTATGCAGACCTGGTTAACCCACCGGGCAGCGAGTTACCTCTCCCGGGAGCTTAGGACAGAAGTACGCGTGGACAGGCTGTACTTTAAACCCTTTTCATCGCTGGACATTCGCGGATTGCTTGTTCTTGATCAAACGCAGGACACGCTTTTGCGGCTGGGTAGACTGGATGCAGAAGTTAGCCTGACGAATTTATTCGACGGTAAGCTGGAAATTGAAGAGCTGAATTTAAAAGACGGTAGCATTTACCTGAAGCGTTTGCCGGATTCTACAAGCAACGTAACGTTTCTTACGGATTATTTTTCTTCAGATAAGCCTAAACCTGATTCGACCTCTTTTGAAGTAGGCCTGCACAAGCTGAATCTGGAAGGACTTCGTTTCCGCTACGATAATCAGCTGGTGGATACCTTTGCAAACGGTATCGATTTCAATCACCTTAATGTTTCCAACCTGAACGGAAGATTCTCCGAAATTAATTTCAAAGATCATCTGATCGCTGCCTATGTTGAAGAGCTGACTTTGGAAGAGCAGAGCGGATTTCGCTTGTATGAGTTGACCACGCGGGCCGTTGTGGACAGCAATCGGATGGATTTCTCCGCTCTTTATGCCCGAACGAATCGAAGCCGTCTTGCGGAACAAGTTTCTTTTCAGTTCGATAGTTTCGCGGATTTTTCAGATTTCAATCATAAAGTCTATGTCGAAGGCGAGCTTCAAAATGCCCGTATCCATTCTGCTGATATCGCCTTCTTTGCTCCATCTGCCGATGTAACGAAGTTCAATGTGCTGCTCAGTGGTTCGGTCTCCGGAAGGGTTGACGACTTTCGGGGAAGGAACCTGGTCATGCAAACCGGGGCGGCTACCTATATGAAAGGTAATATCCGCGTTCGCGGACTTCCGGAAATAGAGCGCACGATATTCGATTTACAGTTAAGCCAACTGGCGAGCAATAAAAAAGATCTGGACATACTGTTGCCGGATCTCAGTGGCGGGAGTGTTAGTCCTTTACCCTCTTCCTTCGCCGATCTTGGGCACATTAGTTACTCGGGGAAGCTTTTGGGAACGTATCGCGATTTTTCTATAGATGGATCGCTGAAATCGGCCCTCGGTCAGCTTCAGGCTAAAGCGGATCTTTCTCTTGGGGAGGTGAGTCATTATAAAGGAGTGATTTCCTCTCCGGCTCTCAAACTCGGCAGCTTACTGAAAAATAAGCAACTGGGACAAGTATCCTTTGATGCGGAAGTGTCTGGAAGCGGGATGGCATTGCAAGACCTGCATGCGCAGGTACGGTCGACTATCCATTCGCTAGAATTCAACGAATACGATTACCGGAATATCCGGATTGACGGGGCGGTTGATCAGCAACAGTTTGACGGATTGATCGAAGCGATGGATCCGCATCTGCAGGCGGCATTGGAGGGGCGTATTGACCTGAACGGTGAGCTTCCGGTCTATTCGTTTGAGCTGCTGCTTGAAAAAGCGGAGTTGCATCAACTCGGCTTTACAAAAGACTCCCTGACAATAAGAACTGAAGTTGACGCTGATTTCACCGGAGACGACCTGAACAATATGGTAGGAAGGATTGATTTTCGTGGATCAAAAATCAGCTTACCGGATACGGCGGCCTCCATCGACTCCATGGTGATCAGTGCCCGGGGCAATCGTGACAGACGTTTGTTAACTCTGCGCTCTGACCTGGCTGACATTATGCTCCGGGGAGAGATTGATCTGAATACGTTCCCGTCGTATTTTAAAGGGGTGCTCAATAAATACGTTCCTTCCTGGAGAACCAATTTATTGCCCAGCGAACAATTGTTCGAGGTGAACGTTCGTCTCAAAAATGCAGATCCGTTAAGTATGTTGTTTGCTAGGGATATCCGGATTCCGGATACCGCTGTGTTTAACGGCCGCTTTTCCAGTGCCGACAGCATCGCTTCCATGAATGGTTATATTCCGCGCTTATTGATCGGGAAGAAGATGAGTATATCCAAAATTATTCTGGATGAAACCGCACTCAGTAACTCATTGAACCTGATGCTTACCGCTGACCAGTGGGATATAACGGACAGCCTCTACGTTAAAAACATCAATATTTCCAATGTTCTAGCGGACGATAGCCTTCACTTTAATTTGAAGTTGTCCGATGTGGATGCTAAAAATCAACTCGACCTGAATGCGCTGGTCAGGTTTTCTACAGGGGAATCCGCAAAGGTAAGCCTGCTGCCCTCTAATGTCATCATCAACCGGCAGGACTGGGAGCTGGACGAGGAGGTAAATTTCGACTTTGTACAAAATCAGGTCACCATAACCGGCTTCGAGCTTAAAAATGAAGATCAGCAGATCCGGATTGATGGTCTCCTGTCGGAAAGTACGGAAGAATCCTTGCAAGCCCATTTTGAGAACTTCAGCCTTGAAAACCTGGATGGATTGCTGAATCCCCTGGGTATAGAACTTAGGGGTACATTGAACGGTAATGTCAAACTGTTTTCTGCCCTGAAAACGCCCTTTGTATCTTCAGAAATGGAAGCCAGCAAGATTTTCTATAACGAAACAGAAATCGGCGACCTTGCGCTGAATGCCGACATGGACCCCGGAACGCAACTGGTTGATGTGGACGTGTCGATCAGACGGGCGGATCTGGAAACACTTAAAATTACGGGTAATTACAACGCGCTTGCTGAAGACGATAACCTGAACCTGGATGTCCACCTGGAAGATAGCGAACTTATTATTTTCGAACCTTTTTTAAGACAATTGGTGACAAATCTCGAAGGCACGGCAACAGCCGATGTTAAACTGAGGGGTACGCCGCTGGCGCCGCGCATAGGCGGGAAGGTTCGCTTCAACGACGCCGCATTTACGGTGATCTACCTGCAGACGCACTATCGTGTGGATCAGGAAGTGAGTGTAGAGAACAGCGTTATTCAATTGAATGAGCTCAAGTTGCTGGATGACAATGAGCATCAGGCCATTGCTACGGGCACCGTAGATATGGGTAACCCGACGGATCCGACGATAGAGGTTGTGGTGAAAGCGGATAATTTTATGGTGCTGAACACGACGTCGAAAGATAACGAGCTTTATTACGGGAAGGCTTTCGGTACGGGAACGTTCAATTTCAAGGGACCGACGAGCAGCATGGATATTGATATCACCGCTCGTACCGAACAGGGAACGGTTTTTAACATCCCGTTAAATTCTGCCGGTACGGTGAGCGATAATGAATTCATCACCTTCATTAATCCGGACTCAACGGTTTCCAGCACCCGTCGCTCTTATTTTGATGGGTTAACCATGAAGCTTAACCTGACGATCAACAGTGCTGCTCAGGCGAACCTCTTCACCGATCTGGGAAAGCTTTCAGGCACAGGGGAGGGAAATCTCACGATGAATATCACCAGCCTGGGCGATTTTGAGATGTTCGGTGATTATTCGATTCTGGCGGGTAAGTTTGATTTTACAGCCCGCGACTTTATCAACAAGATCTTCGAAATCCGTCGGGGAGGTACGATCCGTTGGACCGGCAACCCGACTGAGGCGATTATCAACCTAACGGCGGCCTATGAGGTGCGTACCAGTGCTGCTCCCCTCTACATTGCAGCCGGTCGGGCCGGAACAGATCAACGGGTTTTAGCGCAGGCGGGTATGCACCTGAGCGGTAGCCTGACCCATCCGGATATAAGTTTCTCACTCGATTTTCCAATCGACGCCTATGTTAAAGATGAACTGCAGAATTATTTTTCGGACATCAACAACGTTAATCAGCAGGCTTTAAGCTTGATCGTTCGCCGGGGATTCAATCCCGGTACGGGGACGGATCTAACTACAGAACTCAATACGACGGTTTTTCGCGCGGGAACGGAGCTGGCCTTTAACCAGCTTAACAACATCATATCCCAATCGCTCAATCTGAATTTTGTCGACCTTAATATCCGTTCGCTCAATGAGGCTAGCGCTACGGTGCGGCTTCTGAATAATCGACTGATGATCATGGGAGAACTTACGGACCGGAGAAACGATCTGAATGATCTCAATGTATTCGGTAATCAGATTGCGAGTGACGTCGAAGCGCTTTATTTATTGAGAAAGAACGGGAATCTTCTTTTAAGGGCATCTAACCGGCTGAATAACCGGAATTTTCTAAATCCAAATGATGAATATATCAGCGCATTCGGGATTGTTTATCGCCAGGAGTTTGACACCTTCAAAGAGTTTTTCAGACGAATGTTTTTCCTGAGCAGGAAAAAAAGAGAGGAAGAAGATGATGGGGTAACGCCGTTTAATTCCGCGCCGATAACGACGCCGGTGGAGCCATCGATCACCAATCCTTCGACGACGATCGGTGGCCCCGGCTGGTAGGTCGTCAGGTGTTCTTCATGATCGTATGTCCCATGCGATCTCTTTTCGTCCGCAGGTATAATTCGTTATGCTTATTGGATTCTATCTCGATTGCCACGTTCTCGGTTACTTCGAGACCGTAACCGATCAGTCCGGCGCGTTTTTTTGGATTATTGGTCAATAAACGCATCTTGGTTACGCCCAGGTTACGCAGAATTTGTGCGCCGATCCCGTAATCGCGCGTATCCGGACTGAAGCCCAGCTGGATGTTCGCATCTACCGTATCCAGACCATTTTCCTGTAAGTTGTATGCGTGTAACTTATTGATCAGGCCAATGCCTCTTCCCTCCTGGTTCATGTAGACAATAATGCCCTTGCCTTCTTTTTCGATCATCTCCATCGCCTTATGCAACTGCGGACCGCAATCGCAGCGGCACGAACCGAATATATCGCCCGTCAGACAAGAACTGTGTACCCGGACGAGGACCGGCTCGTCTGCTTCCCACTCGCCTTTAATCAGCGCAAGATGTTGTTCTTCGGTTTGCTTTTGCTTATAGGCAATAAGGTTAAAGTCTCCCCATTCAGTGGGCAGCTTTACGGATACTTCTTTTTCTATAAGGCTGTCTTTAGTCAAACGATACTCGATCAGATCTTTAATACTGATAATCTTCAGATCGAAGCGCTTCGCTACTTCCATCAGGTCTGGTAGACGGGCCATTTCGCCGTCCTCTTTTAAGATCTCAACCAAAACGCCGGCTGGCTCAAAGCCCGCTAGTCTGGCGAGGTCCACGCAGGCTTCTGTATGGCCGGTACGGCGTAAAACGCCACCATCCTTCGCGATCAAGGGGAATATATGTCCGGGTCTTCCCAGTTCTTCCGGTTTAATGTTCGGATCAATGAGGGCTTTAATCGTCTTAGATCGGTCGGAAACAGAAATTCCCGTCGTGCAGCCGTAACCCTGCAGGTCTACGGATACCGTAAAATTAGTTTCGTAAACAGCTGTATTGGTTCCCACCATGGGTTCCAGGTCCAGTTCCTTACACCGCTCTTCCGTTAGCGGAGCACAAACCAAACCTCTTCCGTGGGTGATCATAAAGTTGATGACTTCGGGAGTAGCGTTGCGGGCAGCGGTGATGAAGTCTCCCTCATTTTCGCGATCTTCGTCATCGACAACGACGACCACTTTGCCTTGCCTTATGTCTTCGATTGCTTCCTCAATCGTATGTAACTGGATATCCATTGTTGTTTATTGTGAATTTCGTGCAAATATAAAGGGATTACGCAGCGGCTCCTATAACTGAAGCGTCAACTTTGTTGCGCCAAAGACTTCGAAGGCTTCGTTTTGTTCGTTCTCAGCTTACTGAAAACTTTATTGAACCATTTTTTAATTAGGTTGCGATAGTAATCTACGTCGAAGATTGCCGAATCCGTTGCTGCCTTATAGGTCAAGAAAATACCCAGAGGGGTCAGCACGATGATTGCGGTCCAGATACCCAGTACCGGGTCAATACTGGCTTCTCGTGCGGATTTCTCCGCTACCGTGGAAATGATGTGGTAAATCAGGAAAAAGATGATCGCCATAACCACCGGAAGGCCGAGACCTCCTTTGCGTATGATGGCACCCAGCGGGGCACCAATAGAGAACAGCAAGAGGCAGGAAGCCGCCAGCGTGAATTTTTTCTGGTATTCGATAATATAGCGGATAATCTGAAGACTGAATTCCCGATCACTCGTTGAGCGCATGTTGAGTACATCCGTAACGTAGCGGATATCGCTTAATGCTGCGCTATAGGCGTTTAGCCGTTTGTAAGCGGGGATGGCACCGGCAAAATCTCCGCTATAGCGTATGGTGTCATTCCGGGCGTTAAGCGCACTGTACTGGTCCGCCTGATACCGGTTGTAAAGTTTATAGTTTGACTGGATTTCACTGAAAATACTTTGCCGGGTGCTGTCCAGTTTATGCGTGGTGGAGTCTGTGAAATAGTCCAGCTGCTTAAGGTTCAGCATTTGATAGTGATTACGGAAAGCATCTTCATCGGTACGCTTCATCTGGAACGTTGACATATCAAACTTTTGCTCTGACTGTTCGAAATAGTAGCGCGTATACTGTTGTCTGGGATTGTACGAGCGATTGCCTGCAGTGGATTCTTCGTAACGGACGCCGTCTTTCAGCTTAAGAATCATGTAGTTGTTATCCCTGGAGTTGTACATAACGCCTTCTTTGGCAACCAGCACATTAGATCCTCTGGATAGGTTTCCATGTTGGTAAATAATCAGGTTATATAAAACGGTACCGTCTTTATTCTTGTTCTGAGCGCGGATGGAATAACCTGGAATACTGTTGTTGAATACACCATCCTTAATAAGGAAATCCGCTTTTTTGTTGCGGACATCGTACAGAAGCGAACCCATTTTGAGGTTGGTGATGGGCAGGATGTAGTCGCTGAAAAAGAACGATCCGATGCTGATGCTGGTTACCAGAATCAGTAAGGGGGTCATGGCTTTGCGGAGAGAAACGCCTGCTGCTTTAATGGCAACCAATTCATAGCTCTCGCCGAGGTTTCCAAAAGTCATGATAGACGAAAGGAGCATGGCGAGCGGCATGGCCATGGAGATCTGCGCTGCCGAAGCATACCAAAGCAATTCAAGTATTACATACCATTCAAAGCCCTTCCCGATCAGGTCATCAATGTACTTGAACAGGAATAGCATTAGCAGGACGAACATGACGATAAAGAAGGTCACGATAAACGGCCTTATAAATGCTTTTAATACCAGTAAGTGGATTTTCTTCATGCCTGCGAACCCAGATTCTTCCTCAGCAAGACAAAGATACACAAATCCCCCGACTACATTTTTAAGTTTTTTTCTGAAGCCAAGGAAAATAATTTATATTTGCACACTCAAATCCGGCGGGGTAGCTCAGATGGTTAGAGCGCAGGATTCATAACCCTGAGGTCGGCAGTTCGATCCTGCTCCCCGCTACCAGGCTGATACTTCAGGTGTCAGCCTTTCTATTTTTAGAACTTTTTCCTTCCGAAGGAACGGCAACCGTCAGACGGTTTGGATCTAGTACGGCCTCTATATGGTTGACTTTTCCTCTCCCTTCGCCGTCAACCTGAAAATAGGATTTCGTTTTGAGTTCGAGGGTGACTTCTGAAGTATGGATGACTTCTGTCTTAAACTTATCGAAAGATACCCGAAAGGAGATCAACATTTTGATCAGCTCTATTATGGAAAACCATTTTAATATGACTACTTCGAAGGCGTTATCGTACAAATTACCGGTCTTATTTATTTTAACACCGGTTCCGTAAGTGGTTCCGTTGGCAATGACTACCATATGGGCTTTCCGCTGCCAATCCTTGTCTCCGGCCCTGATCCTGACCCGTATTCGCTTATTTCTTTTTAACGCCTGCCAGGCCGCTCTTGCATAGCCTATCATCCCTCTTTGACCCATCTTCTGAAACCGGTGCACGATATGCGCGTTGATGCCAATGTCCGCGAGGTGTATGCTGAGCTCACCGTTTATACGTAACGCATGAATTTCCTTTCGCTCGTGGTGGTTGATGATCTTTAAAGCTTCGGTCAACTGATTTGGTATATTGAATTCCCTTGCCATACCATTAGCAGAGCCGGCAGGCAATATCCCCAAAACAATTGATGTTCCGATGAGCAACTCTGCCAAGAGCTTCACGGTGCCGTCGCCTCCCGCTGCAATTACCATTTCCGGACTGGTCTTCTGAATAATGGCTTTGAGATCTTCAATATCACAATTCTCTTCAAGAGAAAAGAAATCGATCTCATCCGCTTGTTCAGAAAAGAAATTCTCGATAACCGATTGTAAGTCCGTTCTGCCGTTTCCGGAACGACTGTTGATAACGAACAGGAAACGGGTTTTTCTTGATCCCATGGTTAAGCTGTGTGTTGTAGCTAGCAAACAAGGATATGAGCGAGTTGTTTTAAAACCGTGAAGTCAAAGCCAGTCATTAAAATCTACAACGGATACGGTCATAAAAAGCATATGGTTTTATATGGCCATGTGTTCAGGAAACGAGCACCAGTTAGCCCACAGGACGATCAGGGTATATTTTCGAATATACTTAGCCTCTTCAGATTGTTTATGGTTAAACCTTTGCCGCGAGCTCGGGTAGAGTTGGAATTCATGGGCAAACGTTATAAAGGTTGTACGGAGGGCGACGGCTTCTTTAGTTTTCACTGGGAGCAGAGTAAGCCGCTTGAGGTAGGTTGGCATGTACTAAAGGTCTGCGTTGTTTCGGAACGGAACGTTGTCATTGCCGAAGAGATGGGCCATTTGTTAATCTCCAGCAAAACGCAGTATGGTTTCATCTCTGATATTGACGATACGGTGCTGATTTCCTATTCAGCAACGCTCTTTCGCCGCTTGAGGGAGTTGCTGATCAAAACCCCGCTCAGGCGAAAAATTTTTGAAGAAAGTGCGTCATGGTATCGGATGCTGGCCTATTCGAAAACTGATGAACAACATCCGAATCCCTTTTTTTACGTCTCAAGCAGTGAATGGAACTTATATCCGAATCTAGAGCTTACGTTCAGGCATTACCAACTCCCGGAAGGAGCCTTTCTGTTGAGTCATCTGAAGCGATGGTATCAGTTGTTTAGTACCGGAAAAACAAATCATGAAGGAAAGCTACGAAGAATTGAACGGATACTCACCGTTTTCCCGGATCAGCAATTCATCCTGATTGGCGATAATACACAGCGGGATCCAATTATTTATGCGCGGCTGGCAGAAAAATATGCAGACCGTATCTTTGCAATTTACATTCGGAATATACGCCCTTCGAAAAGGCAAATGAGCATAAGAATCTTGCAGGAAATAAGCAAAAAAGGGATAAGAACTTGTCTGTTCAAGAGTAATGTGGAAGCGATCAGGCACGCCGAAAGAATTGGCCTGATCGACCCCTGAGAAAAACGTTACCCGATGGCTAACCTGTTTTTAAAATCAGCTCTTTATTGCTGAACATTTTTCGTAAGTTATTCAACGCGTAACGCATACGGCCCAGAGCTGTATTGATGCTGACTTCAGTCACATCTGCAATTTCCTTAAAGCTCATATCCCCATACAGGCGCATAATTAACACCTCTTTCTGATCGTCCGGTAGTAAACGGATCATTTTTCTCAGGTCTTTATGTGTTTGAGACCGGATCATGCGTTCTTCGGCGGTTTCATCGTAGAAAGGAAGCACCTCGAAGATGTCAAAGCCATCGCCGTTGGTAATCAAGGGAGTCCGCTTCGCCTTACGGTAATGGTCTATGACCAGGTTGTGCGCAATACGGATAGCCCAGGGCAGGAATTTTCCTTCATCGTTATACCGCCCGGCCTGAATAGTCCGGATTACTTTAATAAAAGTGTCCTGAAACAAGTCTTCAGCGAGGTAGTTGTCCTTGACCAGTAGGTAAATGGAAGTATATATCTTGGATTTGTAGCGGTGAACCAACTCTTCTACTGCAGAATCGTTTCCGTTACGGTATGAATGTATGAGGTATTTGTCAGACTTATTCTGTAATTTCATGCTATGCTACTCTAATCTTTTCTAATACTGAAAAAGTATGTTAAGTAGTGTTTTTATCTATAGCAATCCTCCTGTTAAATAAATCTTGTGTGAATCTGCTTTCAAAGCAAAACAAATTTTTTTAGAAATACAAAGAAAAAAATCAAAATCGTCAGTTGTTTAATAGATTGCGTATTTTTGTATCAGGCCTGTTCAACGCATTTCAGACAGGATTAAAGGTAGGTTCAATGAGTGTTAAGGAAGTATTCGATCCCAAATCCCATATCATAATTAAAGGTGCCAGAGTTCATAATCTAAAGAACATTGATGTCGCCATTCCAAAGAACAAACTGGTTGTTATTACCGGTATGTCGGGTTCCGGCAAGTCTTCCCTGGCTTTTGATACGCTTTATGCCGAGGGACAGCGTCGTTATGTTGAAAGCTTGTCCTCATACGCGCGCCAGTTCCTGGGAAGAATGAATAAGCCTGAGGTGGATTATATCCGCGGTATCGCTCCGGCGATAGCCATTGAGCAGAAGGTGATCACAAGTAATCCCCGTTCTACCGTTGGAACTTCTACGGAAATATACGATTACCTCAAACTGCTCTACGCTCGTGTTGGAAAAACGTATTCTCCGGTTTCCGGAAAGGAAGTGAGAAAAGATACGGTAACCGATGTGGTTAATTTCACTGAGTCTCTATCGCACGATACCGTCGTTACCATCATCACTCCGCTGCATCCGCACAACGAGCGAACGCTAAAGGAGGAGCTGGCTGTTTTACTTCAAAAAGGGTTTACCCGCGTTGACTATAACGGCTCCTTACAAAAGATTGAAGCATTGATTGAGGATGATAAAATCGCTAATGCCGTGCCGGAGCCAGGCACCATCCGGATTGTCGTCGATCGCGTGCGCGTAGACGGGGAGGAAGAAACACGAAATCGCCTCGGAGATTCCGTACAGACAGCTTTTTTTGAAGGCAGAGGAGATTGCTATGTTCAGTATGACGGAGAAGAGCGCTTTTTTTGCGACCGTTTCGAGCTGGACGGCATGTCCTTTGAAGAGCCCAGTCCAAACTTCTTTAGCTTTAACAACCCTTATGGTGCTTGCCCGCGTTGTGAGGGCTATGGTAGGATTATCGGAATAGATCCGGATCTGGTTATTCCCGATAAAAGCAAATCGGTATATGAAGGGGCGATTGCTCCCTGGCGCGGTGAGAAAATGGGCGAATGGCTTCAGCGATTCCTTCGGAATGCCATTAAATTTGATTTTCCCGTACACCGGGCTTACGCCGATCTGAGCGCTGAACAAAAGGAACTGTTGTGGACCGGTAATAAATTTTTTCGAGGGTTGAATGAATTTTTCAGGGAGCTGGAAGAACAAACGTATAAAATTCAATATAGAGTAATGCTTTCCCGGTACCGCGGGAAGACCAATTGTCCGGATTGCAAGGGAACGAGGTTGAGGAAGGATACTTCCTATGTGAAGGTTGGGGGGAAATCGATTACCGATGTGGTGTTGCTTCCGCTGGATAAAGCACTGGATTTTTTTACCGATTTAAGTCTCTCGGAAAATGAGCGGCAAATAGCGAGTCGATTGCTGCTGGAGCTGACCAACCGCTGCCGCTTTCTTTGTGAAGTAGGACTGGGATATCTGACCCTTAACCGTCTGTCCAATACACTTTCGGGTGGCGAATCCCAGCGCATTAACTTGGCGACTTCCCTGGGCAGCTCATTAGTGGGCTCCATTTATGTGCTTGACGAGCCGAGTATCGGTTTACATCCCAGGGATACGCAACGCCTGATTGGCGTTCTTCAGTCCCTGAAAAAAGTAGGGAATACCGTGCTGGTTGTCGAACATGAAGAAGAAATGATGCAGGCAGCCGATCACCTGATTGACATCGGGCCTGAGGCAGGCGTACAGGGAGGGAGATTGGTTTACTCCGGAAATTACTCTTCGATATTAGAAGATAAGAATAGCCTGACCGGCAAATACTTAAGCGGGCGGGAACAGATTGTTGTTCCGCGGAAGCGTCGCCCATGGCATCACTCCGTATCTGTTATAGGAGCCCGTGAAAACAACCTGAAAGGGATAGACGTGACGTTCCCCTTGGGCGTATTCACCGCAGTATCCGGCGTTTCCGGATCGGGAAAAACATCGCTGGTTAAGCGGATTCTTTACCCGGCAATGCAAAAGGTAACGGGAAGTTACTCCGGAGAAGAAACGGGTAAATTTGATAAACTGACCGGGGATGTGCAGCGGGTGGAGCGGGTGGAACTTGTTGATCAGAATCCGATAGGACGTTCGTCCAGATCGAATCCGGTAACTTACGTTAAGGCTTGGGATGATATCCGTGCACTTTACAGTAGCCAGTCTGCTGCAAAAGCGACGGGATTGAAGCCAGCAGCTTTTTCGTTTAATGTCGATGGGGGAAGATGCGAGGTCTGCCTGGGTGAAGGAGAAGTCAAGATCGAGATGCAGTTTATGGCTGATATTTATCTGCCCTGCGAGGCTTGTGGAGGCAAACGCTTTAAAGAGGAGGTGCTCGACGTTGTGTGGGAAGGTAAAAATGTTGCCGACTTACTCGAGATGACGATAGATGAGGCGCTCCTGTTCTTTGAAAGCCAACCAAAAATAGTGGCGAAGCTTCAGCCTCTGGCTGATGTAGGACTAGGTTATGTGCAGCTTGGTCAGTCTTCCAACACCCTGTCCGGGGGGGAAGCGCAGCGCATAAAGCTGGCCTCCTTTCTTATAAAAGGAAATAATAACAAGAATACGCTTTTTATTTTCGATGAGCCGACTACAGGTTTGCATTTTCATGACATCAAGAAGCTTCTAACGTCTTTTAATGCACTACTGGAGCAGGGTAATACGATTCTTGTCATTGAGCATAATATGGATGTACTGAAAAGTGCGGATTGGGTAATCGATATTGGGCCGGAAGGGGGTGAGCAAGGTGGAGATCTTGTCTTTGCCGGCACACCGGAAGAGCTTTCAAAACAGAAGCAATCGTATACAGGACAATTTCTTAAAGCCCACTTGAGCAAATAAGTTATGTTATCAAAAAAATCAAAATACGCCATCAAAGCCCTGATCGTTTTAGGGAAGAACTACGGGAAAGAACCGATGCAGATTCTTAAAGTGGCAAATGAAGAGGGTATACCTAAAAAATTCCTGGAACAGATTCTGCTTGAGATGCGAAACGCCGGTATTTTGTATAGTAAAAAAGGTGCCGGGGGGGGGTATAGCCTGAACAAAGATCCTAATGATATTCGGCTTTCTCAGGTGATCAGACTCACAGACGGACCCATTGCGTTACTTCCCTGTGTCAGTCTGAATTTCTACCGGCGATGCGATGAGTGTCAGTCGGAAGATACCTGTGGTATACGGGATACATTCGTTGAAGTGCGCAATGCAATGCTGCAAATCCTTAATGAGACCAGCGTAGCTGATCTGATCAGAAAAGAAGATGAGCTAGCTGCCAAGTTGAGTTTATAATATTAAGTCTATTGTTTTTATAGTCTTTATTGCTATCTTTGTTTTGTTCTTTAACGAAACGCAATATGGGTAGTGTAACAGATAGACAAATTACGAGACGAGTGTATGCTGATCCAAGCATCACTTTGGTAGGTGCAGGGCCTGGTGACCCCGACTTGATAAGCGTAAAGGGAATCAAAGCGTTGGAACGAGCAGATGTGGTGCTTTATGATGCGCTGGTTGATCCGGCTTTGCTTAATTATACACCGGCCAACTGTACGCGGGTATTCGTCGGAAACCCTTCCGGTGATGAGTGTTTTTCTCAGGAAGTGGTTAACAGGCTGATGGTGGATTACGCCTTGAATTTCGGACATGTGGTCCGATTGAAAGGAGGAGATCTTTTCGTTTTTGGAAAAGGCTATGAAGAGCTTGAATATGCTGCTTCCTATAGCATACCGACAGCAATTGTTCCGGGAATCAGTAGCGCCATATCGGTTCCGGGGCTTCAGGGCATTCCGGTCACCCATAATGGATTGAGTCAAGGTTTGTCTATTGTAACGGCAACTAACGCTGACGGTGGCCTTTCACGGGAATTGGAACACGCGAGTCGCGGAACTTCAACGGTTGTTGTTTTATTGGGCTATGATGATCTCGATCGAATTGTAAAACTATTTCAGTCTGTTGGAAAGGGTAAGTTACCCGCGGCTGTGATTCAGAACGGTTCCATGCCGGATGAACGTGTAGCCGTTGGATTGGTGAATACGATTGAAGAAACTGCGGAAGAAGCCGGCATAGACGGTCAGGGTCCTTGCCTGCTCGTGTTTGGCGAAACCGTTCGCGCTCATCGGTCTTTTCAGCCCATACTTGACTACTTCGCGCATCAGGAGGGTATCCGTTAGCATTAATATGGAAATTTTAGTAGGTTTGCCCTTCTACAGAAATAACAATGAAGGAACAAACTAAACTGGTCCGGGGACAAACTGCCCGGTCTGGAAACCGGGAGCATTCTGCTCCCTTATACCTTACTTCAAGCTTCATTTTCGATAGCGCAGAACAGGGACAGGCTATTTTTGCCGAAGAAGAAGCGGGGAATGTATACTCCCGCTACTCAAATCCAAATACTACCGAGTTGATCGATAAAGTATGCGCAATGGAAGGTGCGGAGGCGGGGCTTGCATTCGCTTCCGGTATGGCAGCGGTTTTTACTTCTTTTGCTGCTCTCCTGCAACAGGGGGATCACATTGTTGCTTCCCGGTCGCTTTTCGGGTCTACTCACCAGATTTTTACGCGCATCCTTCCCAAATGGGGTATTCATACGACCTACGTTGATGCAGCCGAGCCGGCTCAATGGGAATCTTCGATTCAGGAGAACACCAAGATGTTGTTTTTGGAAACGCCTTCGAATCCAGGTCTCGAGTTGATCGATCTGCAGTTTATAGCCGGTTTGAAGAAAAAATATCCGAATCTGATTTTGAATGTCGATAACTGCTTTGCTACACCGTATTTGCAAAAGCCGATCGATTACGGTTTTGATCTTGTAAGTCATTCCGCAACAAAATATATGGACGGACAGGGTCGGGTACTGGGTGGACTGGTGGTGGGGCGTCAGGATCTTATCGATGAGATGAGGTTTTTTATCCGTCAGACGGGGCCCTCAATGTCCCCCTTCAATGCGTGGGTTATCTCAAAAAGCCTGGAAACGCTGGGTTTACGTATGGACCGGCATTGTGGTAACGCTCTTTTACTGGCGGAAACGCTGGAACAGAATGAAGAAATAGAATCCGTCCGTTACCCTTTTTTACCCTCGCATCCTCAGTATGAATTGGCCCGGAGCCAGATGAAGGCTGGAGGTGGTATCGTTACTTTTGTCCTTAAAGGAGGCCTGGAACGGGCACAACGCTTCATTAATGCGTTGAAAATGATTTTATTCACCTCTAATTTAGGAGATTCCCGAACCATCGCGACCCATCCTTCAACTACTACGCATTCTAAGCTAACAGAAGAAGAAAGGCGGCGCATGGGAATCTTCCCGGGAACTATCCGCATATCCGTAGGGCTTGAGGACTTCGTGGATATTATAGAAGATCTTGAGCAAGCCATTCAGGCCAGTAAATAAAATTAGGAAGGTAAAGCATGAAGATTTCTTTAGAGCGTGTTAATGAGGCTGTTCATTTTGCGGCCAGCAGTTCTTCAACAGATGTAAAGGTTCACATTGACGGGCCGCCGGATTCTGGTGGGGAACGGGAAGGCGTGCGCCCCATGGAGCTTGTATTGATGGCTCTTGGATCCTGCAGCGCTTTAGATCTGATCACCATTCTGCAAAAACAGCGGCAGGTCATCGATGATTTCCGCGCCGATGTGACAGGGCAACGAGTGGATGCGGTACCCGCTGTTTTTCACAGCATACATCTTGTTTTTTTTCTCAAAGGAAAGATTGAAGTGGAAAAGGCTCAGAAAGCGGCTGAACTGGCAGTCAAGAAATATTGTTCCGTTCATGACATGCTTGCTGCAGGCGGCATCAACATTACCTACGAAGTGAAGATCAACGTTTAGTCGGGCGATTCCAACTTTTTTCGGCCCTTCTCCCGATTAACCAGAAAGATGCGGCCAGGATTAGAAAGAAGAGTGCCCGATTGAGATTGTCCCACAAGTATTCAAAATAACGCGTATAGAGGTTAATGAGCAGAAACGCGAAGCCAAATTCTCCGGCAATGACGTCTTTGCTTCGAACGCCGTACCACATCAGCAGAGCGGATAGGCTGGTCGACAAAATCCCCCAATAAAGCAAATGGTACTGTTTGGTTTGAGACCATACATCAAAATCAGCATAATTTCCGAAAATGGATAGCAGCCATAAAGAAGTAAACAAATACAGAATAGCCATAATGTAACTGGGGCGATAAAAAAAACTTAGTCCTTTTATCTTCGGTATCAGGAAGACGACGATGCTTAACAGGATAAACCCAAAGAGACAAAACCTGGCGGGATAGTTCAGACCCCAGAAACGAAAGCCCCATCCGCTATGGTAAGCGGTTTCTATAGCGAACCAAAGTCCGAGCGCTATCAGCATGAAAATCCAGATGGTCTTGGATGAAAGTTTAATCGCGAGGTACAGGTAAATCAGTACGGAAAGAAAAAAAGCAAGTGAATAACTCCCATCATCCCGATTGAGCACATTCCGCAGATAACCCACAGCAGTTGCCGTTGCACCTACTCCAATAAGCATAAAAGCCTCGTTGCTGAACACTTTCTCCGGAAAGCGCATTTTATTACGGTAGCCCACGAAGAAGGATCCGGCAGCCAGAAGCGCACATAATACCGCGATCACCAGATCGGGTGTTTCATAGATCCAGGAAATCATGGAGATAAGATCCTGGTCAATCAGGAGCGATAGTATGCTCAGTGCAATACAGGAAATGGCTATCCAAAAAGAATATTGCGCCAGGCGTCGCCAGTCAATTCCCTTAGACTCGTAAGAGTTTCGAAGCTTATCTGCAGTCTGTTGATCGATCAAGCCCTCTTCTTCCCATCGATTGATCGCCTGATCCAACATCCTCCGGTCGCTTCGATCCACTTTCATAAGAAGTTATTCTTTGGCCGTATCTGAGAGGCGCTCACGGACGCGGACTTCATCGTCTTTCAGCTGCTCAATCATATCTTCGAGGCTGTCAAATCTCTGATCGTGGCGAATGAAATCGATGAATTCGATCTGTAAGGTCTTCTCATATAGATTCTCTTCCAGATCGAAGAGGTTGATCTCGATACTTCGTGAAATACCGTTAACCGTCGGTCTTGTTCCGATATATCCCATGCCGTCCATCCACGGACCTGCTTCAGGTGATCGATAATCTCCAGTCTCCAGCTCGGATAGATCCAGTATCCGTGCTCTTATGGCGTAAATACCGTAAGCGGGAATGAGCTTATAATTGTCGTGTATGGAAATATTGGCCGTTGGAAAGCCAATGGTTCTGCCGAGCTGCTGCCCTTTAATGACTTTTCCCGTTATCGTGAATGCATAACCGAGGTATCGGTTGGCGCGAGTAATGTCTCCTAAAATTAATGCTTCACGAATCTTTGTCGAAGATACGGCAACATCATTAATGTCCTGCTCAGGAATTTCCTGAACGGAGTAATGATATTCCTCCGAATACTTCAACAGATCATTCAGCGACCCACTCCGGTCTTTGCCAAAATGATGATCGTAACCGATAATAATTTTCTTGGTGCCAATCTTGCTGACGAGTACTTCCCTGATGTATTCTTCAGCGCCCTGATTTGAGAAATCTCGGGTGAATGGTGTGATGATCAGGTGATCAATACCTGCTGCCTCCATACGAGCGGCTTTCTCCCCGATCGAATTTATTAATTTCAGGCTATCGTCCTCCGGGTGCAGGATCATACGCGGATGCGGAAAGAAGGTGAGCAACACCGTTTCTCCCTTCATGCGGACAGCGCATTCCTGAAGGGTTTTAATGATCTTCTGATGTCCGACATGTACGCCATCGAAAGTGCCTATGGTCACTACGGCCTGGTCTAATGGAATAAAATCTTCCAGATTCCGGTATATCTTCATGAATAATCGCTCGCTACCTGACTTTATCGGTTTCAGATAGTGAATTTAGCAGATAATTTTTTTAGAACCTAATTATCGGTGGCTTTATCCTGTTTCAGACGTTGAAGATGCTCGATAAAGGATTGAAGTTCATAGGCATCCCGAACATTGTAGTCCCCGTTTTTTGTTCTTCTCAACGCGGAAAGATAAGCACCGTTGGAGAGGGCCTTCCCAAAATCGCTGGCCAGCGAGCGAATGTATGTTCCCTTGCTGCAGACCACCCGGAAATCTACTTCCGGCAGGGCGATGCGGGTAAGTTCAAATTCGTAGATGTGTACGTTACGTGGTTTCCGTTCAACGGCTTCGCCTCGTCTGGCTTTTTCATACAACCGTTCTCCGTTTACTTTCACTGCTGAATGGGCGGGCGGAAGCTGTTCAAGCTCCCCGGTAAATTGAACAGCCGTCTGCCGCAGCAGTTCATGCGTTATGCCTTCAAGGCTGAAATTAGCTTCGGCGTGGCTTTCAAGATCGTAGGTCGGAGTCGTAGCGCCGAGGGTAAAGGTTCCCGTGTATTCTTTCTGAAGTGCCTGCAAGGTGTCAATAGTCTTTGTCTTTTTACCGGTGCAAAGCATCAGCAGGCCGCTGGCTAAGGGATCGAGTGTGCCGGCGTGGCCCACCTTAATTTTTTCGGGCTTCAGTGAATTACGGATTTTGCTAACGACGTCAAAACTTGTCCAGCCCAGCGGTTTGTCGATAAGTAATACTTCACCCTCCTTAAAATGGAATGGTGGGTAAACTGGCGTATTGTCACTCATCTACAATACATTCAGGCTCTGACCGCTCAACAGCAAAATCAGGATGATGCCTCCAACAATAATCCTATACCAACCAAACAGCTTGAACCCGTGTTTGGTAACGAAATCGATAAACGTTTTAATCGCGATGATCGCCACAATGAAACCAACAACATTTCCAACGACGAGTGTCTGAACTTCCTCGGAAGAGAGTTGATGGCCGTCCAGATAAAAATCCAACAGTTTTTTACAGGTGGCTCCCAACATGGTCGGTACCGCCAGGAAAAATGAAAACTCTGCGGCCGCTTTTCTGGTGAGCTTCTGGGCCATCCCACCCACGATAGTCGCGCCGGAGCGAGAGGTGCCGGGAATCATGGCCAGGCATTGGAAGAAACCAATTTTCAGGGCCTGCATATAGGTGATTTCATCTGAATCGTCGGTTTGCGGCTTATTGAACCATTTATCTACAAAAAGCAGTACGATACCTCCCAGAACCAGCGTAATCGCAACCGTCATCGGACTTTCCAGCATCTGATCAATGCGGTCGCTCAGCAGCAAGCCAAAGAAAGCAGCCGGAATAAAAGCAACAAAAAGTTTCAGATAGAACGATATAGATCGGAAAAAGCGTTTGAAGTACAGCACAACCACAGACAAGATGGTGCCCAATTGGATGGCAACGGTAAATAATTTTACAAAATCGGTCGGTTCGATGCCGAGAAGTGCCGTAGTGATAATCAGGTGACCCGTAGAGGACACAGGTAAAAATTCCGTCAGGCCTTCGACAATGGCCAGCAGGATTGTTTCAGTTAACGTCATGCTCTGGAGAGTGGCGAAAATCAGTAATGTTTATTTTGGGTCTTTTAGAATTGCAACAATTCCGAGCGCAAAGCCGGCAACGACAACAATCGGAGCCAGTGTTATCTTCGTGAAGCTGTAAATATCTTCTTTTCCTGCCATGAGAATAAAGCCGAGTACAACGACAGCTATACTGGCCAGCAGAAGCTGATAGTTCAACTTCCCAAATACGAAGCTGACCTTTTGGGGCTCTGGAGTGATTTTCTTTTTTTGTTGTGCCATAGTAATTTTTAACTATACTAACGGTAAAGTTCGTTGATCCGTAAACGGAGGTATTTACTTACTGCGAAATAGGTGCTGATTCCGGAAATCAATATGCCTAAGGCAATAACGGCCAGAAATATAACAGCAAATTCAAAGTAGTTTCTGAGAATAACGATTTCGGGGATTTGTTCCTGAGCAAAGTATAGAGTGGTCAAAAGGAGCATGATCGCAATCAGGCCACCCAAGAGACCGTGAAGAATGCCGTAGCCCAAAAAAGGGCGACGAATAAACGCTTTCGTTGCACCAACCATCTGCATGCTTTTGATTAAAAAACGCTGAGAATAAATAGCCAGGCGAATGGTGTTGTTAATTAAGGCCACAGCTATTATAAGCAAAATAACCGCGAAAGCTAAAATAACGAGTCCGATAATTTTAATGTTGTGGTTAACCATATCAATGAGCGAGTCCTGATAGACAACTTCATTGACAATCTTATTGTTGCTTAACTCTTTGGTAAATGCTTCAATGCTGGTGTTGTTGGCGAAATCCTCCTTTAAATAAATGTCAATGGACGGCAGCAGGGGATTATAACCCAGGAATTGGACGAAGTCCTCTCCGAGTTCCGCTTTCAAATTATTAGCCGCCAGTTCCTTACTAATATATTGAGTGCGCAGGACGCGCTCATCTCCGTCCAGCTTCTTCTGAAAAGCCAGTATATCTGCCTCATTAACCCCTTCACTGACAATCAAGTTCAAAACAATATTCTCTTTTACGTACTTGGAAAGATTTTTGGCATGTACGATAATTAAGCCTAAAAGGCCGGTCATCAGAAGCACTAAGGCAATGCTGATAACGGTAGATATGTATACTGACTTCGTTTTTTTGGGCGAAGAGCTTACTTCGTATTCTTCCATAAGGGATGCTTTACTGGGCGAAAATAAGAATTACCGCTGACATCCCCGCGAGGAGATAGGAGAATTTTCGTACTTTCGCGAGTCTTACCGAATCGCATTACAATGGATTATCAATTTAGAGATATTGAAAGGAAGTGGCAGCACTTCTGGGCCGCTCATCAAACCTTCAAAGTAGATAATACGTCGGATAAGCCGAAATATTATGTGCTGGATATGTTCCCTTATCCTTCTGGTGCAGGTCTGCATGTCGGCCACCCGCTCGGATACATTGCATCGGATATTTTCAGTCGTTATAAGCGACTAAAAGGTTTTCATGTGCTGCACCCAATGGGTTATGATTCCTTTGGTTTACCGGCGGAGCAATATGCGATTCAGACGGGCCAGCATCCAGCGGTAACAACGGACGCGAACATCGCCCGTTATCGTGAACAAATGGATAACCTCGGTTTTTCGTTCGATTGGAGCCGGGAGGTTCGTACCAGCAGTCCGGATTATTACCAGTGGACCCAATGGATTTTCATGCAGCTCTTCAGCAGTTATTACGATCTGGATGCGGACTGCGCCAAACCGATTACCGAACTAATTGCCCGATTTCAACAATCCGGGACGGAGGGGTTGCATGCGGTCTCAGATGAGGATACCTTAATTTTTAGTGCGGACGGCTGGAAAGAGCTGGGTGAAAGACAGCAACAACTGGAGTTACTCAAATATCGTTTAGCTTATTTACGGGAAAGTACCGTTAACTGGTGTCAGGCACTTGGGACAGTCCTGGCCAACGACGAAGTAAAAGATGGTGTTTCCGAGCGGGGTGGCTATCCGGTAGTGCAAAAGAAGATGATGCAATGGAGCATGCGCATCACGGCTTACGCAGAGCGCTTGTTGAACGGGCTGGATACGATCGACTGGCCGGAACCACTTAAGGAAGTGCAGCGTAACTGGATCGGGAAAAGTGTTGGTGCGCGTGTTCGCTTCGTGACAGATGGTTTGATAGTGTCCTCGCACCTGAATAATTACATCGATGTGTTTACAACGCGTGTTGATACGCTTTACGGGGTTAGCTTCTTGGTCTTAGCACCGGAGCATGAGATGGTTGAGGCATTAACAACGGCTGAGCAAAAGAAAACGGTTCTTGAATACGTAGAAAGGACACAACGAAAGAGTGAGCGGGACCGATTGGCAGAAACAAAAACAGTAAGCGGATGTTTTACCGGCTCATTTGCTATACATCCCCTTACCGGAAAGAAGATCCCGATCTGGATAGCCGATTACGTACTGGCGGGGTATGGTACAGGCGCGGTTATGGCTGTGCCCTCAGGGGATCAGCGCGACTACCTCTTCGCTAAACAATTCGATCTGCCAATCATTCCGGTGCTGGATACACAGGATATATCTGAGGCTGCAGACGCCCGCAAGGAAGGTAAGTATATCAATTCGGATTTGATCAATGGCTTAGCCTATAAAGAAGCGGTCGATGTTTTATTGACAAAGCTGGAAGAATTGGAGATGGGCACGGGAAAAATCAATTTCCGCATGCGGGATGCTATATTCGGTCGGCAGCGTTACTGGGGGGAGCCAGTGCCCGTGTATTACCAGGATGGATTGCCATACCTGATTGATGAGGAAGATTTACCGCTTCGATTGCCGGAAATAGACAAGTATCTGCCGACGGAGACCGGCGAGCCCCCTCTCGGAAGGGCTGAATCATGGAAATATCAAGGTAAATACGATTATGAGCTCTCTACTATGCCGGGCTGGGCGGGATCAAGCTGGTATTGGTATAGATATATGGATCCTCAAAATAAGGGTCGTTTCGTTTCGAAAGAAGCAGTTGACTACTGGAAATCAGTCGATCTGTACATCGGAGGTTCAGAACATGGTACCGGACATTTACTCTACAGTCGTTTTTGGAATAAAGTTCTAAAGGACCTGGGCTACGTGCCAGATGAAGAACCGTTTAAAAAACTCATCAATCAGGGGATGATTCAAGGGAGGTCCAATTTCGTTTACCGCGTAAACGATCCTTCCCGGGCAAACCTAAATACCTTCGTCTCCTACGGGCTAAAAGACCAGTATAAAACCACGGCTATCCATGTAGATGTAAACATCGTTCACAATGATGTATTAGATCTTGAAGCCTTTAAATCTTCCAGGCCAGAATATACGGATGCGGAATTTATTCTTCAGGGAGATAAGTACGTCTGCGGCGCTGAAGTCGAGAAGATGTCTAAGTCGAAGTTCAATGTAGTGAATCCTGATGATATTGTGCAGGGCTATGGAGCCGATACTTTGAGGCTTTACGAAATGTTTCTCGGACCGTTGGAGCAAAGTAAACCCTGGAATACTAACGGGATCGAAGGCGTTCACAAATTTCTTCGAAAGTTCTGGAAGCTGTTTCACAGCACCGACAGTCAATTCGAAGTTTCGCAGGATGCGCCTGATAAAAGTGAGCTTAAATCTTTACATAAGATTATCCGCAAGGTAGAAGACGATATTGAACGGTTCTCCTTCAATACTTCGGTTTCCAGTTTTATGATTTGCGTAAACGAGCTGACCGAACTAAAGTGCAACAAGAAAGCAATTCTCGAGAAGCTGGTGATTGTTTTATCTCCTTATGCTCCCCACATCACTGAAGAGCTGTGGGAACTTCTTGGAAATCAGCCAGGCAGCTTGTCAACCAGTACATACCCTGCTTTCAACGCAGAATACCTGATCGAAGATGCCTTCGATTATCCAATTTCCTTCAACGGGAAAATGAGGACCAAAGTGACTATTCCGCTATCTGTTGAAGCGGAGGAAGCGGAATCCATCGTACTGAGCGACACCGAAGTGCAGAAGTATCTGGAAGGAAAATCTGTAAGGAAAGTAATTTTTGTTAAAGGGAAAATTGTCAATATTGTAGCAGGCTGATCTTTTTCAGCATTGAGTTTTTTAGTAACAGCTAATTTACAGACTCCTAGTCCCAAATCCCGTGAATCTGTTGTAACATCGCATCTTTTTGAGAGACTAAACGCTGTAATACTAAAACAATATGTACTTGAAAAATATCTTAGCCGTCCTAACAGCGGTTATTTGTATAGGAATACAGAATACGCATGCTCAACAGGGTTCCGCAGGGGGCCGGATCAAGGGGACCGTATTGGATTCTATTAGCGGTGAAAGCATCGACTTTGCGACCGTTAGCTTATTAGCCTCCGATGGTCCCAAGACCATCAGTGGAGCTCTGGCTGACGATAAAGGTGATTTTCAGTTGGATAAAATTCCGAATGGTAGTTACCGGCTCGTAGCGAGTTTCATGGGATATATAACCAAAACCGTAAATGTTAAAATCAGTCCGGAGAGTAATCAGCTCGATTTGGGGGCCATTTTACTGGCGCCTTCCGCCAATGAACTCGGGGAGGTTGTCGTTACCGGTCAGGTGCCTATGATCGAAAATAAGGTGGACCGCCTCGTTTATAATGCGGAACAGGACGTTACCATATCCGGAGGCAATGCAGCGGATGTACTCAGAAAAGTTCCGCTTCTTTCGGTCGATATCGATGGGAATGTTTCTCTCCGGGGAGATCAGAATGTGCGGATATTCATCAATGGAAAACCATCAGGGGCGATGACGAACAATGTGGGCGATGCGTTAAGAATGATCCCGGCTGATCAAATAAAGAATGTCGAAGTCATTACCAGCCCCTCCTCGAAATACGATGCAGAAGGTACCTCCGGTATTATCAACATCATTACAAAAAAGCGGGATGTTGCGGGCGTGAATGGCTCTGTGGCCGGTGGATTGGGAATACGCCAGAATAATTTCAATGGCAACGTAAATTATCGTAAAGGTAAACTTGGACTGACTGCAAATCTTGGTGTGATGTGGGGATGGCCGGTGACCACTCGTTCAACTTTTGAGCAGGAAGCACTGGACGGTACTCCGCTCATTGCGCAGGATGGATCTAGTCGGACCACCCGGGGTGGGGGGCGAGGAAGTTTGGCCCTGGACTACGATATTGACTCCATGAATTTGATTACCAGTTCGTTTAATTTCAATCGCTTCCAGATGGGGATCGACGGGAACTTCGCCAACCGTTATTTTCAGGGAGGCGGGCTGACAGAGGTCTTCAGTAATACAGATAATACACGCGCGTTCGGAGGCTTTGACTGGGCAGCTGATTACACGCATAAGTTTCAGCAAAAAGGAAGAGAAATTACCTTTGCCGGGCAGTATTCCAAAAACCGGAACAATACCGACTACAGTACTTTTTATGATCAAGCCTGGTTAAGACCTAATGAGATGGGTAACAATATTGGCGATAACGATGAGTGGACTGTTCAGGTAGATTACATACAACCGCTAAAAAAGGCCGTGCTGGAAATTGGAGCCAAAGCTATATTAAGAGATATTTCCTCTGACGTGAGCGTGGACACGATGATCAGCGGCGGAAGCTTTGTTAACTCCGCTATCCGTTCTTATCTGTTTAGCTATAAACAAAATGTAGGTGCCGGATACGCGACATTGAGCGTGCCCTTCGCTGAAAAATACGAAATCAAAGGCGGTCTTCGCTATGAGTATACCCTGCTGGACGGAGAGCCTGTGGGCGAGTTTCCTGCATTCCGCAATGATTACCATAACTTGTTGCCCAGCGTAGTCCTTTCCCGAAAAATGGGTAAAACGTCAAGCTTGAAGCTGAGTTATAATCAACGAATCCAGCGGCCAAGTCTCTTCCACCTAAATCCTTTCCGGAATGAGGCAGATCCTATAAATCAGCAGCAGGGAAATCCGGTTCTTGATCCGGAGCTTTCCCATAATATCGAGCTTGGCTACTCAACAATGATTAAAAGCACGGTGCTGAACACCTCCCTGTATTACCGGCGAACAAACGATGTAATAGAACAGCTGTTCCGGAACATCGGCACCGAAGAGCAACCGATCGTTTTGCAGACATTTGAAAACATAGGAACTAACAATTCTTTCGGTACAAATATTTTTGCGTCGGTAAATCCGATCAAGATACTGACCTTGAGGGGAAACCTGAACCTGTATTCCTATGACATCAATCTGCAGAATGTAGATGGTGGGTTAACCAGCCAGGCTGATCAGATTTTTTGGATGTATCAGGCTTTTTTAAGCGGTACCGTGAACTTAAAAGGTGGCTTTACAGCGGAGAGTTTTGTTATTTTGAATGCGCCCCGACGAACCTTTCAGGGGTATACTCCCGCATTTAACATGTGGAGTATCGGACTGAAAAAAGATGTGTTGAAAAAGAAAGCAACCATCGGGCTGAATATGATTGATCCCTTTAACGAGGTCAAGAACTTTCGCTCCCGTATAGAAACCAATCAATATCGGCAGGTTTCAAATGCGGCAGTTCCTTTCCGCTCTTTTGGTATTACCTTCAGCTGGAAATTTGGAGAGATGAAATACGGCGCACCAAAACGCGATCGGGGTATTCAGAACGACGATCAAAAAAGCGGTGAGGCCTCCCAGGGGCAGCCAATGCAGTAATTTTTTTTATTATCTTGCCGAAGATCTAATCTCATCAGCGAATGAAAAGACAACTAGTAGCCTATTTTTTGGGAGCCTGCGTATGTAGCATTCCCATGCTTTCCGTAGGACAGACCGCGGTAAAATTTAAAGAGTTTTCGCTCGACAACGGTCTGAACGTCATTATGCATCAGGATAAGACGACTCCCATTGCTTCCGTTTCCGTACTCTATCACGTCGGATCGAAAAATGAGAATCCGGAGCGGACCGGATTTGCCCATTTCTTCGAACATCTTTTGTTCGAGGGAAGCGAGAACATCGGTCGGGGAGAATACATGAAAAAAATTGAGTCCATTGGCGGAACCTTAAACGCCTTTACATCCAACGATCAGACTTATTACTATGAAGTCGTTCCTTCCAATTATCTGGAAACAGCGCTGTATATGGAAAGTGAACGCATGCTGCACGCAAAAATTGATTCAGTCGGCGTAGAAACGCAGCGCGAAGTTGTTAAGGAAGAGAAGCGACAACGCTACGATAATCAGCCTTACGGTTCTTTTATTCTGGAAATCCTTGCCCGCGCCTATCAGAAACATCCTTATAAAATGGCACCTATCGGGTCGATGGAACATCTGAATAAGGCCACTCTGGCTGAGTTTATGCAGTTTTATAAAACTTTTTATGTTCCGAATAACGCTACGCTGGTGATAGCGGGAGACCTTGACTATGATCAGACGGAAAAATGGGTGCGTTCCTATTTTTCTGAGATTCCGAAAAGTAAAGGAGACATCTACCGTCCTACCGTAAAGGAACCCAAACGAACAGCGGAAATACGAGACATCGTTTACGATAACATTCAGCTTCCTGCTGTGATTGAGGCTTATAATCTACCACGCAAGGACCATCCGGATACCTATGCATTGGATATGCTTTCCACCTATCTTGCCGGAGGCAAGAGTTCGCTGCTGACTAAAGAAATAGTAGATAAGCAGCAACAGGCGGTCCAGGTAATGGCCATGCCGTTGGACCTGGAAGACGGTGGTTTATTTATCTTTCTGGCGATTGCCAACATGGGTATATCGGCGGATACGCTGGAAACATCTATCGATAAACTTATTGACCTGGTTAAAGAAAACGGCATCTCACAAAGTGACTTCGAGAAGCTAAAGGCCCAGGTGGAAAATTCGGTGGTTAGCCGCAACAGCTCTGTGGCGGGTATAGCTCAAAGCCTGGCTGAAGCAAAAGTTTATTTGGGAGATGCGAATGAAGTAAATAACGAGCTTAATAAATACAATAAGGTGTCCCGCGAAGACTTGCAGCGTGTTGCAAAAGAGTATCTGGTGAAGGAGGGGCGTGTTGTACTACACTATCTGCCTAAATCAGCGCAACCGAATCCATCATCCGAATCATCCAATTAAAACTGTCAGACATGAAAAAGATAAGTCTATATATAACATCCCTTTTTCTTTGTTCCGTAGCGCTAGGACAAATTGATCGGAGTCAATATCCGGAACCTGGCCCGGCTCCTAAAATTAATATTGCTGAAGCGGAACGGTTCACGCTTCCCAATGGGCTAAAGGTATTCGTAGTGGAGAACCACAAGCTGCCGCGGGTAACGTTTTCGCTTGTCCTGGATCGCGATCCGATATTTGAAGGGGATAAGGCAGGCTATACCAGTATGGTGGGAAGTGTGCTTATGGGAGGAACAACGACTAAAAGCAAAGATGAGCTGGATGACGCGATTGACCGTATCGGAGCACGTCTGAGTTTTTCTTCCATGGGAGCCAGTGCATCCTCCTTAACGAAATATCAGGACCAATTACTTGCGTTGTTTTCAGATGTACTGCTTAATCCAAGTTTCCCGCAGGCCGAATTGGAAAAAGTGAAAAAGCAAACCATCTCCGGCTTGCAAGCCCAAAAAGATAGTCCTGATGAGATTGCTTCTATCGTTTCCAAGAGCGTTATGTATGGCAAGAATCATCCTTACGGAGAATCAGAGACGGAGGAGAGTGTTGCGAATATCCAGATCGATGATGTGAAGAATTATTATCAACAATATTTCCGGCCGAACATTGGCTACTTGGCGATTGTGGGAGATATAACTAAAGCAAAAGCCGAGGAACTGGCGAGGAAATACTTCGGAGCCTGGGAAAAAGGTGATGTTCCAAAGCATAGCTGGGATAAAGTTCAGCAGCCGGCTAAGAACCTCGTTGCGTTGGTAGACCGGCCTACAGCTGTGCAATCTGTTATTGACATTACATACCCGGTGGATTTGCCTTACAACAGCCCGGACAGGATTTCTGTATCGCTGTTGAATAATATCTTTGGCTCGAGTTCATCATCCAGGTTGTTCAGAAACCTTCGCGAGTCAAAAGGCTACACCTATGGAGCTTACTCCAGTATCAGTCCAGATCGTCTGATCGGGTCGGTCGACTTAGGCGCCAGCGTTCGTACTGAGGTTACCGATAGCGCTGTTTACCAGTTTATGTATGAGCTGAAGCAGCTGAAAGCGAAGAATATTTCGGAAGAGGAACTTGCTTTGGCAAAGGCGTCAGCTACCGGATCGTTCGGCCGTTCTCTTGAGCAGCCGTCCACCATTGCTTCTTTTGCCATCAATTCTGAATTGTACGATCTGCCGGAGGGCTATTACCAAAACTATCTTCAGAATGTAGACGCTGTAAGCGTAGCACAGGTCAATGAAATGGCCGACAAGTACAGTGAGCCCGATCATGCTTATATCGTTGTAGTAGGAAATGCAGCCGAATTCAAAGATCAGCTTGGACAGTTCGGTGAGCTAAAGGAATACAATTACATGGGCAATCCGGTGGAGCGTAAGGAAGTGGCTGACGCAAATGTTACCGCCGCCAGCGTAGTGGAAAAATACATTAAGGCCGCAGGCGGAAAGGAGAAGCTGACTTCGATAAAATCCATTAAATGGGTGCAGGAGGCAGAAGCACAAGGTATGAAGATCACGACCGAAATGCTTGCTGATGAAAACCGGCCGATGGCGGCCCAGGTGGCAAAAATGGGTGAAATGGTATTGTCAAAAATCATTGTATCTAAAGATAAGGCGGTCATTGAGGCACAGGGGCAAAAGCAAGATGCGCCTAAAGAGGTGTTTAATGCTATGAAAGCAGCTTTAACCATTTTTCCTGAGCTTCATTACGGGACCGATGGTACGACGCTAACCCTGAATGGAATAGAAGCAGTGGATGGCGAAGAGGCTTACAAAGTAAATGTTAAACGTGCGGACGGTTTCGAGGCGACAAACTTTTACAGCGTTGCCTCCGGATTGAAGATAAAGTCCATAAGTAAGGCGGAAGGGGAAGCAACTTTCAAAAATTATACAGATTACGAGGGGGTTAAGCTTCCGGCCCTTAGTGTGGTCAATAATCCGAATATTCCTATTCCTTTATCGATGGAGACCGTAAGTGTCGAATTAAACCCAACTTTTTCAGATAGCGATTTTCAGTAATCGATTTTCAACGTAATGTAGTTTTTGTTAACAGGGGCTGTTCATCCAGAGCAGCTCCTGTTATTTTTTACGATTATTCCCTAACTTAGCGAAGCATGATTTCTGAAGCAACGTATCTGGCGGCAAAAATGGTATCGGGAACGGTGGCGAAGTATTTCCATGATCTGTCTCCTGCTATAGTGGAAGCCTTACTGGACGCTGCTTTCTGGGCCAGTCTGGATAAAGAGGAAGGACATTCTCCGCAAATATCGCTTGCTTTCCTCGAACCCGCGGAGCATCGAAAAGAGTTACTTTTTGAGCAGACGCTACGACTGACACCCCGTAATCTGATCAAGTTATCACCGGCTGTGGTGAAACCAGGTATTCACCTTGGGGTCAGACTGGAAGGTGATAACCTTTACGTATGGGGCATTGCATACGAACTTCCCCCGAATGTAATGGTTGTTGAAGTGATTGAGGCCGGTGTTCTGGTTGTTAAACACCGACGTGACGACCATGGTAAATTTATCAATGTACTGGTGCTTAAAGGCGATCAGATTAAATATATTGACCAGGAGGCTATGCCGGATCTGCTAAGAACTTCCTTTATCCGGGACTTACTTGGTTTTGCGAGAACCTTCATTCATTCACCCGATCAGGATGCAGACGCCAGTCTCGACCTGGCTGTAGCCATGCGCGGACATGGCAGAGGCGGCTTGTTATTGGTTGTGCCTGATAATGACGCCTGGAGGCAATCCATTCTCGCTCCATATGGCTATCCGATTGTTCCTCCGTATGAAGAATTGACGGAACTTCTGCAACAAGATCCTCATAAGGCAGGGACGATAGCCTGGAGGGATAAATTCCGCTTGGCTATAGATACGATTGGAGGTTTTACGGCAATTGATGGAGCAACCGTGATCACTCAGGATTACCGGTTTTTAACTTTCGGAGCTAAAGTCGCACGGGCGACTAATAGCTCTTCAGTAGAGGAGGTGGTGATTAAGGAGCCGCTGATCGGGCAAGAGGGAATAGTGGTACATCCCTCTGAAATAGGAGGGACGCGACATTTAGCGGGTGCACAGTTTGTTTACGATCAGCGGGATGCTTGTGCTTTTGTTGCATCGCAAGATGGCCTTTTCACCATCTTTAAGTGGTCCCCTTCACTTGAAAAGGTCATGGCCTACCGTATTGACACCTTATTGATGTAGTGACGGTGGCCTTCCCCATTGAAGAAGTAATTCCGGAGGTAAAAGAGGTTCTTGCCAAAGCGTCTATGTTAATTTTGCAGGCATCTCCCGGAGCAGGAAAAAGTACGGTTTTGCCGCTCGCCCTGTTGGAAGAAAACTGGCTGGCGGGAAGGAAAATTCTATTGCTGGAACCCCGTCGACTCGCTGCAGCTGCGGTAGCCAGCCGCATGGCAGATCAACTGGGTGAAAAAGTCGGTCAGACGGTAGGTTATCAAATGCGTCTGGAACGGAAAGTGAGTCCGGAAACTCGTTTGTTGGTGGTAACCGAAGGGATTTTGATTCAGATGATCCAGACCGATAATGAACTTAATGATTTCGGACTCATTATTTTCGATGAGTTTCACGAAAGAAATCTTTTTTCGGATCTGTCTTTTACCTTATGTCACCAGGTCCGGGAAATCTTAAGGCCTGATCTGAGAATGGTGATTATGTCTGCAACGTTAGATGCCGAAACCTTCGCCGATCGCCTGAAAGTTCCGGTAATCGTTTGTCCAGGTCGTCAATATCCTGTCGAAATAATCTATACGGGAGAGATCGAAATAAGGCGCATGGTCGAAGAAACGGCTGCGGTCGTCCGTGGAAGTCTGCGGAGAGATGAGGGAGACATCCTGGTTTTCCTTCCCGGACAATCGGAGATTGAACGTTGCTATACGCTTTTAAGCAAAACGACAGAGGGAGTGGTCATTCACAAGTTGTATGGCCTGCTTTCCTTACAAGAACAGAGGCTTGCCATCCAACCAGATCGGAATGGACGCAGACGGGTTGTGATAGCAACATCCATTGCAGAAACAAGCCTAACCATAGAGGGGATCAACATAGTGATTGATGCAGGCTACACGCGTCAAGCCATATTCAATGCCCAGCGTAATATGCCTGGACTCAGTACAACCCGCATTAGCCAGGATGTAGCCGATCAGCGGAGCGGAAGAGCGGGGCGCCTTGCCCCGGGAAAATGTTACAGGCTTTGGTCGCTTGCTACGGAGCACAGGCTGAAACCCTATCGGGAGCCGGAAATTCTTTCCGCAGACCTGCTATCGTTGGCTCTTGAACTA
This sequence comes from Olivibacter sp., assembly GCA_048595275.1. Classification (GTDB taxonomy): domain Bacteria; phylum Bacteroidota; class Bacteroidia; order Sphingobacteriales; family Sphingobacteriaceae; genus Olivibacter. The sequence continues at coordinate 6,832 of JBMDWN010000225.1, read as the reverse complement.
ACCAGGTGGGGTGTTCGGGATTTATCTGAGCTTGAGTGGCTGACGGTACCGAAAGCTGGAGATTATGCGCACGCGATCGATGTCCTGCAGCAATTTGGAGCCATAGAAAACCATCGCCTCACGCCGCATGGCGAAAAAGTCTACCAGCTAGGTGCGCACCCCAGGCTTGCCAACATGCTCATACACGCCCGGTTTGCGGGATTGGGTGCTTTGGGTAGTGACCTTGCAGCTGTGCTGGAGAGCACGTCCGGTCAGAAACTGGAAAGTGTGGATGTAAGACTCAGGCTGGAAGAACTCTGGAGAAATAAATCCGGATCAGGTTTTAAACGGAACGCTCAGGTGCAGCAATTGGCAGAGCGATATCGAAAGCTGCTAAAAATAAACGCGAATACCGATCTTCCCGTAGACTTCATTGGACTTGGCTGGCTTGTAGCGCTGGCTTTCCCGGAACGGATTGCCAAACGAAAAAAGGGAACCGAGGGGCAATTTGTGCTGGCGGGCGGACAGGTAGCTTTCTGTGGAGCCGACGATCCAATAGCTCATGAGAACTGGATTGTGGTCGCTCAGGTAGACATGCGAAAAGGAGCAGGTAAAATATTCATGGCCGCTTCGCTGGACGAACGTGACATTGACAGATTACCTAAAACAACCCGAAGGGTAGTCGGCTGGGAAGAGTCTTCCGAACGTGCGGTGGCTTGGGAAGAGCTTTGCCTGGGAACACTCATAATCAGTAAAAAGCCGGTCCCCATTCACACTGAAGAGATCAGCACGTTGATGAAGAATTATATTCGGGACAAAGGAGAAAGCGCTTTGAATTTTAATGCAGAGGTAAAACAATGGCAAGAGCGGGTCTTGAGTTTACGAAGCTGGGATGGACCCGGTCTCTGGCCGGATGTCCGAACAGGCTACCTCCTCAACACGGTTGAAAAATGGCTGCTTCCTTTTTTACCGGCCGTTGATGGTAAGACCCAGCTTTTGAAACTGGATTTGACGCGTTATCTTTCTTATCTTTTGTCTTACGAACAGCAAATTCAACTGGACCTCCTGGCTCCGGAACACTTCAAAGCCCCAGGCGGCTCTTCGGTACGTATAAAATACCAAGAGAACGGTGAAGCACCGTCTGTAGCCGTAAGACTTCAGGAGCTTTTTGGGTTATTGGATACACCTACCGTGTATTCAGGAAAGCGACCAATTGTACTGCATTTGCTTTCTCCCGGATTTAAGCCAATCCAGGTGACCACTGACTTAAGAAGTTTTTGGTCCGGAACTTATTTTGAAGTCAGGAAAGAGCTAAAAAGACGTTATCCTAAGCATGCCTGGCCGGATGAGCCATTAAAAGCGAGTCCAGTACGGGGTGTACCGAAACGTCGTTAGATTGCGGTTGATTTTACTCTGCGTAATCGGTATGTTTGCAACTAAGCATGAAATCCATGAACTACATAATAAGCCTTTTTCTGATCGTTTTATTAATTTCCTGCCAACAGCGGGATAAGTCAAATGAATTGACCAAAGCGGAGCAGGATGAAGGTTGGGAGCTGCTGTTTGACGGTAAGAGTCTTTCCGGCTGGCACCTGTATAACAAAGGAGAAATAGCGTCTGCCTGGGAAATTACAGAAGCGGGCGAGCTGTTTTGTAATCCGGAAAGCAAGGCTATTCATGGTGACCTGACCACTGACGAGTCGTTTGAGGATTTCGAACTGACTTACGACTGGAAGATCGGAAAATCAGGGAATAGCGGCGTTATTGTAAATGTTGCAGAAGAAGACAGTTTAGGAGCCAGTTATATGAGCGGACCTGAAATGCAATTGCTGGACAATGAATTCTGCGAAGAGCGGCATAAAAACAACCCTACCCATCTCGCCGGTGCGCTTTACGAGCTGAAAGGTGAAGAAGAAAAGTCTTTGCCTAAGCCCTTTGGAGAGTGGAATCAATCCAGAATTGTGCAGCAAGATGGCATGCTTAGCTTCTGGCTGAACGGTATTCAAACCGTATCGGTAGATTTGAATAGCAAACAGTGGGAAGAAGATATAGCAGGAAGTAATTTCAAAAACTGGAGTCGTTATGGAAAACAGGCCAGCGGGCGTCTCGCGCTGCAGGATCATGGCGATGAAGTTTATTTTCGAGATATGAAGATTCGTCGATTAACTCCCGAGGATAAAAATTGAAATGTCTGAAACTACACCACTGGATTTGCTCGCGCTGCTCATCTATAATAGACTAGAGGGCCTGCCCGAGATCTATCACTACCACAACAGAAGACATACAGAAGATGTAGTTAACGCTGCAGGCAGATTAGCAGAATGTGAAGGGCTTGACGCGTCTGATCGGCTTGTTTTGCTTACTGCGGCGCTTCTGCACGACTCGGGTTATTTAATCGGCAGGGAAAACCATGAATACTACTCCTGTCTAATGGCGAAAGAAATCCTTCCCGAATGCGGCTATAGTTCTGAACAAATCCGAAATATTTGTAAAGCTATTCTGGCTACAGAACTACCGCAGAAACCGGAAACCCAGCTCCAGGCTCTGCTGTGCGACGCCGACCTAGATTATTTTGGTCGGGAAGATTTTCCTGAGATCAGTCATCTTTTATTTCTTGAAATGCTGGAAACCGGTCAGGTAAAGTCACTGGAAGAATTTAACCGAAGACAACTTGATTTTTTTGAAACTCATCGGTATTTTTCCACCTGTAGCCAAAGACTGAGGTCGGATGGGAAAGAAAAAAATTATCATCAGTTAATACATAATAATAACATCGACTTAAACCATGAATAATTCATTGAAAGCCTTCATACAGGATACAGCTTATGTGCTAACCGGTATTTTGCTTTGTGGCTTTGCACTAAAAGGCTTTTTAGTCCCGAATCATTTTTTTGACGGGGGGGTTACGGGAATCTCTTTGCTTCTGCATGAGATTTACGGTTTCAACATTGCTTATGTAATCGTACTTGTTAATCTTCCCTTTATTATGTTGGGTGCTTTTCAGGTTAATAAAAGGTTCGCCTGGAAAACTTTTGTATGTGTTCTTATGCTCGGTTTGTGTTTGCTTTATGTTCCTTATCCCGTAATCACGTCTGACAAGCTATTGGTGTCTTTGTTTGGAGGTGTTCTTATGGGCTTGGGAGTTGGGTTATGTATGCGGGGGGGCTGTGCCCTGGATGGAATAGAGGTGTTGGCTCTTTACACGTTTAAAAGGAGTAGCTTCACGGTAAGCGAAATTATTCTGGGTATCAACATTGTCATTTTTCTAATCGCGGGAATTCAACTTGGTCTTCCCACAGCTTTATATTCTATTCTGACCTATTACGCCGCCTATAAAACGATTAATTTCGTAATAGACGGCCTGGAAGAGTATACCGCAGTGAATATTATCTCCGGTGAAAGTCTCGTTTTGAAGGAGCGTTTGGTAAAAGAAATGGGAAAAGGTATTACGGTTTATAAAGGTGAACGTGGTTTCCTGAAAGATAGCTACGAAAAGAGCTACCCCGCAGATATTATCTTTACCGTTGTGACCCGCCTGGAGGTCAGACGCCTTAAAAACCTAGTCAATGAAGTGGACCCAAAAGCATTTGTTTACACCTACACGATTAAAGAAGCAGCGGGGGGCGTGTTGAAACGTGGAGCCCGGGATCATTAATTTAGTACTTCCCAGACCTGAACCTCATTGGTTTTGTTCTTTAATCGCATGTTGCCTAAGGAGTTGAATTCAAAGGATTCTTTAGCTCGCTCGTACGTTTTCTCTGTGACGAGAATCTGGCCTGGCTTCGCAGAAGATTGAAGGCGCTGGGCAAGATTGACATCATCGCCAATGACTGTATAGTCCAGGCGCTTAAGAGATGCCGACCCGATATTGCCGGAGATCATTTCGCCGCTGTTAATTCCTATAGATACTTCAGCGTTATAGGACCTCCCGGCTAATGAAAAGGCAGGGAGCTGGCCAATGCGGTCACGGCAAGCCAGGGCTGCCTCAATAGCCCGATCCAGATGGTAATCGCCACGGAATACCGTCATAATTGCGTCTCCCATAAACTTATCGATATAACCCCCCTGGGCAATAGCCTCTTTGACCAGTACGTCAAATAAGCCATTAATCATACTGACTACTTCATCTGCCGGAGCATTTTCCGTTATTGCTGTAAATCCGCATACATCAATAAAGACGACTGTCGCCTCAATGGTTTCATTGACCATAAGGCTTTGTTCAAATTCCTGGCGAGTCATGAAGCTCAAAACGTGTTCATCCACGTACATCTTGAGGATATCATTCTCTTTAATCGCTTGTATAGTTCTCCTGATTTGAACGACATGCTGTAATGTCTTTTCAATGGTTTTCTCCAGGTCAGCAAAGTCGACCGGCTTACAGACAAAATCAAACGCACCACGATTCATTGCAGTGCGGATATTATCCATGTCGCCATAGGCCGATACCATGACGGCCTTAAGGACCGGGTTGGCCTCCGGCAGCTGAGTCAGGAGGGTAAGCCCGTCCATTCCGGGCATATTTATATCGCTCAGAACAACATCGATGGAAGATTCCTGTTTAAGCAGTTTCAGTGCTTCCAGACCATCCTTGGCGAAAAGAAAGTCGTAAGCGCCTTCACGTATTTTTTTTCTGAATTTTTGTTTGATCAGTACCTCAAGATCTGATTCATCGTCTACAACCAGAATTTTAGCCATTGGTGTTTAAATGTTTAAGTCGTTCTTTAAGGCCTGAAAAATCAAGTGGTTTGGTAAGGAAGTCATCCGCCCCTAAGGCTAAAGAGTCTTTCCGGTTCCGTTCGTCGCCGTATGCGGTGATCATCATGACGAAAGGGGGCCTGTCCGGATGTCTTTCTTTTATGTGTCGAAGTAGATCCAGGCCGCTCATCCCCGGCATATTGATGTCAGACAGAATTAATATAACTTCAGAGGCTTTTTCATTAAAAAGCTCTATAGCTTCCTCGCCAGATTGAGCGAAAAAAAGATTCAACTCTCCTGAGCGAATTTCTTTCCGAAACTTTTGCAAAAAAAGCGGTTGGATATCTGCTTCATCATCAACAATCAGAATCTTCATTAGCCTTAAATGGGTAAAGTTAATACAAAGTTTGCATAATCCCCTTCGACGGAATCAACTTTCAATTCCCCCTGATGCCCCTTGGTTAGAATTTCATAACTGAGGGAGAGACCTAAGCCAGTACCCTCACCAGTGGGTTTCGTGGTGAAGAACGGCTGGTATATTTTGTCAAGAACCTCAGCAGGAATGCCCAAGCCATTGTCGCGAACAGTGATTTCTATTCCAGCCCGATAGTTGGGTAACTGAATGAGTTTACTGCTTAGCCAAATCGTCGGCTGGTAGGCTATCTGGTCTGTTTGAATGCTTTTTTTGTGAACAGAATAAAAGGCATTATTAAAGAGGTTTAAAAATACCCGGCCCATATCCTGGCGAACAACGTTCACCAGGGGAATATCCGGGCCCATATTGGTTTCCATGATCGCATTAAAGGACTTGTCCTTCGCACGGAGCCCATGGTAGCTTAATCGCAGATACTCGTCCAGTAGTAAGTTAACATCGGTAGGTTCTTTTTGTCCGCTGCTGGATCGGGAGTGTTGCAGCATGCCCTTGACAATATTATCAGCACGTTTTCCATGATAGCTGATCTTTTCAAGGTTTTGTACCAGGTCCTGGAAAATTTCTTCTGCTTCTGCTTTTTGCTCTATTGGAATATGCCGGAAGGACTCTTCCTGAAGTTCCTGCAGGAGCTCGACGCTGACTTCCGAGAAATTATTTACGAAGTTCAACGGATTCTGAATTTCATGTGCGATGCCTGCCGTGAGTTCCCCTAAGGAGGCCATCTTTTCTGATTGAATAAGCTGATCCTGTGTAGCCCGCAGCTCTTCCAGCGTATCCTCAAGCTCGTCGCGCTGATGGACAAGTTCAGCTGTTCGTTCAGCCACTTGCTTTTCCAGCTCTTCTTTCATCTCTTCAAGAATCTGATGGCGGGCTTCCTCCTGCTCACGCTTTTCACGTTCCGTGTTCAGTGCCTTTTGTTGCCGGCGCGTGACAAACCACATGGCTAAGACCCACAAGAGGCTAAAGGCAGTAGCTGCATCGAAGATGTCTTCGTACTTCCCGTGGAACTTGGGGGCGATCCATTCTGTTATATCGGACAATAAGAGAACGCCAATAAGGGGCAATACTGTGTTCACCCACGGACGGGCGAATTGCAAGGGCTTTAATCGGAAAATAATAAAGATCAGACCCGCCAGTAAGAGGTAGGATAATACTTCCGTTGCGGTTTTATGCGAGACAACATTAAAAACGATTAAAGCAATTGAGAAGTAGATTCCAGCTTTTAGATCTCGAGGCCAATCAATGCCGTTGATAGGTTTTTTTATTCGTTTTTGAAGAACGCTGATCAGGATTAAGGCAATGATGGCGGCAGTCATGGTATAAATTTGGTGTTTTGGATAAAGATAAGAATGATTCCCAATTTCTTTCTTGGATTCAAACAGTACTTCCGTAAGCAGCACCTCTGCAATGGCAAGGCCTAAAATTGATTTTTTTATATATATACTGCATTTTTATTGTTATTTTTTGTTTTTGTTATATTTTAAAATGTTATTCATCAAAATATTATCAAAAAACGTTAAAAATTTCTTTTTTTATAAAAAAATATCCTCATTTGTTTATTGTTAGTCAAAATCAATCAAGAAATAAGGAAGGAGGTCGTTTTTTAGTTATCATAAATTTCTATTAGCCAGTTTTGAAGAATATATTCCATTGTATTCTATTCTAATCATTTTAAAAGACATACTAATCAACCACATGAAAAGAAAAAAACTATTTTTTTTCGCA
>JBMDWN010000224.1:0-1972 GCA_048595275.1 Olivibacter sp. | reverse complement strand
TAAGAAGTCCTCGGAACTTGTGTGGAAAAGGAGAAAATTTCCAAGCTTCCTTATGGATTATCAGGGAAGTATTCCAGCCGGGAAGCAAACGATGGTGATAAAAATACAGATTTAATTGGCCGATGGCTCAAAAAGTAAACTGGCAATGGTACTGCCTTCTAAAAACTCGATTGCTTTTTGTATTTTCTTATCCCTTCGCATTTTGTCTAAATCATCTCCATCAATTACCTCTACATCAGGAACAACACTGCTTTTATAAACCTTGCTATTCCTATCCACGACATAATCGGTTGACAAGTTGATGCCAGCAAATTCATTGATTTCAAAACCCTGTACTGCGGTAGTATAGTTCGCAGTTGATTCTCCTACAACGATGGTATTGGGTCTTCCTATAAGAGCGATAGCCACCATTTCACCTGCACTCGCCGTATAACCACTCGTCAGGATAACCAATGGGGTAGTCATGGGAATCGGCCTATTTATGGAGGATGGCGGTACCAATTCAATACCATCAATCAATATTTTAGAATCTGTAATTTCCCATTTTCCAGAAATTTCATCGTTGGAGTTGCGAAAACCTCCGAAAATCACGTCATCGCCTATAAAGTCTTTCAATCCCAAAAGAATTGGATACATATTTCCGCCTGTATTGAACCTCAGGTCAATGATCCAACCTTTGATATCTTCAGAATTGACCTGATTGATGTGTGCGATAATATCAGAAGCAATACTGTCGACTTTCTTAAAGGCAAATCATTATTACCGGGGATTCGGATATATCCGAACCGATCTTGAAGCTCCGCGCTCACGACTGACTTCTCATTCTTCAGCCTGGTTTTGATATATGCATTCTCCCTGTTCAAAGGCACCCTCCAGCCGTAAGTCTTTCCTTTATATGTTAAATTTCCATGAGAGTCGTCTAACCCTCTAAAGACATGTTCGTATAGGGGGGCTACTTCATCTAGCGATGCCAGCTTTTCCGATTCTGTACAAAGCCAGCTTTTTATGCTGTCGATATTTCGAACACTGATTGAATGCTCTTTGATAAGGTCAAAAGATCTGTCGATGAATATCCTGATACTATCGTTTGTTTGGGCGAACGACAGCTGAGAAAATAACATTAAACCTAACAGTAAATATGCTTTCATATCATTAGCGGCTTGAATACCAAATTATTGTTTTGTCAAAATGTCTGCAAATATAATGAATGGATGTAGTTGATGCTTCAAATAGTAATGATGCTTCCCTAAATGGACAAAGCGGACTAAAACCCTTGTTTTTAAACTCAAGTTCGATCAGAAGCGCAAAATCCGTTTTAGATAATATTACTTTCCGCTGGTAAATCACTATACAAAGTAAAGTATCATTGGGTAAATTTGAAGAAGTGATTTTATGCTCGGTATAGAGCTAAAAGTCTATATTCTTTAGTTAACGAACATTGCACCATAAACATGGGAAATCAAGATATCGCTTATTCTATTTTAGAGCTGGCCCTGGTTCCTCAGGGGAGTACCATCAAACAAACGCTGAACAATTCGCTTACTTTGGCGCAGGAAGCTGAGGCCCTGCATTATAAACGTTATTGGTTTGCAGAGCATCATAATTCCGCGTATGTAGGCAGTAGCGCGACCGCTATCCTTATCGGTTACGTTGCCGAAAACACCACTACAATCCGGGTAGGTTCCGGCGGTATAATGCTTCCGAACCACTCTCCCTTAATTATTGCTGAGCAGTTCGGAACCTTGGCTCATTTGTATCCTAACCGTATTGATTTGGGTTTGGGGAGGGCTCCAGGCACCGATACACAGACTGCTCAAGCCATTCGGTCGGATTTTATGCAGGCAGCACATTCCTTTCCTCAGGAAGTCAATAAAATTCAAACTTACTTTTCGTTGTCCAACCAGACGTCAAAGGTCAGGGCTGCCATTGCGGAAGGCACAGATGTACCACTTTATATATTAGGATCGAGTAC
>JBMDWN010000223.1:0-4204 GCA_048595275.1 Olivibacter sp. | reverse complement strand
ACACTCCAAATTTATTCTCTGGACCGAAATTCGACGATCCATCCCGACGAACCGTGGCACTGAATAAATAGCGGTCTTTCAGACTATAATCAGCCCGACCGAAAAGCGAAAAAAGAGATCCAAGTGCACCGGTGCTGTTATTACTGATGTTAGCAGACCCCTGACCCAGGTAATAATAATCCAGATTCCCTAAAACGAAAAAGTCATTTCTAGCACCATCTAACTGGCGATTTTTATTACTGATCGCTTCGGTACCTGCCAGTAACGTTAACACATTATCATCATTGATATTTAAGCGATAATTCAACGTATTAGTCCAGGTCCATTCTGTATTGTAACCTTGATACTCACTTAAACCATTGTTGTTCGTCCCCTCAGACATTTCTAGATTCGGATAGGCGATGCTAAGACCATTATAGTTTTCATAACGGAGTCCGAAAGATGTTCGGGCAACAAGTCCTTCGATTATGTCCACTTCACCGAAAACATTTCCAAAAAAGAAGTTACTGCGGTTCACATTATCTTTCGCGCGGTAAAGCATCGCTAAAGGATTTTGACCATTACCCAGCAATCCACCCCTTGTACCAGCAAAGTTCCCCATTATGTCATATACAGGAACGATAGTAGGAATGCGATACGCAAAACCAAGTGCACTTCCTTCATCCTGATAATCACCCGGCGTGTTTATGTTCGAACCGAGGCCAAAGCTTTCGGTATAAGAATACTGTACATTTTGACCGAAACGAAATCGCTTATCAAAAGCAGAAAAACCTGAGTTTGCTCTCACGTTGAAACGCTCAAAACCAGTATGCTTGATCAAACCTTTTTGACCCAGATAACCCGCCGAAATGGCGTATCGTGAGTCTTCCCCCCCGCCGGTAGCTCCGATCTGATAGTTTTGGAGAGGGGCAGGTTCAGTGATTTCCTCAAACCAATTGGTTCCTGACTGATTTGCCCGGGTAATTTGGTAAAAGGTACTAGAATTCCTGGTATAATCGTAATTCTCGGGGTTTGCGAGTTCTGGTGTCACTTGAAATCCTATGGCTGATCCAGCTAATAAGTATTCAGGTAGCGTTGGATTATCTGCAGAGCCATATAACCTGCCAAAAGTTGGATCTAAGTTCGCGTTCCTAAAAGACTGGTATAAGTTTTCAGCATATTGTTGTGGATTCATCATTTCCGGAAACGCGTTTTTCCTCGGTGTTTGTACACCATAATTCGCGTTGACGGATAATTGTGTTTTCTGGTTTTCCCTCCCTTGCTTCGTTGTCATGATAACAACACCATTGTTTGCACGGGCTCCGTATATTGATGCCGCCGAAGCGTCTTTTAATACTTGCGTGCTTTCGATGTCGTACTGGTTCAGCCAATTCAGTTTTCCTTCATAAGGCACTCCGTCAATGATGTATAACGGTTCGTTATTGTTGATCGTACTGTAACCACGGATACGGATCTGTGGTGTTGCTCCCGGTGCACCGTCGGTAACGATGTTAACACCCGGTGCACGGCCCTGAAGCATTTCCACAGCGGTACCGGTAGGTTGGGATTGCATTTCCTGCACATTTACCACCGCCACAGATCCAGTTATGTCCTTCCTGCGCTGACTGGTATAACCCGTAACCACCACTTCATCCAAATCGGCTGTCGACGCATCCAGGCGGACATTGTAGTTTTCCTGCCCAGACTGCACTGTGATTTCCTGTGTAGAATAACCAATATAGGAAACGGTCAGGACATCCCCGGCGTTGGCATCGATCTCGAAATTACCCGACTCGTTGGTTAGCACGCCCCGATTGGTCCCTTTGACGTATACACTCACACCAGGCAACGGTTCATTATTGGTGTCGACTATAGTGCCCCTCACAGTGGTCTGGCGAACATCTGCATTCGTTAAAATCACCTTCGAATCTTTCATCTCGTGCGTGATGTTCAGCCCCGGTAAAATACCGTTCAGCACCTGCTCAAGCTCAACCTGTTTTTCTTCCACGACGATTTCCCGATCCGCGTTGATCGAAGAGGGGCTGTACAGGAAAGTAATCTGCGCCTGTTTCTCTGCTTCTGCCAGAAGGTTTCTTAGGGATACCTTTTTGGACTTCAATACAATCGGCGTTTCCACGCCGTCCTGGGTTTCCAATGCAGTTGCGTCAGCGGGAAAACTAGCCGCTGTAAGCAAAAACGCGTGTGCAAAGGATATGCGCATGGCTGCTTTTACCCAGGAAATTATTCTTTCTTTTCGCATAAAATAGAATGTTTGGTTTGTGTGGGATAAAATCCCCCGTACAATAAACTGTGGTTTGAATTTGGGAAAATGATGTTCATTTTCCACAATTAACTGGTGTCCTGATCTTTCATTTACGTTCAATTATCATATGCATTTTATTTTTTTTTATTCATTACTTAAACAAGTAGATTTTTGCGCCCTCTACCTGATAATTCGTTTCCGTAACCCGCGCGACTAAATCCAGCTGATCGTATAAAGTCAGGTCGTTAAGATCGCCGGAGAAGGTGATACCTTTGATTTCATCTGAATCTTCTGTGACGATATGGATCTGATAGGCTGTTGCCAGCGTAGCGGCAAGATCGGGAAGGCTGACCGCTTCAAAACGAAGGTCCGGACGTACTATATTGACCGGAACGGGACATTCAATTAAAGATGTTTCCAAAACGGATTCCTGTCTGTTGTACGCTACCCGATGATTGGCGTTAATCTGTACCGGTTTGGATTCATTAAGGAAACGACGCAGGATATTTGCGCTTTTTTTCCTTGGACTGACCGCAACCCGACCGCTGTATACGATCACCTCATCACTTCCATCTTCCGGAGACGATCGGATAAAGAATTCCGTGCCCAGAACTTTTGTTACGGTCGACTCGTTAAATACCAGAAAAGGATTGGCTGGGTTGGCAGACACCTTAAACCTGGCATCCCCGGACAGCAGAAGTTCTCTGTTCTCCAGAAAACCAGAGGCATACTGAATAGAACTATTGGGGTGCAAATGCACCTGCGACTCATCCGGGAGATCTAAGATACGTATGGTGTCGCTTTCGTTCAAGCAGGTTATCATCTCCTGGCCGTGCTGATCCTCAAGAAAATGAGGCTCGCTCCCGGATGAGGACTTGAAGAACATGGTGTTCATTTTCAGAACCAACAAAAGAATAGCAGCCGACGGAATGAACAGCCAGATTAATTTTGGAAGCTTATTGGATGACTTCTTTTTTGTTTTCTCTTTAATCTCCTGCCATAGACGGTCCTCAATGGAATCAATGCTTTCTACACCTTCTTCATTACTCTTCGCTACCGATTGATACCATCGATCAATCCACGTTTTCTCCTGCTGGTCACATTCTCCTTTTAAATACCTATGAAGCAAGTCATGAAATTCGCTTCTGCTCATAATAAAGTAATTGACTAGATAATCGATAAATTAATTCTATCGATTCTATTCTATAGTCAACTGGGAAGCTGAAATCCCTAAAAAAATTAAAAAATAAATTCGCGCAGCGCTAATCGTATGGTTTTTAGCGACTTGGTAATGTGGTATTCTACGGATTTTTCGGATAAATTCATTTTAGCGGCTATCTTTTTAACGGGTAAAGATTGTAGCCGGCTTAGTGTGAAGACTTCCTTAGTCTTAAGCGGTAGCTTCTGCAAAGCGCGGTCAAGCGCCTGACTTAGTAAGCGGTGGTCCAGGTACCGCTCCACACCATTTTCCGATCGAGCACTTGTTCCTTGCTCTAGGACATATTGATTTTGAATCAACTGAGCCCGAATATAATTCAGGAAACGATATTTCACTGCGGTTGCCAGGTAGGCCGGGAGATTAGAAATAATTGTGCGTTCCCGGTTTTCCCAAAGCGAGATAAATACCGCCTGGGTAATTTCTTCAGCCAATTCAGCATTTCCGGAGCGCTCATATACATTCCGATAGCATAAGCGCCAATGACTTTTGTAGATTTTTTCAAAGGCAGCATGACTCCCTTTTTTTAGGCCATTTAAGAGATCATCATCATTCGGGTAAACTTCTTCCATCCACGAATATATTGGTTGGAAGCAAACCTACAAATTTTAGGTAAAAACACAAGGATTAGTTTATAAGAAAAAGCATTGTCCGGCTCAACACCGGACAATGCTTGAATTTCGACATTAATAATCAGGGCTTTGTTGTAATGTACCCCTGCTCTGATCAATCTGATCTTGTTGAAG
>JBMDWN010000222.1:0-4915 GCA_048595275.1 Olivibacter sp. | reverse complement strand
TGTGGATCGATCAGGGAAAAAGTTTCATCTGGTTAAGCGAGCAGGACGGCTGGAGACATCTTTATAGAATGGCCATAAATGGAGAGTCCAGATTATTAACATCTGGTGATTTTGACGTTATGAAGGTCTACCACGTTGATGATAAACGTCAGTTGATATACTTCTCAGCATCGCCGGATAATGCCACCGAAAGTTATCTCTACTGTCTGAGCTTTAATGGCGGGGATATCCGGAGAATAACGCCGGAGGAACAAAAGGGTACCCATGTTTATGACTTCTCCCCAAATGGTCGCTTTGCCTTCCATACGTTTACCGACGTAAAAGAACTAAAGGAAGGAGAAGTTCTGGACGTACATTCAAACAAAGTATTCATTTCCGCTTCAGTGCAACAAATTAAGCCGCAGGACAGTCCTCTACCGGAGTTTTTTACGATAGAAACGGAAGACGGAATAGAGATGGACGGATGGATGGTGAAACCGGTAAATTTTGATCCGCGTAAAAAGTATCCCGTCGTTTTTTTGGTTTACGGAGAGCCGGCAGGGGCGATGGTTATCAACGGTTTTTATGGTGGAGTTAACCGGATGTACGACGGCGATATGGCCAACGATGGTTACCTGTACATCGCAGTAGATAATCGGGGTACTCCGGTTCCGAAGGGCAGCGCATGGCGTTTCGCTATTCATCATCGGGTGGGTATGTTAAATATCCGGGATCAGGCTATGGCTGCTAAAGAAATATTAAAATGGCCTTTCGTAGATAGTTCTCGAGTTGCCGTTTGGGGAAGCAGTGGAGGAGGTTCCACGACTTTAAACCTGCTGTTTCGATATCCTGACATCTATTCCACTGGTATCGCTATTTCTCCTGTATCGGATCTGCGGTTTTATGATAACGTCTATCAGGAGCGATATATGGGCCTTCCGGAGAAATATGCGGAAGCATACAAGGAAGGTTCTGCTGTAAGTCACGCTAAAAACCTGAAAGGAAATCGTTGATCATGCACGGAACCGGGGATGACAACGTCACCTACAAGAATGCCGAGCTGTTAATAAACGAATTGATTAAGCATAACAAGGTGTTTGAGGTTATGCCTTATCCCAATAGAACTCATTCCTACGCAGAGGGAGAAGGAACTACGCCACATATGATGAAGATTTATACCAAATTTCTAAAGGAAAATTGTGAACCAGGAGCTAAATAGTTTGGCTGGATTATGATTCAATTTAAAGATATATGAGGGGCGGTGCATTGAAATTTTTTCCTCAAAATGTTCCGCTGGGCACATAGCCAGCCATTTCCAGGTCTTTAACATTATTGATTCTTTTCAGCGCTCCATCTTTTAATAAACAAAGCCGATTGCAATCATTCAAGACATTCTGGTAGCGATGGTCTGTGAGCATTATACCCTTCCGATGAGGGTTCATGCTAATAAGCCTCGAAATTTCATCCTCAAACAATGGTTCAATACCTGAAAACGGCTCATCCATTAAGATGAAAGGATGATTCATATGCAGGATAACAAAAACTTCCAGATACTTCAGCTCACCGCCGGAAAGCGTTCCCACCGTCTGGTGGAGATTTTTACCGAACGCATACAAGTAATCACTTAGAGGTAACGCAATCAGAAGTTACTTTTACGACTTATTTATATATTTTAAATTTAATGTTTTTATCTATGTAATACGCAGGGCTAATAAATCGTCATTTGCTTGACACTAAAAGTCAATATAGCAAACCAATAAATTTTTAAAGCCGAATTCCTATATTTACTTCGTGGAAATCGCAGATTAGCATACTCAAATAAAATTCAACCGGTGGTTTTTAACCGCCTGGAATCGTTATTTGTAAAATTTCAAGCATGCTAAATGAAAAATTTCTTCGAAAGCCCTTTTAAGGGTAAAATTATCAGAGACCATATTACAAATCCAAATATCATAGCAGGGAGATATTCGTATTACTCAGGCTACTATCACGGGCATTCCTTTGATGAATGTGCGCGTTATTTATTTTCCGATAGGAGTGATGTAGATAAATTAATAATTGGGTCATTCTGTTCTATCGGAAGCGGTGCCAGTTTTATTATGGCAGGTAACCAAGGTCATCGCCACGACTGGATCTCCAGTTTCCCGTTCTTTTATATGACTCCAAAAATCGAGCGCTTTCACGGAGCTAATGATGGATTGCAACGTTCCGGAGATACAACCGTCGGTAACGATGTATGGATAGGAAGTGAAGCCATGATTATGCCTGGCGTAACAATTGGCGACGGGGCTGTAATCGGTAGTCGGGCATTAGTTACGAAGGATGTATCACCTTATAATGTTGTCGGCGGTAATCCGGCTAAGCTCATCAGGCAGAGGTTTTCAGAGAACGAAATTGATATGCTTCTTGAAATAAAGTGGTGGGATTGGGATGAAAATAAATTGTCGGAAGCCATTCCCTTACTATGTTCCGGTCATATCGACCGGTTATACGAGTTTTATTATAGCAGCATTTAAAGATCTTAGTTCTCAGCTCAGGCTTCCGATCATAGGAAGCCTGACTTAAACCTGAGATTTGTCTTACAAACTATAAAAAATTATATTGTGAAGGCGTTGCAGCATGACTCCCATTGTCCGATGCAACCCGTGCAAAAAATTACATAATGAAAAGCAAATTGCGATCAATCCTGGAGGTAATGAGCCTGGCAGAAAAGCTCAAGTTTGAACTAAGACATAGCTACTTGTCGAACGGAAGACAAGAAAGTGTGGCCGAGCATACCTGGCGGATGTCTTTATTAGCAGTCCTGATCGAACCTTTGGTGAGCGAGCCCATCGACATGGCGAAAATGCTTAAGATGATCATCATTCACGACTTGGTGGAAGCCGAAGCAAGAGATGTATCCGCTCTAGATGTGCTCCGTAACCCTGACATCAGAATCCAGAAAGAGTTAAATGAGCAGCGCGCCATTGAGAACCTGAGAAGAAATCTTCAGGACACCAACGGACAGGAAATTTTTGATCTGTGGTATGAGTTTGAGGAAAAGAAATCTTTTGAAGCAAAGGTCGCCAATGCGCTGGATAAGCTCGAAGTTCAATTGCAACACAACCATGCGGATCTGTCGACCTGGGAAGAGATCGAGTACGAAATGACTTATCTTATCACACGGCATACGGAATTTGACTCAACGATTGACTTGCTGAAGGACCTCATCGTTGAGGATGCCGAGGCGAAGTTAATTAGTGCGGGAATCGATGTGGAAGAGGTTAAAAGGAAAGCTGATCAAAGACGCGTCAGTATTTTAAAATAATGGATCCATTTCATTTTACTTATCAAATCGTTAGGCTAAAACAATATTAAGAATAACATGGAAATTGTTCAGGCATCGAGTGCTGATGTTGGTGAAGTAGCACCACTATTTTCTCTTTACAGAGAATTTTACGGTATGAATCGAAATCCCTCAGCAGAAATACAGTTTTTAAAAGATCGAATTGAGAACAACGAGTCGGTTCTGTTTTTTGTCAGGGAAGCTAGCCGTGCAATTGGTTTTGTACAGTTGTACCCAAGCTTTTCATCAGCATCCTTAAAGAAGATTTTTATTTTGAACGATTTATATGTATTGGAGTCGGATAGAAGTCGAGGGGTAGCACAGCTGTTGATAAGCACGGCAATAAATTATTGTAAAGGCGAACGGTCTGGAAGGATTTCTTTGAGTACGGCAAAAGACAATCCCGCACGGCATCTTTACGAGAAAATTGGATTTAAAGAGAGTAGCTTTAAATTCTACAATTATCACCTATGATAGTGGACCTAGGTGCTAGAAAGGACGAAGGATCTGTCGTTCGTGTCGCTAATAGCCGTATTAGTAATTAACATAATTTGATAGATAGGGCGTCTAGCTGATTGTCCAACTTTACTGTAGAGCATTTAATAACTATCCTTGGTTTGCTTACAAGCTTCCGGGATTTGCGTACATAGCCGCGATTTAGCCTACCGATCTTTGAAACATGGAAATAAAGCAAATTGCCTTGGGCAGCCAGGGTTTGGTTGTGCCAGTGATCGGCCTGGGCTGTATGGGTATGACAGGCTTTGAAGAGGGCCATATGTACGGCCCTGCAGATGAGCAGGAAGCCATCGCAACGATTCACCGTTCGCTCGAGCTGGGTGGTAATTTTTTGGACACGGCCGATCTATACGGGCCACTGAAAAATGAGCAGCTCATAGCAAAGGCCATTAACGGTAAACGCGATCAATACATCCTGGCCACCAAGTTTGGTTGGGAAATCGATGACAACAACAAAGTGACCTGGGCCATCAATGGTAAAAAGGATTATGTCAAGAAATCTATAGAACGATCGCTTAAAAATCTCAATACCGACTTCATAGATCTGTATTACCTGCACCGCCTCGATAAAAATACGCCCATCGAGGAAACCGTTGAAGCCATGGCCGAGTTGGTTAAAGAAGGTAAAGTCGGTTATATCGGCCTGTCGGAGGTATCGTCCGAAACGGTAAAGCGCGCACATGCCGTGCACCCGGTAACCGCCGTGCAAAGTGAGTATTCTTTATTTGAACGAAGAGCAGAAGAACGCGGGTTATTAGCCACATTAAATGAACTGGGTATCGGGTTTGTAGCCTACTCGCCACTAGGTCGGGGATTCTTATCGGGGCACATCAAAAGTATCGATGACCTGGCAGAAAACGATTTCCGCAGAGCGATCCCGCGCTTCCAGGGTGAAATGTTTAATAAAAATATTGAACTGGTCAAGGCAATTGAAGCCATGGCTGAAGAAAAAAACATCACTTCTTCGCAGCTGGCTTTAGCCTGGATCATCAGTAAGGGCATTTTACCGATCCCGGGAACCAAACGCAGAAAGTACGTAGAGCAAAACCTTGCAGCCACGACGATCGAGCTTACCGAGTCTGATCTTTCGCAACT
>JBMDWN010000221.1:0-2053 GCA_048595275.1 Olivibacter sp. | reverse complement strand
TCCGCGAGATCAGATCGGGGATTGATTCCATATTTCTCCATAGTGGCAGGCTGAACATTTATTTCATTCGCTTTTTCAAAATCCACCTTTTCGAGATAGATCGGCAGTGAGCCGGGAATATTTGCGGTCGCCATCCACCCTTCTGTGGCAATTAGCAAAGGAAACTCCTTAACAACTTGGTCTTCAACAATCAGTTTAGCATTAAAATGCCCCGGTTCATAGTATATGGAGGTATGCGTGTGATTAGTCTTGGAGACTTTTACCCGTCTGGCCGGGTCCCAGTGCTGTTGAATAAAAACCGAATCGGTAGTCGCTTTTTGTGCGTTGTAGTTAAAAACAACTGAAGCTGGGATACCCCCCACCGGCCCTTCTGTGCTAAGATCAAAATCTTCTGGAGATAAGGCCGACTCTTTTGCACTCCTATTACCCTTTCCGGACATTTGATATATAAAGTAGCTTATCCCAATCCCGATTAATACCACTGCTGTGCAGATGGCTTTCCAATTAGCGGTAGATTTGTAACTGATCGTTGACGTCAACTTCTCGCCTTCACGCGATGCATAAGAACGCCAATTTTCAAAGCCGAGAAACACAGCGAGAGCGTCCAATGTAGAGACCGACGGACTACCTGAAAAAGCAACTTTGCCCCAAATCCGTTTAAGCGTGGTAATACTGATTAAAATCCCAGTTTGTTGATGAATCAATGCGCTCAATTTTTGAAAATCCGCATCAGCCCAGTACGTACTTTCCCCCCAACCCAGCTGTTGCTCGATCTGTAGGAGGCATTTCTTCAAGAGTAATCTGGTGTGGGAGTCAATTGGCATACTAACGTCAGTGAATGAAGTTGAATCAGCTTGAATGAAGTTGAATTTGCATTCACAGCGCTATTCATCCTTTTTTGCATCATGGAAAACAATCTATGCAATATTATGGAATCAAAAATTAACATCTGGACAATCGCCACTCTTTTTGCCTTTTTTTATTCATTTAACGCTTTCGGACAAGAAAGCAAGAGCTTTTCGATCTCCGAAATAAAATCTACCTCTGAAGAATTCAACAGAGCGGTCAATTACGGGGATCATATTTACCTGGGACGAGCTGCGAATGACGGCTTCCTGAAGATAAGCGGGATCAATTTTAAAAACGGAGTTATTGAGGCGGATGTAAAAGGCAGCGATACTCCGCAGCAAAGTTTTGTAGGCATCGCTTTTCATGGTGCAGATAATGAAACTTATGAAGCTGTATATTTCAGACCTTTTAATTTCAGAAATCCTGAGCGAAGTGGGAATAGCGTGCAATACATTGCGCATCCGGAATACCCCTGGCAAAAGTTGCGTACTGAAAATCCTGGTCAATATGAATCTAAGCTCAATCAAGACCTTGATCCGGATGAATGGTTTCATGTCCGTTTGCAAATTCTTGATTCTGAGGTAAAGGTTTTTGTCAACGATTATGAGCAACCTACGCTTACCGTACAACGCCTGAATAATAACTCCGGGGGATGGATCGGGTTCTGGGTAGGAAACTCCTCGGACGGCTGGTTTAAAAATTTAAAAATTATTCATCCCTCAAACTGTCAACCGGTTTAAGCCTGGCGGCCTTCACTGCCTGATAGCTTACTGTACCCATAGCAGCGCCAACAGCGAGTACAGCACCCAATACAAATGGCATCCATGATAACTCAATTCGATAGGCAAAATCTTGTAACCATTCGGAACACAACCACCAAACGATAGGAGAAGCGATTAAAACTGCAAGAAAAACCATCTTCATAAAGTCTTTTGAAAGCATGCTCATAATACCAGATATAGAAGCACCCAATACCTTTCTAATTCCGATTTCCTTCTTTCTTTGATAAGCTGAAATCGTTGCCAAACCAAAAAGCCCCAGACAGCTTAAAATAATGGCAATACTAGTACTGATATTAATAATTCGTTTGAGATGCTGCTCTTTTTTGTACAAGGCGTATATAGATTCGTCCAGAAATTTATAGTCGAAGTTCTCGATTGGAAAGAATTGGGACCAAATAGTTCTTAATTGATTAATGGTCGAG
>JBMDWN010000220.1:0-4553 GCA_048595275.1 Olivibacter sp. | reverse complement strand
AAGTAAGGGCTTGAATTTTGCTGTGACAGAACAGCCTGTTAAGCTCGAGAGTAGTCTTTTTTCAGGAAAATCTTTCCTCGTCTCCGGTGTATTCGACGATTTTGGTAGGACAGAGCTTACTGATATGATCGAACGCAATGGCGGACGAATATTAAGTAGTGTAAGCGCTAAGCTCGATTATTTGCTTGCAGGTGAAAATATGGGTCCGTCCAAATTAGAAAAAGCAAAGAAATTGAATATTTCCCTTATTTCTATAGACGAGTTCCTCAAAATGTTAGAGGCAAACGAAGCATCTGACTGAGTATGTAAGAATAAAAAAACAGTTTAATATAAATGAAACAGTTTCATGGAGCAGGCGTCGCCCTGGTAACGCCTTTTAAAAGCGATGGTTCTACCGATTTCGATGGATTAGCCCGCTTGATCGAATATCAGATCGAAGGGGGTATGGATTATTTGGTAAGCATGGGAACAACCGGTGAAGTTGCCACATTAAGTCTTTCCGAAAAGAACGACATACTGGATTTTACGGCTAAATGCGTTGACGGACGAGTACCACTCATCGCCGGCTTTGGAGGCAATAATACAGCTGAACTATCGAAGCAGTTAAAAGCATTTGATAATCCGGCCTATTCCGGTATCCTGTCCGTGAGCCCATATTATAACAAACCAACACAGGAGGGAATATACCAGCATTACAAAGTGGTTGCGGAGTCGTCGACAAACCTGCCGGTTATTCTTTACAATGTACCCGGCAGAACAGGCAGTATGATGCACGTAGATACCATTATCCGGCTCGCAAATGAATTCGAAAATATTGTTGCGGTTAAAGAGGCTTCAGCGAATTTTGAACATTTCACCCGTATCATGGACCGCAAGCCTGCTCATTTTGAATTGATTTCCGGGGATGATGCGCTTACCTTACCGATGATGTCATTAGGTGCGATAGGCGTTATCACGGTGGTTGGAAATGCCTTTCCCAGAGAAACGCAGCAGCTGGTACAGCACTGCATCAATTGGAATTACGAAGCGGCAAGAAAGCTGCATTACCATTTACTTACCATCGATGATTTATGTTTCGTAGAGGGTAATCCTGCCGGCGTGAAGGAAATGCTGAAACATCTCGGTATTTGCGAAGAATACGTGCGGCTTCCTTTGGTAGGCTTAAGCCAGGTAACCAAAGATAAGATAAAGCTTGCTATAGCCGAGATCAGCGAGTTATCAGCCTGAAATAGAAAAGTCCATTAATTGCTTAATGGACTTTTTTATTTGACTTCTTATGGCTTACTTTTTGGAGGCCGAATTTTTAGCTTCCTGAATCTCTAACCGAATTTCCTGAGCCAAACCCTTTGCATCCTGAAGACCCTTTCTGATCCTTGTACCAGCGGCACTATTGCCTTTACTGAAAAACTTGTCAGCGTCACCTTCCAAACCCTCTATCAGGTCCTTCAATTGGTTGAATTTTTCAATGCTTGCCATAATAATTGTTCTTTAAGTTTTCTTTAATGAGATAAATTACTTGTGTATGAGCAACTAAAGTAACGTGTTTTTCCGTAAAAAAGAACTACGGCCACCAAAAAAAGAGGATTAATTCCTTAATTATGTAAATGAACCAACAGCCACTGGTTGCTTTTGATAAAATCCATTCTTCAGTTTATCCGCTACCTCAGAAAACGCTTCCAGACTGATTTCAACATCTTCCAGGGAGTGTGTGGCCGTAGGGATCAGACGGAGTTCGATTTGACCTTTCGGAATAACCGGGTACACTACGATAGAACAAAATATCCCGTAGTTTTCACGTAGGTCCCTCGTCAGCGCCGTTGCTTCCGACAGTTCCCCTTTCAGAAAAACAGGCGTCACCATCGTATCCGTAATTCCGATATCAAAGCCCCTTGTCTTCAATCCTTTTTGTAAAGCTCTTGCGACGGTCCACAACTGCTCCCGCATCTCAGGGCTATTTTTGAGTAGAGACAACCGTTTCTTCAAACCGATAACCATAGGCATTGGCAGCGCTTTTGCAAAGGTTTGAGAGCGCATATTATAACGGAGATAGGTTATAACTTCTTTCGTAGAAGCCACGAAAGCACCTATACCGGCCATCGACTTAGCGAATGTTCCGAAATAGACATCCACTCCGTCAATACATTTCTGTGCCTCATGTGTACCGGCTCCCGTATCCCCCATCGTTCCAAAACCATGAGCATCATCAACCAATAACCTGAACGTAAATTTTTCTTTGAGCTTATTGATTTCCGCAAGCTTACCCTGAGCGCCGGACATGCCGAAGACTCCTTCCGTTATAAGCAATATAGCACCACCTGTCTGAGAAACAATTTTTGTAGCCCGTGCTAATTGCTTTTCACAGCTTTCCAGGTCGTTATGCTGGTAAACGAAACGCTTCCCCATATGGAGACGTACACCATCTATAATGCAGGCATGTGACTCCGCATCGTAGACAATAACGTCATTTCTATCCGCTAAGGCATCAATAATGGATACCATACCCTGGTAGCCATAATTAAGAAGAAAGCCACTCTGCTTACCAACAAATTCCGCCAACTCCTGTTCCAGTTCCTCATGTTCCCGCGTGTTGCCTGACATCATTCGAGCGCCCATAGGATAGGCCATCCCATAGTCGGCGGCAGCTTGCGCATCTGCAGCCCGGACTTCCGGATGGTTTGCAAGACCGAGGTAATTATTCAAACTCCAAACTAAATTACGCTTCCCGCGGAATTCCATATAAGGCGAAATTTCTCCTTCCAGTTTGGGAAAAGAAAAGTAACCATGCGACCAGGTATGATGCTGACCGATCGGTCCCAGGTTATCTGCTATTTTATCAAAAAGATCCAATTTAATATTGTTTTACTAAAGATTGAACTATAAAACCCGCTACAAAGATAAGCCTTACGTTTTAATATCAATAATGGTGCCGCCCGGCGCATAAAAAAGCCGCTTTTACAATATAGAAAAGCGGCTGATTATGAGGCTGATGATTCAAAAATTAATCAACATTATCGTGCAGAAAAGAATTATTGGGACGGATTTCTGTCACCCCGTTATCGTTCGACAACGTAAATCTTGAAACCTGGTTCTCGGAAGAATGAGGCACTTGATCAAGAGACTTTTGCTTACGTTTATACGCGGGTTCATTTTCAATCTCCTGCAGACCATTCGTCGAACGTAATTTCATACTCAAATCTTTGAGTCGAAGAATACGTTCTTTGGTTTTCTTCAATTGCTCTTCAATCGATGCATCGGACACACGCTCTTCTGTGGAAGCGGAAGCCACCGGAGACTGCTCCTGTCTTTCCTCCTCTCCTGAAGGAGAAGCAGCCTCAGGAGTATCTGTACGTTCGGGCTGAGAAACAGCTTCCTCAAAAGGAAACTGATTTTCAGAAAATTTAAGTTGAAACTCTTCCCTTTCCTCGTTGCTTTGTTTGTTTTCTACCTGCTCATCTTCTTCTACCAGGGTATGCCGGATTACGTTATCTTTCGGCTTCGGTGCATTATGCTGCTCCGCACGTCCAGGATTCTTCGAGGACGAAGCCTGTGGATTTGCTCCGGCCGGCCTGGTCAAACCACTGAACAGATCGCCTTGCGGTAAATCCATCGGCTGGACGCGCTCGGTAATCTTATCTTGAGGGACTTCTGGCGGCACTGGTTCAGCCTTTTCCTTCACGAGCTGGTTAACCGGTTTGACAAGAGGTGTATCCTGCCCTAATGGAATGGAGACCTTTCGCTTGTCCTCCTCTTGTTTCCGTTCCTCCGTAGTCTGAAAGCCAGTGGCAATGATGGTAACGGACAAATCACTTTCCAGGGTCTCGTCAAGGCAATTACCCCAGATAATCTCTGCGGTGAAGCCGGCGCGCTCCTGTATATAATCCGTTATGACGGAAATCTCATCCATGGTCACTTCCTGCGAACCTGAGCTAATGTTTAACAGAATGTAGCGTGCTCCTTCTATTTCGCTGTCTTTCAATAATGGAGATGCCAGAGCGCCTTCTACGGCTTTTACCGCACGGTCGTCTCCGTTTGCTTTTGCATTTCCCATGATGGCGACACCACTGTCGTTCATAACCGTGCGCACGTCCTTGAAGTCTACGTTGATATAACCCGGAATGGTAATAATCTCAGCAATACCTTTAGCGGCAGTAGTCAAAATATCGTCTGCTTTTGCAAATGCAGAGCTCATAGTCAGATTCCCGAATATCTCCCTGAGCCGGTCATTTGAAATGACCAGATAGGAATCTACGTATTTTCTAAGCTCTGACAAACCCTCTTCCGCCTGATTCCGGCGTCGCTTACCTTCAAAAGCGAAAGGCGTTGTTACGATAGCAACGGTCAGAATTCCAAGCTCTTTTGCAGCCTTCGCCAGGACAGGACTGGCGCCTGTACCGGTACCCCCGCCCATTCCTGCCGTAATAAAAAGCATTTTTGTATTCGAACCAAGCATCCGCTTGATGTCCTCAATACTTTCAATGGCAGAATTTTCGCCCACATCCGGATCTGATCCTGCGCCCATACCCTCGGTCAAACTAGCTCCCAGCTGCACCTTA
>JBMDWN010000219.1:0-8305 GCA_048595275.1 Olivibacter sp. | reverse complement strand
TTAAGAACCTCCGGAGGAACAGCCATTGGCCTGGGATTCGAAACGTTAAATAAATTAAAGTCAATTCCCCCCTCCGGACATCAGGCTTTCCTGGTAAAAACATTAAACCAATTACGCAAAGAGCCCTAAAAACCGATCTTAAAAATACCAGTTTTTAGGGATTGTTAGCCTGGACTTCCAAAGATACCTTTGATTATCTAAAGATGTGCCTATGAACTTAACTTCTCAAAAAGCAGCGCTTGTGCTTGCTTTTCTGACAACCAGTTTAATTTTATCCTGCTCGAAAGATGAATCTCCGGATGGAGGAGGTAATGGCAACTATCCTGCATCGCTAAGCGGAGTAATCTATTACAAATGGGTGGACCAGGGAATTCTGAAAATGAAATTACCGCAGGGCGAAGGCAGCAGCTTTATTCCCGACGACACCAAGCTTAATAACTTTGACATCTCGCCTGACAATCAGGAGCGATTGACAGTAACGAACGCCAGTACGCTCGGACAGTACGATATTCGCTTCACCATAAGCAGCCTCGCCGACAACAGGATTCTGGAAGAATTCATTTACAATAGTCCCGCTGGCAATAGTTACTGCAAGGGTTACCTCTCGCCGGATAAAAACTTAATTATGGTGACCTCGAACGACAGCGATGATGGGATTACGGTACTGAAGCGAAATGGCGAATTTATAACCAGATTCGACAGAATAGGAGGAGAACCCTTTGAAATAAACGAAACGCGACTCTGGCTGCCGGATAGTTCTTTATTGATTACGCATAAGAAAAATATTATCCGAATACCCCACCCTTATAACCAGGGAAGCCTGGTAAAGGAAATGGAATATGACGACTGGGGCGATCTTGCGGTGAATCAACAGGGAAGCATGCTGGCCCTTCGCATAGGCAATCACTTGCATCTGATGGGTATGGACGGGACAGGCCTCAGGCAGATTACTACCAGTAATTTTAAAGAAGCCGATCCCGTTTTCTCTCCTGACGGATCGCATCTTTTAATCGGGAGTAACTATAGACAGGCAAGCGTCTTTGGCTTCGTGAGCGATCTTAAGATTATACCGGTCAATGGGGGGCCTTACAATGTTGATCCGATACAAACAAATTCTCCCGAGGCTATTCCGGTTATCTGGAAAGGAAAAGATAGGATTGAATCTGCAGATGGACAGATTTTATGGAGGTAAACAGCTTATGAAAACAACACTAAAAATCATTTTCGGCCTGCTTCTTTCGCTTAGTTTTTTTGGCTGCACGAAAGACGAAACGGAAAACTTAAACGATGAAAATTTCGTCAGTGCCTACGGCGGAAAGCCTTTTAAAGGAAAAGCAAAGGGTATCCGATCCGAAGATGGGCAAACAACCTATGAATGGAATGGAGACGGTAGAATTGCGATTATCGAAACCACTGCGGATTCGGCTTCAATTGTTTTCATGGCTGATTTTGGGAAGGAAGGCGAAATAAACTTTAAGCTTCGGGGAGCGTATTCCGGCCTGTCTTATCAGCTATCCGATCAGCAGCAAAATCCGGTTTTTATGATTTCTGATCAGCGTATAATAGGCGAAATTACGAATTCGGAACAACAGATGATTTTCAATGGATCAATGGCAAAGAACCAGGCCATACTCAATGTACAGGTAAAATTTAAAAAAGAAACAGGCGCTTTTCCTGAAGGTGCTGTTTTGGACTTGACTATTGACGGCGAGCGGACAATCGCAGAAGAAGGATCCGGTGAAGGATGCCAAATGCGGCTTGTGCCAATCTGGAGCCCCAACGGGATTACGATGGGTATGGTCCCGGACTGCTAGAGGTAAGTGGTTTAAAGATAAATCGCTATCAAAAATTAAGCCTGCAAGTGATGAACTTGCAGGCTTTTACTTATAATTTAGCATCTGTGCGCCCACCTGGGCTCGAACCAGGGACCAAAAGATTATGAGTCTTCTACTCTAACCAACTGAGCTATAGGCGCAGATCCGAAAGCACTATATACATTGCTTTCCGACGGCACAAATATAGAATTTTTTTACCCTAATCCGCAATAGCGTATTGGGCATTTAATTCAAATAAGCATATTTTTAACATCAAAAAAAACCACATGCCGGTAATAAAGAACATCATATTCGATTATGGAAATGTTATATTTTCGATTGATTTCAAAAGAGCTCAGAAAGCTTTTACAGCGCTTGGAGTAGATAATGCTGAACAGTTTTTCGGCCACCTCAATCAAACAAGCTTCTTCGACGATTTCGATAAAGGTAAACTAGATGCCGGTGGCTTTCGTAACGAAATCAGAAATGCCTCCGGCCGGTTAGACCTGACCGATCAACAAATAGACAACGCCTGGAATGCCTTATTAATCGGCGTTCCTGAAGGCACTCACGAACTTCTCCTTAAGCTTAAAGATAATTACCAAACCTTTTTGCTGAGCAACAATAACGAGATCCATTACAAATACATCATGGATTACCTGGCAAAAGAATACAACCTTAATGGCAACGCCAGCTTTTTCGTTAAAGATTACTATTCACACCTCTTAGGGATGCGGAAGCCGGATTCGGAGATTTTTGAATTCGTGCTGAAAACACATCATCTTAAACCCGAAGAAACGTTGTTTATTGACGATAGTCCACAACACATTGCATCGGCCAGCGCATTGGGAATATCTTCGGAATTATTAACGGCTCCGGATACGCTGGAGAAATTACTTTATCGCAGAAATATCATTGTTTAAGGTAAAACGAGGCCATCTTTAAGATACCGTCATGTGCCATGGCGGTATCATCAGCAACTAACCAAAGTATAAAAAATACCTGCTCACCTTCCCTTGACCTTGCTTTCAGATTGGGCGGGCGTCGGGTCATCTTGCGGGTATCCGGCAAGTTCAGAGCAAGGAGAATGCAAGAAGAACGCAGGGTGGCCAGGTTTTAGTCCTTCTTTGGTGACTTATTGGGTAGCAGAGCATCTGTTTATTCAGTTGTCATTATGTACGTTAATACCTAAAGAAGCTATATTTAGAAACCCTTTTAAACAAAAAAAACACGCTTTGAAGCGTGTTTTATGATTTAGTGGAGAATATCGGAGTCGAACCGATGACCTCTTGCATGCCATGCAAGCGCTCTAGCCAGCTGAGCTAATCCCCCTTTTGCGTTGCAAATATAGTAATTTGGAAGATAGACGCAAATATTAAAAACAGACACCATCTAAACCTTCATAAGCAGTCAGCTGTTAATCGTTAAAAAAATCATGAAAGCAATATCATATGGAGTTCTGGGAACACTTTTAGCGGCATTACTTTCTCAATGCAACCCAGCTGCTAACGAATCCGCGAAAGAAACAGACCTCATTCCCGGCACAACGGATACCATAATTGCTCCGAGAGATGAGCAAAAAGATACAAATTCCGCAGGCCAGGACAGCATACACATCGACATAAAAAAGGGACAAACTAAAACCGTGAGTGCTAAAATGGCTCCTGACGTCCCGGTAACTTTCAGCTTTGATGTGGAGGAGCCTTCTGAGCTGGAAGCTATGGTTAAGCCAGATGACAAAAATGGAAATGTCCGTATTTCCGTTCTGATCGATCCAAACGGAGAGTCAGATGGCCCCTACAGCCTGGAACTGAAACGAAGTTTAACTCAACCCGGTATGTATAGAATCGTGGTTTATGAAAACATGATGGCCGGAGACCGCTGGACAGGAACCTTTAAGCTTACCCTTTCCTTAAAGTAAGGTTCGTCTTGATCATCGATGACTGGATAATTTTGTTATACGTTCAACCGCTGAGAGATCCGCACCTGAAACGTCATAACGACCATCATTGTAATCTACACGAGCTGCCTCAGTTCCTGCGGCGTTTAGAACCACGAAAGCATCACGACTGTATCTGGCCTCATAACCATTCCATTCCTCAGAAGTCTCGTTAATCTCTTTTGCCCATTTTACAAAGTGCTCCAGCATAATCTTAATTTTTAAGGTTTATATTTAAGACAAGTGGTGTGATAAAAAGTTTTTAATGCAATTCTTTAACACGGGTCAAATCATCGGAAAAAAATAATCGTAATGGATAAGGGGCCGTTCTTGTCTGGATCCAAGTTTTGTCTTTATCCAGTCCGAAGAGTAGCTTGATTTTCCAAGGCCGACCAATTGTTCTGATTCATCCAGAACACGAATCAAATCACCGCGCCGGAACGATCCGATGACTTCGCATACCCCCACAGGAAGCAGGCTCGTCGCTGTCTTTGAGCGAGTAAGGGCATGAACAGCACCATCGTTAATCCGCACGCTGCCGCAAGTCTGACCCTCGCTATGAGCGATCCAGCTTTTTCGCTTCGATGGCCTGCGTCCGGGCCTAAAACGGGTATGCGCTAAAGTGCCTTTAAATAACGTTTCTAATACTTCCTCACGACGGCCGTTAGCAATATGTACTTCGATGCCGAGACGAGCAACTTTACTGGCAGTACTCGCTTTTGTGATCATGCCGCCACGACCGAACGCCGATTTTTCAGTTTGCACGACTGAAGAAAAATCAACAGACCTTTCGCTGATCTCTTCAATAAGTTTCGATCCCGGTATATTGGGAGGCCCGTCATAGATACCGTCGACATTGCTGAGAATAATCAGGGAATCAACCTGAAGCATTGCTGCCACGAGTCCCGCCAATTCATCATTGTCGGTAAACATCAGCTCGGTAACAGAGACAACATCATTTTCATTTATTATGGGGAGTACACCCTCCAGGAGTAACGTATTCAGACAACTCTCCATATTCAGATAGTGCGTTCTATCCCTGAAATCTTCTTTGGTTACCAAAACCTGGGCGCAAAGAACCTCATGCTTTTGCATCAGAGAGGAATAGGTATTCACCAGTCGTACTTGCCCGACGGAAGATAGCAGTTGTCTTGTCGCCACAGGGTCCGATTGTCTATGGCCGGACAGCAGACTTCTGCCGGATGCGACAGCACCAGATGAAACCAGTAACACATCAGTTCCTTGCTGCCTTAACCAGACCAGCTGCTCAACCAGATGTTTAATACGCTCCAGATCAAGCAGGCCGTCTGCCCGGGTGATTACGTTTGTACCGATTTTAACGACTATTCTTCGGGGAAAACTGTTCTGAAAAGCTTTCATATTAAGCAGTTTTTTTCGAACGCTCATGCAATCGGAAGTCGGTATTTTTGATAACCATCGCGGACGCACCGATTAACTCCGCATCCCGACCCAGATTAGAAACAACAATGCGGGTATGTTCAGCCAGCCTCCGTATACTGAATTCATTGATCGCCTGATGAATAGGAGCCAGGAAAATCCTGCCGGCGGTTGCCCCGCGACCGCTCAGCAAGATCAACTCCGGATTCAGAATATGAATCAGCGTAGCAAGTCCTTTTCCAATGGCAAAGCCCGATTCTCCAATCAGGGAAGTCGCCAAAGGATCTCCCTGAGAAGCCGCTAGCAACAGCTGCTCGCCCTTAAGTTTTGATTCATCCTCGAAAAGCGTTTCCAGACTGGATTTATTACCGTTTTCCATGGCAATTAATGCCTTATTAACGCATACCGTCAGGGAAGCATCAACCTCAAGACAACCTCTCTTCCCACAGGTGCATAATAAATCACTTGAAGAAAGCGGTATATGGCTGAACTCACCCGCGTAACCATCACTTCCTCTGAAAATCTGTCCGTTCACGATCATCCCCAACCCTATTCCCCAGCCAATATTCACTACCATAGTATTGGAAAAACCTTTCGCCTGACCGAATTTCTGTTCCGCAAGCGCGATAGCCCGTGAATCATTATCGATATAAACCGGAATTCCCAACTCCGATGAGAGGTAGCTCTCCAGATTCCCCTCAATATCGTTAAAAAAGGTATGATTCACTTTCTCGACAATATTGATAACACCAGGCATCGCAAGCCCCACCCCAAGAAAATCAGCACCTCGAATAGCAGATTTTTTGATGACCTCGCTGATAAAATCCGTCAACCGTTTTAATGTATTAGCCGATTCATCTAACAGCGAAAGCTCTAGCCTGTATTCAATGCCCACCTTCTTGTTGGTCAAATGAAAAATCTGACAGCGCGTCTCCAATTGGTCCATAGCAATGGCTATAATGAAGAGATTTTTCCTGTCATTAAGAGAGAAAGTCGCTGGACGCCGACCGCCAGTGGAAGGGGCCAATCCGCATTCCACTACATATTCATCAGCAACTAACTGACTAACTGCCGTGGTTACCAATGGTAGACTCTTGCCGGTTTCTGCACTCAATTCCACAAGTGAACGCGACCCCTCAAAATAGAGGGCAAGTAAGATAGCTTGCTTGAGCAATAAATGTTTTTTTGTTTTAGCAGTCAACTTTTTCCGACGATATAGAGAAATAAAAAAGCTCCTTCAAATATAAGGAGCTTTTTCAAAGCTAAAACATATTTTGTTTGGCTCGGAATCAGGAATTAATCACTTCCTCAACTTCTTCGTCCAATTTTAGCAATTCCGAGCTATAACGTCTGGTCTGCATAGCCAAAACGGGATCATCGGCAAGCGAACTTCCATAACCGGGCAGCATCGCTTTCAGTCGGTCTGTCCATTCTTTTGTATTTACCTGATCCGGAAAACATTGCTGGATGAGCTTCAACATTATAGAAACTGAAGTTGAGGCTCCGGGTGAAGCCCCCAGAAGAGCAGAAAGGCTTCCGTCTGAGCTACTAACTACTTCCGTCCCAAATTCCAGTATTCCACCATGCTTCGGGTCTTTCTTAATAATTTGAACACGCTGCCCGGCCACCTCGAGATCCCAGTCCTCCTGCTTCGCAGAGGGTACGTAATCCCTTAGCGCGTTAATCCGGTCTTCAGGAGATTGCCTTACCTGATCAATCAAGTATTTCGTCAGCTTCAGATTATCCATCCCTGCGGCCAGCATCGGACGTATATTACTAACCTTGATAGAGGAAGGCAAATCAAGCCACGAACCGTTTTTGAGAAACTTAGTTGAGAAACCTGCATAAGGGCCAAAAAGCAATGCTTTACGGCCGTCTATTACACGTGTATCCAAGTGCGGAACGGACATCGGAGGGGATCCCACGGAAGCTTTCCCATACACCTTGGCTTCATGCTTGGCAACTATTTCGGGGTTGGTACACCGCAGCCATTGACCACTAACCGGAAATCCGCCAAAACCTTTGGCTTCCGGAATGCCCGACTTTTCTAAAAGGTGTAAAGCTCCCCCACCTGCTCCGATGAATATGAATTTGGTCAATATGAAACGTTTCTTTTTCGTTGTGCTGTTCCTGACCTCGACCTTCCACCTTCCATCGGCAAGACGCTCCAGATTTCTGACCTCATGAGCCAAACGCAACTTAAAATTCTTTTGATCGATAAGACTGGATAACAATTTTCGGGTTAGGGCACCGAAGTTCACGTCCGTACCAATATCCATTTTTGTGGCGGCAACCTTTGAATCAGCTGTCCGACCTTCCATAACCAAAGGCATCCATTCCCGTAATACCTTAAAGTCTTCAGAATATTGCATCTCCTTGAAGAAGTGATGTGAACGCATAGTCTCATAACGAGTCTTCAGATAGTCCACATTGGCATTTCCCCAAACGAAACTCATGTGAGGCACACTGGTTATGAAGCTGCTTGGGTCTCCAAGGACTTTCTGCTCAACCAAATGGGCCCAATAGGCTTTCGAAAATTCAAATTGCTCAGCAATATTGATGGCCTTTTTTATACTAACGGAACCGTCTGGCAATTGGGGCGTGTAATTCAGCTCGCATAAGGCTGAATGACCTGTTCCTGCGTTATTCCAGGCATCAGAGCTTTCTGCGGCAACCTCGTCTAAACGCTCAAATAATTCAATACTTGCATTGGGCATAAGCTGCCTTAGCATCATACCGAGTGTAGCGCTCATGATACCAGCCCCGATCAGAACAATATCTTTTTCCTGTACCGATTTATTATTAGATTTCACCATTATCCTGTTTGAGATTGCAAAAATAACATCATATTAAACAATCCTTTCTGAAAACAAGTAATTTGTTCGTTAATATTGCATTCCTCACACAAAGTCCCCAAACCAATTATCCGATCCGGACATTTTATTATTTTAGTCGGATTCACTATTGTATCGCAGTAAAGTATGGATAGGAACTCCGAAAGGCTCGATCTTTTTGCGAGCTTTAAGAAATTCTAAACTAATTACAAAACTATAGGCCGCAATTTCTCCACCAAGACTTTTGATCAGTTCACTCGCCGCCAGGATGGTTCCTCCGGTAGCCAGCAAATCATCATGTATCAGAACGTTGGAACCAG
>JBMDWN010000218.1:0-2795 GCA_048595275.1 Olivibacter sp. | reverse complement strand
CGGAGATGATCAGCAGGCCGGTGAGTAATTCAAGCGCCTGGATCCTTTGCCGGGAAACGAGGGGTTCCAGGACTGCTGTGAAGAGCGTGAGAGAGGACAGGCATACCAGCGTTACAGATACATTAGAATACTTTATGCTCTGGAAAAAAAGAATCCAGTGCAGTCCGACCAGACCACCGGTAAAGATCAGCTGGCCAGCAGAGATCCAGGATACGCGCAAGGGAACCCGGCGAAAGAGCAGGTAAATAAGTAAAGAAATGAAAGCAATGAGTACCCGGTACCAGACAAGTTCTACAGCGTTGATGCTGATGAGTGAACCCAGAATGCCCGTAAATCCCCATACAATCACGGTCAGGTGCAGAATAAGCAAACTGCGGCTGGAAGAAATAAGTTTCATGAGATCGAAAAGCTCTTTCTATTTCGGAGCTTTATACAGCAAAAATAAGCCAACGACAAGGAAAATACAACTGGGAATGAGCACGGCAATAAAGGGAGGGAGGCCGCCCTTTAATGAGAACATGGTAGCGAACTGGATGAAAAGGATGTAGGTGAAGCTCAGTGCGATGCCTACTCCAAGGCTCAGCCCAATGCCCCCGCGTACTTTCTTGGATGACAGCGATACGCCCATCAGGGTGAGGATGTAGGCGGAAAACGGGTAGATAAAACGCTTGTACTTCTCGAGTTTGAGGTTAACCATCAGCCCGGTACCCCGGATCTCTTCTTTATGTATCCGCTCATTCAACTCTGAAGTGGTCATCGCCTCAAAGATATTATCGCGGATCTCAAAATCCTGCGGGCTCATATCCAGCACGGTATCTTTCGATGTGCCCTTGATCATCTTTTCTTTTAACCCATCCACTACCCGGATGGTGTAGTTGTCGATGCGCCACTGACGCTGAATGCTATCCCACGTGATGCGGTCGGCCACCAGCTTTTCCCTTAGCTCTTGCCCTTCAAAGTTCTCCAGAATGAAATTATACCCGATTTTACGGTCATTGTCGAAATTGTCCACATAGACAAAGCTGTTCCGGTCCAGTTGCATGTGGGTCGAACTTTTGCTGTTGTTATCCAGCGGCTTTACGTAGATGTTCTCGAAGCCAATTTTCAATTTATTGGTCCTCGGGATGATGTAGATATTAAAAGCAAAGGTGACCACGCAGATGATGGTGGCGGAAATGAAATAAGGACGCAGGAAACGCCGGAAACTCATCCCGCCGTTTAGGATCGGCACAATCTCCGTCTGGTCGGCCATTTTCGCCGTGAAAAAGATAACGGCGATGAAATTGATCAGCGGACTGAGAAAGTTGAGATAGAATGGAATAAACCCCGCGTAATACTCGAATACAATCTTCTCCAGAGGGGCATTCCGCTTCATGAAATCGTCCAGGCGCTCGGATATATCGAAAATGACGGCTACCACGGTAAAGATCGCCATGGTAAAAACGAAGGTGCCCAGGTACTTCCTGATGATGTACCGGTCAATTATCGTTAACTCCATTCGTTTCTTCAGGCCTTTCAGCATTTCATTTTTTCGTTAAAGGCGTTGCCCGAGCTTCTGGATCATCATTCTTTTCCAGGCATCGAAGGTTCCTTCCAGGATGTTCTTGCGAGCCTGCCCAACCAGCCAGAGGTAAAAATGGAGGTTGTGCAAAGTGGCGATCTGAGCACCCAACAGTTCTTTGGAATGAATAAGGTGCCGGAGGTAAGCCTTGCTGTAAAAGCGATCCGTATTCAGATCGCTTTCCGCCTCAATAGGAGAGAAGTCTTCCGCCCATTTTTTATTCTTGATGTTTATGATGCCCTCCCGTGTAAAAAGCATACCATTCCGGGCATTTCTCGTCGGCATGACGCAGTCGAACATGTCAATGCCAAGAGCAATGTTCTCCAGGATGTTGACGGGCGTTCCGACACCCATAAGATAACGAGGCTTGTCTTCCGGTAGTATGTTTGTGACCACTTCGGTCATCGCATACATCTCTTCTGCCGGCTCTCCGACGGAAAGACCGCCTATGGCATTCCCTTCCCGGCCAAAGCTTGCTATGGTTTCTGCGGATTTAATTCTCAGGTCTTTGTAGACAGAGCCCTGGACGATCGGGAACAGGCTTTGTTCGTAGCCATATAGCGGATCGCTTTGATCAAAATGTTCACAGCAGCGCTTCAGCCACCGATGGGTCATATCGAGTGATCTCCGTGCGTAGTGGTAATCGCATGGATAAGGCGTACATTCATCAAAGGCCATGATGATGTCCGCTCCGATGATGCGTTGCGTGTCCATCACGTTTTCCGGCGTAAAAAGGTGTTTCGATCCGTCAATGTGCGAGCGAAAGGTTACCCCTTCTTCTTTGATCTTTCGCACATCGGTCAGGGAATATACCTGATAGCCTCCACTGTCTGTCAGTATAGGCCGACTCCAGCCATTAAATCCGTGCAGCCCCCCGGCCTTTTGAAGCACATCCAATCCCGGACGGAGGTACAAATGATAGGTATTGCCCAGGATGATCTGTGCACCGATATCGTTGATCAGCTCATGCTGATGGACGCCTTTGACGGTTCCGGCCGTACCGACCGGCATAAAAATAGGGGTTTGGATGTTGCCGTGAGCCGTTTCAATCTGACCGGCCCGTGCTCTTGATAAGGGGTCAGTGACCTCTAACGTAAATTTCATGTGCTGGAAAGCGCCTTTCTTTAAGGATACAAAATTAGCTAAAATGCTTAAAAATATATAATCTGGTTATCTTTGAGGCTTCGATGTCATGGCGCCTATGTTGGAAAAAATGGAACTGCCCCTTGTGGCC
>JBMDWN010000217.1:0-2189 GCA_048595275.1 Olivibacter sp. | reverse complement strand
TGCGAAGCCACAAAACTCGGGCTTACTACCAATTTTGAGATTTTTTCCTGGAAGGAAATCAAAAGCGTCACCTTTAAAGAGGAGTTTTTTGGCGCCAAGTTTACTGTGATTCCTAGAATGGGAGAAAATCTGACCGTGGAATATATACCACGCGTCCAGGCCAGAAAGCTGTATCAACTTTCTGTGGAAGCGATGGAGCAGCTGGAGAATAAACAAAAACTGGAGGAGGAGCGAGCTCAGAAGCCGCGTGAAGAACAGGAACGCGTACTCCTTCCGGAAGAAGAGCCAGTGCTTAAAAAGGAGACTCCGGAAGACGAACTTACCGCAAAGCTAACCCGGCTGAAAACGCTTTTCGATCGGCAACTGATCAGCCAGGCAGAATACGAAAGCAAAAAGAACGAACTTTTATCCCAACTCTAACATACGTGAAGAATCCTTACCTGTTAGCCTTGCTAAGCTCCATATTGTTATGGCTCAGCTGGCCTCCTATGCCGTACACCGGCCCCTTACTCCTGATAGCACTGGTACCGCTGCTATTGGCCGTTGAACAGATTCTTAAAGACGGGCGCCCATATGCCCGTAGAAGGATTTTCCTGATGGTACTGGGATCCATGTTTATTTGGAACACCGCCTGCATTTTTTGGGTATTTAATGCCATCAGTGCGGTAATGCCGTCTTACGTAGCTATACTCATTTCACTGATCCCTTATACGCTTGGCCCTTTATTGATCAGCCTTGCTTTTCTATTTTACGCGCAACTGAGACGATCCTATGCCCGAAATGGAGCACTGTTTGGTTTGACCTGTTTCTGGATTGCGTACGAATACCTGCATCAGAGCTGGGACCTGGCCTTTCCCTGGATGACACTAGGCAACGGTTTCGCTGGTACGCATCAACTGGTTCAATGGTATGAATATACTGGCGTTTACGGGGGGACCTTGTGGATCTGGATTTGCAACCTGTTGCTTTTTAAACTGCTGGACAGAAGAAAAACTTCCGCCGTATCTTCCGGTTTGTCCGCAAAGTGGCTCTCCGCGGGTTTTACCGCAGCGGTAGTCCTTCCGATTGCACTATCTTTGGCAACTTATTTTACGTACGAAGAGCATGAAAACCCTTCCAATGTTGTCGTCGTACAACCGAATGTCGATCCTTATGAAAAGTTTGGCAACCTTTCCGTGCAAAGTCAGCTTGATCAGTTGATCCGGCTTTCTGATTCGGTCGGGCAGCCGAATACAGAGTTCTTTATCTGGCCCGAGTCAGCTATCCCGGAGCGACCGCCCGGGGTGAACGAAGAAACCGTCCGAACGACGGACAGTTACCTGAACATCCAGTCATTTCTAAACAATTACAAAAATGGAAATGTGCTTTCAGGCATTGAAAGTTACCAGCTTTACGATGAACAGATAACATCCAGCGCGAGGCCAATCGACGGATCCAATCAGTATTTTGACGTTTTCAACGCCGCTATTTTGATTGATCAGTCGTCCAAGGTGCAGTTCTACCATAAGTCGAAGCTGGTAGCGGGGGTAGAACAGATGCCCTTCGCGGGGCTTAGTTTTTTGAAACCGCTCTTTGCTGCCTTTGGGGGGAGTACCGGATCTTATGGTAAGCAGGAAGAACCCACGGTATTTTATGCACAAAGCGGTATCGGCGTTGCGCCGGTCATTTGTTACGAATCGATCTGGGGAAATTATGTCAGCGAATACGTGCGGGAAGGTGCTCAATTCATCACTATTGTAACCAACGACGGGTGGTGGGGTAATACCTCCGGTAAGTCGCAACACCTGGAATACGCTAAACTGAGGGCAATTGAAAGTCGCCGATGGGTAGCGCGCTCCGCCAATACGGGGATCTCAGCTTTTATCAATCAGAAAGGAGATGTAGTTTCTAAAACAAAATGGTGGACAAAGGATGCACTTAAAGCTGACATAAATTTAAACGACGAGCTCACGTTCTACAGCACTCCCGGAGATTACATCGCCTATGCTGGACTGGGTGGTTCGGTCGTTTTCTTTATTCTACTTATCGGAACCTTCTTTAAACGCCGGTTTTTCTAAGATTAAGCTCAGAAAAACCGGCCAATGAGCTCGGTGATTCCGGAATTAGTTCCGGGATCCTGCAGGATATTGCTTCATGACGTTTTCGACGACACGAGATAATTGGTTAACGGCATTTTCCGGATTACGGAC
>JBMDWN010000216.1:0-4387 GCA_048595275.1 Olivibacter sp. | reverse complement strand
AACGTCATAGGCGAGCGAACCGAAAGGGCCTTGGTCAGCAATGACGAAATTAAGGATGTGGTAGCTTTTATACGTCCTTTCGAAGGGGGTAACGGACATACCTTAAGAGTCAAGGTGCTGGACACGAATGATGAACCTATTCCACCCTCCCTCTTCAATGAGACCGATTGGGAGCGACAGGTGCATGGCTTCAACCGGAGAGAGACGGATGAATATGTCGAGTGGGACGTTGCTTATCCGGTTCCGTTAGTTGACGTGCAAACCAATTACACCACCAATGGCAATGCACGCTTCAACCTGAGGTATTTCAGAAGAGGCTTTGGAGGGATTGTGTCGAGATCTGAATTTGGTCTGGACTTCAGGATTTTCAGAAAAGGAGACTGGGAAGTGGTGATTAAGTTCATGACGGATAACCCGAAGTTTGAGGATGAATAAGGTTCAAAAGCTTAGAATTATGATAAGAAAGCTGATACTTGCTTTATTTTTTATCGGTGCTATGGCACCATTTACCGCATCCTTTTCACAAACCCGCGTAACGGTTACGGGGACTGTGACCGACGAGGACAATGTAAGCCTTCCCAGCGTAACTATTCTTAGCGGAAGACCGTTGAAGGCGGTTGGATCAACCAGTATAAAAGGGAATTACAGTGTAAACATTGAGGAAGGTGCAGAGCTTGTTTTTCGGTACCTGGGGTACACGGAACAAAAGGTAACGCATAAGCCCAGAGAACGGGTGATTGATATTAAAATGAAAGCCGACATAGGGGAGCTACAAGCTGCCGAAGTTGTGGTAAGAGGTTATGTTCAGCGTTCTAAAGAACTCAGTACAGGATCTTCTTTCACCATAAGTGGAAAGGAAATTCAGGATGTACCTGTGGCGAATGTAGAACAGCTCTTGCAAGGCAGAGTTCCCGGACTGAACATTCAGGTCAATACAGGCGCTCCGGGTTTCAGGGGCTCCACCCAGGTACGAGGATTATCCTCTTTAAGTGTATCTGGATCAGGAAGCGAATCCTTTCTTCAGCCAACTTCACCTTTATATGTGATTGATGGTGTACCCCTGGACGCCGATAAAGCATCTGAGTTTGGTTTTCAACAGCAAGGACCAGGTATGAGTCCTTTATCGCTCATACCACAGGAGGATATTGAAAGCATCGAAATCCTGAAAGACGCCCAGGCGACATCACTTTATGGATCCAGGGCAGCCTATGGGGTCATCATCATCACCACCAAGCGGGGGAATTCTCCGATTCCCAGAGTTCGTTACACTGGAAATGCTTTTTTGAAGACTCCTCCGCAACTACGGGAAACCTGGGGCGGGAATATGGAGCGGATGTTTAAGTTGAACCAGATTTACTCAAATGCGCTAACTTACGCCGACATCCTCCGCATCTCAGAAACGCCTTTTCTTTCCGATAGTTTGAATTCGTTTTATAACAACTCCACCAACTGGCAGGGTATTTTTTACAGGACCACCTATAATCAATCCCATAATGTTTCCATCGATGGGGGAGACCAGCGCTTCAACTATAAAACTAATATCGGTTATTTCGGAGAAAACGGAATCATCCGGAATACTGGCTTTACCCGATATAATATTAATACTAATATGGTATTCGAGCCCAGTCGGAAGTTCCGCTTCTACGGCGCCATCTTCGGGCAAATCGGGAAGCAGAATAAAGGAGATGGAGTCGGCCTTTTACAAAGTGGCGTGGCTAACAACGGACAGGCGTCAACTTTGCTTCCTGGCCCATCTTTTTTTCAATCATCAGGGGGGGTAGCTTCGGCCTTACGCACTGTAAACGACAACAGTACCCGGAACCTAAGGGCCAACATAGACGCGCGTTATGAGATTATCGAAGGATTAAATCTCAGTACTAACTTCAGCTACGATTTTGCTTCTAACTTGGAGGATACTTTTACTCCGGCGGCAGCGAATAACCAATTTGCCAGAGTTTATGCTTTTAATGGCAGAGATTATCAGCTGTACAATCGGAATGGGATAACTTATACGAAAGTTATAAATGAGAAACACACCATTTTTATGAATGTGTTTAACGAGTATTACAAAATTGGTCGCCAGAATGCGATTACCCGGCAAGAGCGATCCCCAAATGACCAATTTCAGGGTCCCTGGGGTTTTGATGGATTTGCTTCCCGTGGTGGAGGGATTTTAACCGACTTCCGCGATTCGCGTTTGGCGTCCTACGCCGCGGGTTTATCATACGACTTTGATCGTAAGTATGTGGTCGATCTTACTTATCGGCTGGATGGCTCTTCCGGTAGCGGTATCGACGACCCTTATTCAAAAAACCCTGCCGTTGGATTCCGATGGAACTTTCAGCGTGAAAGCTTTCTCGAAAATCTGGATTGGCTGAACCTGGGAGCTGTTCGATTAAGTTGGGGAATGAATATCGTGCCAACGGCCAGTTTGAATAGCATATACGGCCAATACAACATCCGGGGTAATTATAATAATATTCCAGGAATAGGGATTGACTTTCGACTGATTCCGAACCCAATGTTAAAGCCGACCACTACCGAACAATATAACTTAGGCTTGGATTTTTCTCTGTTCAATAACACTATCGAAATTATATATGATACCTATTACAAGAACGTCAAAAACCTGATATTCGATCGGAATCTCTCTAATACTATTGGTTTTGATATTCTTCAGAGCAATGATGCCAGCATCGTCAATTATGGTCATGAATTGTCGTTAACGGTTCGTCCGAGATTCGGGGATAGCAAATTCAATGCTTCCTTTACGGTTAACGGTGCGATTAATCGGGACGTCCTTACCCAATTACCACCAGAATACAATGGACAATTCATAAAGTGGGATGGCGAACGTTACCGGCAACATGTCTTGTATCGCGTTGGAGCAAATACGCTTTCCAATTATCTGCAAGTGAATCAGGGTGTTTACTCAAATGACAGCGACGTACCGGTTGATCCTGTTACGGGTTTGCGTTACCGAACGAATGGGCAACACTTTTTGGCGGGAGATCCGATTATTGCTGATTTAAATGGGGACTATATTCTGGATAATAACGATTACCGGATTTCCGGGAACTCGCAACCGCTCATTACCGGGGGCTTTTTTACCAACCTGTCCTACGGTCAATTCGGATTGAGTATTTTCACTTCCTTCACGGCCAACCGAACCATCCTAAATAACGCTTTGGCGGATCGTATGGGTTTAATGAGAGACCCTTTTGGTGACCGGGCTGTAGTATCCCTAAATCATCTTGATATGTGGCAGCAGCCTGGCGATGTAGCAAAATATCCATATGCGTACAACTACAGCCGCTATAGTGCCGTAGAACCCTACCGGCCAGATCAGACCTTATGGGAAGAGGATGGGTCTTACTTGAAAATCAACAGCATTATCCTCTCTTACATGTTCACCAAGCGATTTGTCCGGAGTATCGGACTGAACAACCTTCGGGTTTATCTGTCAGGAGAAAACTTAAATACCTTTTCCCGTTATGGCGGGCCTAATCCGGAGAACGTGACCAACATGGGACGGGATGCATCTGAAGGTTACCCGGTTCCCAGAACGTATAACATTGGTTTGAATATCGAATTTTAACGGATTGATTATGAATAACTTCAAATCTATAATCAGGCTTTTCATCTTCATCACAAGTCTGCTGATCGTTTCTTGTAAGGACTACCTGAATGTCGTTCCGATGGATCGCCTGACGGGTAATAATTTCTTTAAATCCCAGAGCGATGTGGAAGCCAACATTTCCAGCCTTTATGATGGGTTTTTTCAAAAAATAAACGAATCTCATGTTATTGGTGCTATAGGCGAATACCGAAGCGGCGAGGTTATGGCTTCTCCGGGAGCGAATAATCAGAACGCGCGGCAGGTTGTTGAGGTTCTGGGCAGAA
Organism: Olivibacter sp.; assembly: GCA_048595275.1. GTDB lineage: Bacteria > Bacteroidota > Bacteroidia > Sphingobacteriales > Sphingobacteriaceae > Olivibacter. Next base: position 484 of record JBMDWN010000216.1, on the reverse strand, counting down.
ACGACCTGCTCTTTGCGATGGATGGCTCAGCGCCTTGGGAATGGTACAATCTGGGACGCATTTCCAACTGGACCGGCTACTATCAGGTTATACATGGGACCAACATTTTGATTGATAAGCTGGAGGAGGGTGTGCCCGGTCTCAGCGATCAGGATAAGAACCGATATATAGCGGAAGCTACTTTTCTGCGCTGTTTTACCTATTTCTGGATGGTACGGCTATATGGCGATGTGGTTTATTACACAAACCCCTATCAGGCAGAACCGCTTCCCAGAACACCCATGGTAGAGGTTCTGAACAGCAGTATTGCCGACATGGCCTCAAAATATGAAGCCTTACCCTGGACTTATCCAGACCCGGCTATGCGGGGTGCGCGGGCGGGGCGTGGGGCAGCTCTTGCCTTGATGATGCATATGAACATGTGGAATGCCGGCTTTGATCGCACAAATGCCCCGGCTTACTACCTGGAGGTAGAGCGCCTGGG
>JBMDWN010000215.1:0-18993 GCA_048595275.1 Olivibacter sp. | reverse complement strand
GCTTGCAGCTTATCGGACGAGGGGGCGTCGGGATGGACAATATTGACGTAGATTATGCCCGCTCCAAAGGGATCAAAGTAGTGAATACGCCCGCATCTTCATCACTATCTGTAGCGGAGCTCGTATTTGCGCATTTATTGTCCGGAGCGCGCTTCCTTTACGATAGTAATAGAAAAATGCACAACATGGAAGAGGGGGCCTTTTCCAGCTTAAAAAAGGCATACTCGAAAGGCGTTGAATTAAGAGGCAAAACAATGGGGGTAATCGGGTTTGGAAGAATTGGTCAGGAGACGGCCAGGTTTGCTTTGGGAGTAGGGATGAATGTTTTAGCTGTAGATACTACGCCTATACCAGAAACTTTAGGCGTAGAGTTCTCTGGTAGCGTTCGTGTTGATTTGCCTGTCAGGCAGGTCCCTTTGAATGAACTTCTCGCTAAAGCAGACTTCATTAGTTTGCATGTGCCTTTTACGGATAGCCCAGTGATCGGAGAAGAGGAATTTGATTTGATGAAACCCGGCGCCGGTCTCGTGAATGCTTCCAGGGGAGGAGTTGTTGATGAGGAGGCACTTATTCAGGCACTAGACAGCGGCCGGTTGTCTTTCGCCGGACTGGATGTATTCGAGGATGAACCAAATCCTAGAAAAGGTCTGCTGAATCATCCCCGTATAACGTTAAGTCCTCATATCGGTGCGGCTACAAACGAAGCTCAGGAACGTATAGGTGTGGAACTCGCCGATCAACTAATAAAACATCTGAATACGGAGAAGGTAATCCAATAAAAAAAGGGCTTTGATTTCAAAGCCCTTTTTTTATTGGATAGTAGATGATTTGTAAGATATTTACTCCTAATATTTCTTCACTTGCACTTTTCGTACCTAAATAATGAAATTTGTTTAAATTATTTTGCTTTAAATTGATCAATTTATATCTTGCGGAACAAAACCTGATAAAATTGATCAGTTTTTTTGATTTGTAGTGTATATATTTTTAACTAAACAAAATAATATGAACAAAAACTATCCTTTATCTCTCTTTTTAGCATTAGCTTTACTGCTTTTGGGGAACAAATCTAAAGCTCAGGTCGAAGATCCGCTAACTTTCAATTTATCGTTGAATCATGATGCTTTTTTCGGTTTCAACCCCATGTTAAGCGGGGCTTATTCATTTAACGAAAAAGTTGCTTTAACTTTTTATGGAATTCAGTGGGGAGCAGGTACCGCTTCAGCTTGGGGTAACTGGACTGAATTTGGTTTAGGAGCCAATTTTACAGCAGGTGATTTTGATATCAACCCTCAACTTGGTTTTACAATGGGGAATCTGTTGTCCAGTAGTGCAGTGAATAGGGGAGTAGTCGGCGATGGTATTGTTCCAAACCTTACTATAAATTATGGCTCAGAACGTTTTGAGGGACAAATATATGCAGGCTATTACGGTGCGCTGCGAAACACGACTGTCGCAGATGCCGAACCAATGCAGTCTACTTCCAATTATATCCATTACTGGGCAAATGCAGGTGTAAAGGCAACATCCTGGTTCTCATTGGGCGCGCATTTCGAACAGCTTTACTTTGACGGAGGTTCAAATGCTGAAGCGGCGGATACGTATCAGTGGCTAGGTCCTTACGCTCAGTTTTCTAAGGGTCGGGCAGGCATGCGTTTTTCAGCCGGAGCAAATCTGGTACAGGAAAGAAAGGATGATGGCGGAAACGACTTTTATAAATTATCCTTCTTTTTTGGATTTTAAAAGTTAAGGAATAAAAAAAGAGGCTGATCATTGATGAGATGATCAACCTCTTTTTTTATTCCTTAACTTTTGCCTGGTTCCAGAGCCGATCCATTTCTTCCAGGTTGAGCTCATGTATGCTTCTTCCGCTTTCGGAAGCAGAAGATTCTATAAAACTAAATCGGCGAATGAATTTACGATTCGTTTTTTCCAGCGCTGTTTCAGGATCTATACCAACGAAACGGGCATAGTTAATAAGTGAGAAAAGCAGGTCGCCGAATTCAGACTCCATTTCTTCAGACTTCTTCGTATCGTTGTCGGGCCAGGTGGCCTTAAATTCTTCCATTTCTTCTTCAACCTTTGCCCAAACCTGATCTCGATTCGACCAGTCAAAACCCACTCCGCGCGCCTTATCCTGAATTCGATAGGCTTTAACTACAGCAGGAAGCGACTTTGGGACCCCGGCAAGAACAGAACGGGAGCCCTCGTTTAACTTGATCTTTTCCCAGTTTTTCTTAACCTCTTCTTCATTCTTTGCAGAAACGTCGCCATATATGTGTGGGTGACGATGGATCAGTTTATCGCATACGCTATTTAACACATCGACAATACTGAAAATGTCTTGCTCCTCGGCAATCTTTGCGTAAAAAACGATGTGCATCAGCAAATCACCTAATTCTTTTTTCACTTCAGGGAGATCGTTTTCCAGAATCGCGTCCGCCAATTCATACATTTCCTCAATTGTCAACAACCTAAGGCTTTGCATCGTCTGCTTACGGTCCCAGGGACATTCCGTTCTTAACGTGTTCAAGACGGTCAGCAGACGTCGGAAGGCATCTTCGGCGTATTTGCCGGGAGCTGGTGCATGGTGAGCCATAATTTTTCTAATACAAGATTATATTTTTTGGGTTTTACCGGCCAGCCAAATGCTCTCTTCTTCATTCAGATAAGGAGAAAGTTGTTCATAGACTTGCTGATGATAACGATTAAGCCAATCGATATGCTTTAATTCTAACAGTTCTTTCTTGATAAGCGACGTGTCGATATAACAAAGTGTCAGCGTTTCGAATTTTAGGAATTCTCCAAAATCTGTGGTATCAGCCGCCGTTGACAAAACCAGATTCTCAATGCGTATACCATATTGCCCTTCACGATACAGTCCGGGTTCAATGGAGGAAATCATCCCTTCTTCCAGGGCTACATCTACATTTGCTGAGTTTAGCACCTGCGGTCCTTCGTGTACGTTTAGGAAGAAACCGATACCGTGCCCGGTTCCATGACCGTAGTTCCGACTTTGATTCCACAAAGGCCGGCGGGTAATAGCATCAATCTGATAACCCCGCGTTCCTTTAGGATACCGGGCCGTGCTGCCTTCGATCATTCCCGTCAGGACAAGCGTGTAATCGATTTGTTCCTCATCTTTTATGTCTCCTAAGGAAACAACACGCGTAATATCAGTAGTCCCACTAAGATACTGTCCGCCAGAGTCCACCAGGAGTAATCCGGTAGGTTTTACCACTGAATTACTTTCCTCGGTAGCTTTATAATGCGGAAGGGCACCATGACTGCGATAACCGGCAATCGTATCGAAACTTTCGTTAACAAAACCGGGTTGCTCTTTTCTGAACTCGAGGAGACGCTGGGTCAAGCTAAGTTCCGTGATAAGCTCCTTATTCTTGTTCATTTCCAGCCAGCGGAAAAACCGGGTCATGGCTAGCCCGTCCTTGATCATTGTTTCCCGCATATTCTTCACTTCTGCCTTATTTTTTATGGCTTTCATCAACGTGCTTGGGTTACTGAGCTCAAGCAAACGTTCATATTGAGGGATGTGCAGATAAGTGGAGTAGCACGTTTTTTTCGGATCAATCAATACACAGGCTCCGGATGGAAGGGTGTCCAGGACATCATAGAGCTCGTTGTAGCCTTTTAATGTAACGCCTTGCTTGCGTAGAGTCTTTATAGAAGCCTCCTCTATCTTTGATAAGTCGAGAAAGAGAAGTGTCTCTTCAGGAGTAAAGAAAGCGTAAGATAAGACGAGAGGGTTACATTTGATGTCGCTACCCCGAATGTTGAAAATCCATGCGATATCGTCCAGCGAAGAAACGAGGTGATGGGTAGCGCCTTTCTTTCCAAAAACATACCGGATCCTTTTTATTTTCTTTTCGGTCGACTCTCCAACGGTCTTCTCGTTCAGGAGATAGGCGGGCGACTGAGGCAGAAGCGGGCGATTCTCCCAAATTTCTTCAGGAAGATCAACGCTGCCGTTAATTAAGATTCTTTTAGACTGAAAACGATTTACAAGTTCTTTGGCTAATGCGACGGACATTAATTTTCCGTCGAAGGCTATGGTACTTCCGGCATCCAGCCTTTCGTCCAGCCAGTCCATGTATTCCGGGCTGCCCTGCGTCTGGAGTTTCACTAATTCAAAACCCGTTCCATTTAACTGTTCCTTCGCTTGTACAAAGTATCGACTGTCAGTCCACAAGCCCGCAAAGTCCCTGGTAATTACTAAGGTGCCGGCAGATCCGGTAAACCCAGACAAATATTCAAGGCATTTGAATCGGTCCGGCAGGTATTCATTGATATGCGGATCGGAAGATGGAACAATATATGCATCTAACGTATGTTCTTCCATCAAAACCCGAATCGAAGCTAACTTCTCTTGATGTGTCATGTTTTATTGCTTATGCTCAAATCTGCAAGTTAGGGAAAGCGGACGACTTATGGAAGTCTCTTGTAGCATCTGGCAAGGTTTATGCGTTTAGTCAAACTATGAAAAACATTTGTCAGTTAATCTCTTGTGGCTTTATCGCAAGTCTTTTTGTCGTTACGGGCTGTGCCAGTAAAAACGGAAATTTAGAGGAGGCGGATTGTCCGCCCAAAGCCTGTACGATGGAATTCCGCTCCGTGGGGGTTTTATTTAAAGATGCCAGCGGAGATACGCTGACCGTAAATGATTACGAAGTCAGAAAGAAACGAGATGGGGAGAAACTCCCCAGCGGCGCCAATGATGCAGGAGATGGTGCTGGAGCACCATGGTATCTGGTAGCTAATGATGGAGATAAAGCTGATTTGACGGTAGAGGGAGATACTCTTCTGATTTCTGCTCAACATCCAAAAAGCGATAAAACTCAGTCTTTCGAAATGATCGTCGCTGGTGGGCGTTGCGAATGTCACGTCAGCAAAATCGCCGGGGATGAGGTGTTAGTCTTTAATGCGGAATGATTAAACACTCCACCGTTCACATTTTTTAAGAAAGGTCGGATTTGCCTTTGCTCCAATTCCCGGAGCATTAGGCAAATTCAACGTAAAGCCCTTGAATTCAACTCCGTCATCAACCGGGTCTTCCAGGTGCCCGAGCATGCAGGTGTCCAGATCGTGATATACGATATTTGGAAATGCTGAAGCAAAATGAGCTTTCGCTGTAAGGGCCAGGCGGCTTTCCAGCATACCTCCGATCATACAGGGAATGCCTGCCGCACTCGCGACATCGTGAATTCGTATTGCTTCACGAATACCCCCGGATTTTGATAATTTTATATTAATGGAATCACAGCTTCGATCGCGGATGAGGCGGGAAGCATCGTGGTGATCATAACAACTCTCGTCGGCCATAATCGGAACAGTAGTCAACTTTCTTAGTTCATTCAATCGATAATCGTTAAATCGGCGCATAGGCTGTTCGCAAAACTGGATGTTAAAAGCAGACAATTCTTTTAAGGCTATTTTGGCCTCATCAAATGTCCAGCCCTGATTGGCATCGATCCGTATAATTAGCTGATCACCTACTGCCAATCGTATTTGACGAATCCGTTCAATGTCGTCACCGGGCGTACTACCCAGCTTCACTTTCAAGGTTTTAGCGCCTTGTTCGCTAAAACGGCGAGCTTTTTCAGCCATTTCCCTCGCGTCCCCCAATCCGACAGTAATATCCGTCTCAAGGCTCTTTCGTTCTCCGCCAAGAAATTTATACAGCGGAAGGTTAGCCGCTTTGGCAGCAAGATCATACAATGCCATGTCGAAGGCACTCTTGATCGTCGTATTACCAGCGACATAATTATCCAGTTCAGTCAAGCGATCTTCCAACGCCAAAGGGTCTTTGCCTTTCCAAATCCTGGCGAAATCCTTCGCCAAAGCGATACAAGTTTCCTGTGTTTCACCAACGATCATTGGGAATGCCGAACACTCTCCACTTCCGGATAATCCTTCATCCGTTTCGACTGAAATAAGTGTATTCTGCGCATAGCGCATAACACCGGTCGCAATCGCAAAAGGCTCCATCCTGATGCTGAAACGGTAAATATGGATCCGGGCAATTTTCATGCTCAAACATAGTTAAAAAATGCTACCTTTATTTCCTTCATGGCGAATAAACTCTCTACAGAAAAATCTCCATACCTCCTTCAGCATGCGCATAACCCGGTACATTGGCTACCCTGGGGGACTGAAGCGCTTCAAAAAGCAAAGCAAGAGAACAAACTGCTTTTGGTTAGCATTGGCTACTCCGCCTGCCATTGGTGCCATGTGATGGAGAGAGAAAGTTTCGAAGATGAGTCTGTGGCTGCCTGGATGAACCAACATTTGATTTCTGTCAAGGTAGACCGGGAAGAGCGGCCGGATATTGATCAGGTCTATATGACGGCAGTTCAATTGATGACTGAGCGCGGTGGGTGGCCCTTGAATTGCTTATGCCTTCCGGATGGTCGTCCTATATATGGAGGTACTTACTTTTCCAGAGATAATTGGATGGAAGCGTTGCGGGAAGTCCATAAACTCTGGACCCAACAACCATCGGTTGCGCATGACTATGCGGAGCGGTTAACAGAAGGCATACGTCAAAGCGAACAATTGGTTAACGTGGAGCAGTCACAATCCTTTAGCCAGGATGAGCTTGATCGTTTCGCAAATTCCATGGTGAAGCGTTTTGATAAAACGTTCGGATCTTACAAAGGAAGTCCGAAATTCCCCTTGCCAAACAATTGGCTTTTCCTGCTGCGGTACGGAGTACTGGCAACCCGGGAATCGGTCCTTGATCAGGTTCATCTTACCTTGAACCGGATGGCAAGCGGTGGAATTTACGATCAGGCAGAGGGCGCTTTTTCCCGCTACTCGGTAGACGATCACTGGCATGTTCCTCATTTCGAGAAAATGCTTTATGATAACGCGCAGTTAGTCAGTTTATATTGCGAAGCTTATCGCCATCGTCCCGAAGCAATATACCATCGGGTAATTCGTGAGACGCTCGGCTGGTTCGAAAAAGTTATGCTTACCGAAGATAATCTTTTCTTCAGTGCACTGGATGCCGATAGTGGGGGAGAAGAAGGAAAATACTACACATTTACCTATCCAGAGTTGAAGAAAGCTTTGGCAGATGATTTTGACTGGGTTCTGGCTTACTATTCGATAAGTGAACCAGGGAACTGGGAGGAAATGCAGGCCAATATATTGATGGTGGACGAGCCGGAAGCACATCGCCTGGAAGCGGTAAAGGGAAGGAAGGCGCTTGATGAAGGAATTAATACTGTAAAAGAGAGATTGCTGAAAATTCGTCAATCGAAGGAAGTTCCGGCACTGGATACCAAAGTTCTAACTGCCTGGAACGCCATGGCTATTAAAGCATTTGCGGACGCCTCCCAGGTGTTAAAAAACGAAGCATATCGAGATAGGGCTTTTTCAGCTATGCGGGCCATTGAAAAAACTATGGTAGACAATGATGATCGTCTGCTTCATCAAAAGCCCGATGTTAATCGTCAAATACCTGCATTTTTAGACGATTATGTCTTCCTGATCGAAGCTTATATCAGCCTTTATGACTTGGATTCCGATCGTATGTGGCTGGACAAAGCCCGCAAAAGGTGCGATCAGGCCATCGAGTTATTTTATGAAGACGGAAATGCCGCATTTTTTTACACGAGTAAAATTGGCGAAGAACTGATCGCCAGAAAGTATGAGATCCTGGATAACGTTATTCCATCCTCAAACAGCATGATGGCCCGTGTTCTGCATAGGTTGGGTACGTTACTTGGACTGACTGACTACCTGAATAGGGCTGATCAGCTTCTGAATAATGTTCGTGAATCTATGCTGCTTTACGGCAGTGCTTATTCCAATTGGGGGATATTACTGTTGGAAAAGGTTTACGGACTTATTGAAGTTGCCATTACAGGACCCGTATTCAGGGAACATAAAAATAAACTTTTTGAGACATATGTCCCGAACACGGTCTTAGTAGCAGGCAATCGGGAAGAGATTCCGATCCTGGAAAACAGATGCGGTCAGGATAGCCGAATTTACATCTGCAAAAACAATACCTGTAGTTTACCAGTTGCTTCCGTAGAAGAGGCGATACAATTAATTTTTAACCGGAATTCCCAGAATGGGAATCCATAAAATCAAATCAATGACAATTGCTCCAAACAGTGTGGTAGCACTTACTTACAAATTACACACCGTAGATAATGACAATCGTGAATTCGTTGAAGAAGCCGATCAGGCTAATCCTTTAGTGTTTCTGTATGGCGCGGGAATGATGTTACCAAAATTCGAAGAAAACATTCAAGGCCTGGGAAAGGGCGATCGGATTGATTTTGAGCTTCCTGCGGCTGATGCGTATGGAGAGAAAGACGAGCAGGCGGTGGCCCAGCTACCAGCAGATATGTTTAAAGAATCCGGTCTTCCTGAAGCTGGATCCATTTTGCCCTTACAGGATAACCAAGGCAATCAATTTAGAGCCAGAGTTGTTGAAATAAGCCCTGAGGCCGTTGTTGTTGACTTGAATCACCCTATGGCCGGTCAGACTTTACATTTCGACATTGAAATTCTGGAAGTTAGGGAGGCAACACAAGAAGAGCTGGAACACGGACATGCGCATGGCGCGGATGGTCATTCCGGACATTAAAATGTTTAATTTGAAGTAAATTCAATAATGCTTTTATCGCCCGTAGTTAATCACTACGGGCTTATTATGAAACCATGAACCATTTTTTAGTAAAATCTGAACCTTTCAAATACAGTTGGCAACAATTGATCAAAGATAAAAGTACTTTTTGGGACGGCGTACGGAATTACCAGGCCCGAAATAACCTTCAGTCTATGAAAAAAGGTGACCTTGTGCTATTCTATCACAGCAACGAAGGAAAAGAAGTGGTGGGACTGGCTAAAGTAACCCGGGAAGCTTACCAGGATCCGACGACGAAAGATGAGCGTTGGGTCGTTGTCGATCTGGCTCCTGTTGAAACGTTAAAAAAACCGGTAACGCTGGCAGCTATAAAGGCTGACCCAATTTTAGCGGAGATTGCCTTAGTAAAACAGGGCCGCTTATCCGTTATGCCGCTTCCGAAAGAGGCTTTCGATCGAATCCTTGAACTTTCAGAGAAATAGTTAATCGCCTCACGTCGTGTAGCCGTCAAAAGAAAGCTATTATACCTAAATCACCTTACACAGCTTAAACTTCAAGTGTCTTGTATTTTTAATAATCTATATGTCAAAACACTTTATTTTTGATCTTTTTCTTTACGATAGAATATTAGTTGTGTTTATTCTTGTTTATATTTTTTATTTGTTTTATTTTTAAGTTATGTGATTTTTTTAATTAAATTATGTGTATATGATTATTGACCTTGTTTTTACCAAAGCAGCATTAAAGAAAAATGACATCCTATCCTTATATAGGAGCGAATTTGATTTAAACGATAGCCCGAATCTTGATGATCACCGCTACTCACTGTTATCAGCAATTGATAAAATCCGGTCTGCAATTGAATTTAAACATAATACTTTAGAGCAGATGAATGAAGAAAAGACATTGGAACCACCGAAGCAAAAGACAGTCATGCTAAATGCTTTCCTCGAATTAAGCACTTTTAAAGATATAAAGACAGAAGAAAAGCTACAGAAAATGGATTTGCTTATAGACGTAACGGCTGAAAGGGAAGTGCTTATGGATCTTTTGAGAGAATATATGAATACATTTGGTGATCTTAATTGATTACTAATTTTCTTTTTAAAAATTTATAAAGCGTAATTTATTTATTATAATAATCTCTATTTAATATTCCATAGCTGTTTCTTTTTTGAACAGCTACGGAATATCAAGTTATACAATCGTTATTTCTTAACGAAAAAAGGAATGTTCGCCGTTGCCACTTTGTTTTTCCCGTCAGATGTGTAAAGAAAAAGCCGGTAAGCCCCTTCGTGAGCAGGCGCTTTCAAAACGGCGCTGTCGAATTTTTCTCCTTTTATATGGCCGTTCATAGGCGACGGACGGCTCTCCCGATCCCCGCCCTCTTTTAAATCGGTGCTTTCAGGAAGGAGTTCCCACCGGCTTGTCAGGCTGTCACCATTGATATCGACCACGAATGCCTGCACCGGATAGGTCTGTCCAGGCTTGAGATAGATAAAATCAATTATCTTCTTACCGTCAAGTAGAATGGAATCGAGATGCGGTGCCCGGTTTTCAGGCCAGGCGCCTGTCCAGAGATAATTCATCACATCGACGACCTCATTTTCCTCTCCGGCTTCTGTAAATAAGCCATACCATGTAGGCGTACGTTCCTGCTTTTGTCCCCACAGGAAAACATAAGAACCTATACAGTGCTTGTCTGACGCAATCGACGCCTCGTAGCGACTTTTATATACCGCGGCTTTTTGACTACTGGTTTCCTCGACAGATGCTTTCCAGGGCGTTTGAGGTCCTTCCCAGTGCCCCGTAGGTCCCCATTCCGTTACCATGTAAGCCTTATTCCATCCGACCTGTCGAATCTTTTCCGGCACAGACGCTAAATCCCCGTAAACTTGTACAGAGATCAAATCTAAGGATGGGCATCGGGCTTTTATATAGTCAACTTCCGACTGATTGATGCCGGCAAGCATTGTTGTGACGAGATGATTCGGGTCGATCTCATGAATCATTTCCGCTATTTCATTTACGGCATCCCATACTTTTGGGTTTTTGTAATTCAAGTTCAGCTCATTCCCGATTCCCCAGGCCATCAAAGCCGGATGATCTTTGTATTTAAGAACTTCCTTCCGAAGTCGCTGCAGTTGTTCCGCAACCGCTTTAGAATCGTTGTAATCAAATCCGTGACGCTCAACACCGACATTTAGTCCCATTGTTACGGTAAGCTCCAGGCGTTGTGCCTCATCCAACACTTTTTCTCCGGACCTGGTATTCCAGGTCCGGATTGAATTTCCACCATAGGCTTTTAGCCGGTCAAGGTAATTCGTCCCGCCCGCGCCTTTTATGAAATAGGGTTGACCATTTCGCAATAGTTGAAAGCCACCGTTCTGTTTCACCAGTTCGTATTTCGTGGCAGCGGCTCCCTGAGGTTTTGCTTCAAGATTTAGGGAGAAAATCAGGCTGGCTGTAATTGTAAGCCATTGAATGATTTTTGTCATATCGTTTACTAATAAAACCGAGGTTATCTGAAATTTGTGTTTGCATCAATCTGTGTCTGGGGTATCGGAACATATTCACTCTGTCCGCTTATAAAGCGGGAGCCGAAAACCTGCTGTGCCCGACCGGTCCGCACGAGGTCATTGAAACGTTCGCCCCACCATTCACAGGCAAACTCCGCTCTGCGCTCGTCCAGAATCTGATCGAGACTAACGCCGCTAATGACTGGCATATTTACCCGTTCACGTACTAAATTGAAGGGCTCATCGCCATTCTGCCCTTTCCTGACCTTGGCTTCCGCATTAATTAAAAGAACATCTGCATAACGGAAAATGCGCACATTGTTATTGGCTCCATATTCAATCCGTCCTTCAGTCATCTGAGAAACGGGGAGATAGGTCTTGCCATTAAAATAGTTGATTCCAAACGGATTTCCATATACCTGATCACCGCTCGGTGTTGCGACAGATGTGGCTGGATTTCCGTCAACACCGCAATATAAGATGGTTGTTTGCAAACGGGTTTGATCTTCTCTGGCAGTCAAAAAATCAACAATGTCCTGAGACGGGGGAACCCATCCTGCGCCGGAAATAGCACTTCCACGCTGATCGCCGGAGGGACCTTGCCACCTAAAGAAGGTTCCCCAGTCAACGCCCGGGCGTACAATATCTCCTGCCGGCAATCCAAAATCGGAATACTGCAATTCGAAAAGAGATTCGTTGGACAATTTTCCAGGCAATTTGAAAAGTTGGTAGAAATCCGGGTAGAGCGAAAAACGATTGCTGGAAATAATCTGATTGGTGGCTTCCAGAACAACGTCCCAATAAGGGCTTCCATTGTCATTTCCGGCCAGATCTGCTGCTGCTTTAGCCTTCAGCAGCAAAGCTGAATACCTGGTTACGGCGCCGATATGGCTTGACTGATTAGGGCGAACATCCTCAAGATCCGCTGCGCAGGCATCCATTTCAGCTATAATAAATTCGCGAACTTCTGCCACGGTACTTTTTCCTATCGTCGTCAGCCGGGCAATATCGCCGCTGTCGTTTAGAATCGGTACATCGCCGAAAAGCCTGGAAGCCATGAGGTGCGCATAAGCACGAAGAAAACGTACCTCTGCTTTGTACTGGCGGTTCAGGGCGAGATCCGCACTATTGCCTTGCGGAATTTGTTCCTCAAACAGATCAAGTTCCATCAGGGCATTGTTAGCGGAGATGGCCAAACTGTAATAACTTATCCAGGACTGGTTTAGCCCCCAGTACGACTGAATGGTCACATCGTTCTGGAAATTTTTCATAGCCATTAATTCCGGATTGTCGTTTGGATTGGGTGCGGCTTGTTGATAGTCGTCTTCCCGGATACAGCGTATCGATAGATCAATCCAGTGTACCAAATTGTCATCGGAAGCTGAACGGTAAACACCCGATACGGGGGCGTACATTAGTGAGAGATCACTATAATTGATTTCCTCCGAACGCTGCTGATTTTGTAAAGGCTGGTCGAGGAACTTCTGGCATCCGCTTGCTAGTGCCAGGAGGCCTGAAAAAGCAATGCGGCGAATATTTTTATTGTTGTACATAATAGTCGATTATAAGGTTAAAAAGTTACGCGTAAACCCAGGTTATAGGTAGCAGCAATAGGATACACATTTGCGTCGTAGCCCATACCACTTACTTCAGGTGTAAAACCATTGTAGCGGGTAAATATGAACGGACGATCTGCCGTCGCAAATATCCGTACCGGAACATTTTCAAGGAGGTTGAAATTATACCCGAGCTGGACGTTCTGAATGCGCAGGTAAGCACCGCTCTCTACGAAAAAGGAGCTTGCTTGGAGGTTCCAGGCCGCGACACTTCCTTCTGCCGAAGGATAACTGTTAGAAGTCCCTTCACCCGTCCACAATCCGTTGATGAATGCGGCGTCGGCGTTCATTTGCGGATACTTGCGGCGCATAGCACGATTTAAGTTATGGATTTTATTCCCCGCAACGCCCTGAAATAAAATGCTGAAGTCAAATCGCTTATAGGCGAGTCCCAGATTAAATCCATAGCTGAAAGTCGGCAAGTAGTTGCCCAGATTAACCCGGTCTTCCTCGTCAAGTTCACCATTACCATTCTGATCACGGTATCTCAGGTAACCTGGCTGGATGGGCGAACCTGGATTTAACTCATTGTATTGACGTGCAATAGGATCGGCTTCAATTTCTGCCTGATTCTGATAGACGCCCGACACTTCATACCCATAGTAGAAGTTGATCGGCTGGCCTTCTTCTATGCGTGCAGGAAATTCAGCAGCCCATTCCGGAAAGCCATTCATAATGTTTGCGAGACCACCCAGATCCGTTACCCGGTTTCTAAGCGTTGTGGCATTAACGCCGATGTTGTATCCGAAGTCGCCCGCCTTATCTTTCCATTCAAGAGCAAATTCCCATCCGCTGTTCGCCACGCTACCCCAGTTCCCGTATACTCTATCCCACATAAATGGAATCGGGCGACTGAAGGCAAGATCGTGGGTCTCCCTGTGGTAGTAATCTACTGTACCATTCAAACGACTGTTGAATAGCGCAAAGTCGATACCGCCGTCCCACTCTTCCACCACTTCCCAACCGACCTGAGTAAAGAAGCGGCCCACCCGGTAGCCCGGTACCCGTGCGCCATAGGTTGATCCGATACTTCCGAAAATTGCTGAGTTATTATTTCCCGAGTTGATAATAGCATAACCTGCGTTGGGTTGAATGCCGTCATTGCCCAGCAAGCCCCAGCTTCCGCGTATTTTCAGAAAGTCAAAGATGGACTGATCTTCCATAAATTTCTCCCGACTTAACACCCATCCCAAACCAACTGATGGGAAGTAGCCCCATTTGGTCTGGTATTTCGAACTTCCATCAGCACGAAAAGTAGCCGTCAGCAAATATTTATTATCGTAATCGTAAGTACCGCGGGTAAAAAAAGACAAACCAGCGTTCCTGGTGCCATTTTCTCCATAACCTGTTGCTGATCCCAGACCCTGGGCGCCTTGTCCGGCATACCAGAATTCTTCGGATGCTGGAACATCGTTTGCAGATACCCAGGTTTCACGCCAGCGTTCCTCACGGGCAGAATGTCCGAGTAAGACCGACCAATGGTGTTTTCCAATCTCATCCCGGTAAGTCAGGAGATTATCGAGTATGTAATCCCGGTTCCGCATTTGAGCAGAACGGAGGTAAGAGCGAACATTGCGCTGGTCATTATCGATGTAGAATATTGGCGAATAACTCTGACCATGGCTGGACTGAAAGCGTTGGCTGAGCTGTGTACGAAAAGTGATCTTATTGTTCCAGAATTGAGCTTCCAGGTAGGTGCTGGGTAACAGCTGAAATCCCTCCGTTTCGCTATGATTATAATAAGCCGTGGCAATTGGATTGTTGAACCAAAATCCAGTTGGAATCCCTAGCGACGCACTGGTGCCGAATTTAACCGGATCTGCGAGCTCATTAGAAGGATCATATACGGGGTACAAAGGCGATGCAAAGTAGGCCTGGCGGAAAGCTGTGCTATTCGGGTGGAAATCATTAAAGTTGTTTAGGTGTGCGGTAAATCCAACCTTCAGCCAGGGAGCGACACGCGCCTCCGTTTGCATCCGGATATTGTATTTCCGATGGTAATTTTCAGCGTCCATGATGCCATCCTGATCAAAGTAATTTAATCCGAAGGTATAGGTAATCTTGTCGCTGCCGCCTTGCACATCCAGGTTATGGTTCGTCATGAAAGCACGCGGACGCAACAGCTCATCGTACCAGTCGGTATTGGTAGCGGGACTGTTTCCTTGTCCGCCAAAACGTTCAACGGAATTCTCTACAATAAAATCATTCCCTTTCGCAAGCGCGTAGGCTGCAAATTGCGGACCGTCTGCCATCTTCAATACATTGGTCGGTGTCTGAAAACCTGCGTAACCATTGTAGGTGACCCGGGCCTTCATATTCAGCTTGCCTCTTTTAGTGGTTACGATGACTACGCCATTTGCCGCCCTCACACCATAAATAGCTGCTCCGGAGGCATCCTTAAGCACAGACATGTCTTCAATGTCGTTTGGATTGAGGAAGTTAATGTTATCCATGAACATACCGTCAACGACATACAGAGGGCTCTCATTATTGAATGATCCGACTCCCCGAATTCTTACAGTGGGAGTGGAGCCTGGGGCTCCTGAGCTAACAACTTGTACCCCGGGGACCTTACCCTGAAGGGCATCCATCGGCGTAGCAACCGTTCGCTTCACGGCCTCCTCCATGTTTACAGTAACGACTGGCGCCGTCAGGTCTCCTTTACGTTGGGTTCCGTAGCCCACGATTACGACCTCATCCAGGTTGAATTCGTTGTCGGGTCGGAGTTGGACATTGATTACTGTACCGGTAATAGCCACTGTTTGTTGCACATAACCTACAGAAGAAATGATGAGAGAATCGGCAATGTCCGGCACAGAGAGGGAGAAATCTCCATTTTCGTTGCTGCTGGTTCCCAAACCGGAAATTCCTTTGACCGTTACGGATGCGGTAAGGGGACTGTCCTGCTCGTCGGTTATTTTACCACCGATTGCTCGATTCTGTGCCCGGACGATTCCGGACATACAGAATAAGATTGCCGCAAAGGCAAATACTAGTACGTTCTTTTTCATGCATAGTCAGTTTAATTATGGAAAATAGTTTATAACGTCCGCCAAAAGTAGAGTTCCGCAGCCTTATCAATGAAAAAAATGACTACGTCATTTATACGTCAATCGACGTTAACGGACAAAAAAACTATATTTGTGTGTTAACAGACCTTGACCGATCTATTGTGATGAAGCTAATTACCCTGATTGCCATTCTGCTCCTGAATCCGTACTTACACCTGTCTCATGCTCAACATATTCTTGGTTATCCGCCGGTCGAAAACTATTCGAATAGCCAAACCCTTGGCGGCAATCGCACCTGGGCCATCAAACAGGATAGCAAGGGAATCATGTATTTCGCTAACAGCGACGGGTTGCTCACCTTCGATGGGGTGAGATGGCGGAAATACATTCTTCCCAACCATACCGTCATCCGATCACTGTACATTGATCAGAACGATCGGATTTATGTGGGTGGGCAGGGTGAATTTGGCTATTTTGAGTATCATACCGGTGAGGATATGGTCTATACTTCATTCACCAAACAGGTACCGGCACGATACCAGCGCTTTGCAGATATCTGGAATGTTGTATCTTATGAAGGGGCCCTGTTTTTCCGAGGCATAAATGCCATTTTTCAACTGAGAAATGAAAAGCTTACCGTACATGAAGCCTCAACCGGATGGCAATTTCTTGGTGTCGCCGGTGGTAGACTCCTTGCTCAGGATGAAAAAAAAGGGCTGCTTGAATTTCGCCATGAAAAATGGAACCCGATTGAAGCATCAGAACTTTTGGCTGGTGAGGTGGTTTCTGCCTTTTTTCAGCTGGATGCAAATAAGCTTATCGTATCTACACTGGCGAATAAAGTATATCTTTTAAAGGGGAAGGAACTGGAACTGTTGCAGAAGGCAGGCCGTAGAGAATTGTATACGCCTTCGTTTGCGAGCGTGAGCAAAGAGGCGTATGTTGTTGCGACGGCTACGGAAGGTTGTATTATCCGTACGCTCGATGGCACCGAAGTCCAACGCATCGGAAAAACGGAAGGTTTGCAAAATAACAATGTCACGGCGGTCTTTGTGGACCGTGACCGTAATATCTGGGCCAGTGTCGACAATGGAATAGCCCTGATCAGTTACGGGAGCTCCATTCGCTACTTCAGACCTAATCCGGTGAATGATGTTGCCGGCTATTCAGCCCGTATTTACAAAAGCAAGATTTTCCTATCCAGTTCCAATGGCGTGTATACAGCTCCAATACAGACAGCACTTAAAGATCAAAGTCTCTCGAAAGGCTCCTTCTCGTTACTGCCTGGTAGTGATCGGGGTGAAGCCTGGCGTCTTGATGATATTGACGGCACCTTATTTTTGTCGCACAATCGTGGAGTCTACACCGTTGATGATCATCATATTAAGCCATTAAGCTCGGGATTAGGTTCTTGGTTGTTTCTGCCAATATCAGGCGTAAACCAAGATAAATATACAGTAATTGGCACCTATCGGGGTCTGCAGTTACTAAGCTATGGTGATGACGGAGTGCCGAAAGTGGAACGTTTGTCCGGACCATCAGATTCGTATCGTTTTCTTGAAGCAGATAAAGATGGAACAATCTGGGCGTCACATCCCTATAGGGGTATTTACAGAATTCATATCTCCCCATCTACACTTTCCTACACCGCAGAACTGTTCGGTAGTGAACAGGGTTTGCCCTCCGCTTATCAGAATTATGTGGCAAAGGTGGGAGGCAAAGTTGTCTTTACAACCCCTTCCGGTATTTATGAATTCGATGCGAAAAAGACGCGCTTTTACGCTTCAAATTTAGTCCCTCAACTGAAAGAGCTGCCCATGCATTACCTGAAAGAAGATCCATCCGGAAATTTGTGGTTTTTCAGTGACAAAAAACTGGGCGTTCTACCGTCTTCGTCACATAAAAATGGAAGGGGATATTTTTACTTTCCTGAACTGGAAGGATTGTCAACTTCAGGCTTTGAAAGTATATATCCGTTTGATTCACATAATGTTTATGTTGGATTTGAGAAGGGGCTTATTCACATAAACTTAAGTCAATACTTGCTTAAGTCAAAGCCAGCGGTATTGATTTCTTCGGTAATGGCAATGGGAAGGCAAGATAGTGTGCTTTTCTCCGGTGATCCTCAAGGAGAACAAGCGGTTTTGGATGGAAGTTTTAATTCTTTTAGTATAAAATATGCAGCAACAGCTTTCGGAGCCGGAAAGTATCTGACTTACGCTTGTAGACTGGAAGGATACGATTCGAACTGGTCATCCTGGACAGTGGCTACAGAAAAAAACTATACCAATCTTCCTCCTGGTAAGTATGTATTTCAGGTCAAAGCTAAAGACAATTTGAATCAGGAATCAACCGTTACTGAGTATATTTTTGCTATTCGTCCGCCTTGGTACAAAAGTGTTTGGGCCATAATCGGATATGTCTCTTTGCTTTGCATCACGATTTATCGGCTCTATCGATGGCAGCAAATCATCTGGCAGCGAAGGCAGATCGAATTTGAACAGGAAATGGCGCGTGTGCGTTACATTCATCAGTTGGAAATCGAAAAGAATGAGAAAGAGATTGTCAAGCTTCAGAATGAAAAACTGGAGTCTGAAGTAATCTCTAAAACCAGGGAGCTTGCGAAAACCAGTATGCATCTGATGGAAAATTCAGGAGCACTCTCTAAACTTCGGATGGAGCTGACCAAATTAAATCTTCCTGTCGAAGAAGGCAGTGATTTAAAGAAAGTAACGGGTCTTTTGAAAGATGTTGAAAGCAATACTACTCACTGGGATCAGTTCGCTTCTCATTTCGATGAGTTGAACGACGGATTTATTTTACGGCTCAAACAATTACACCCTGCTCTTTCCCGGAATGACCTGAAAGTTTGTGCCTACTTGCGACTCAACTATTCGACCAAGCAAATTGCCCAGTTGCAGGGCATTTCCGTCCGTGGAGTAGAGGTCCATCGCTATCGCCTGCGGAAGAAACTTGACGTTATTGGAGAAGAGAGTTTAAGCAGCTACTTGGGAAAAGTTTAGCAATTTTGTATTTTGCTCCTTAAGTTTAATACAACTGAACAAATCAACCGTCGATGAATAAACGAATACTATTTATCTTTTCAGTCTTACTCCCGTTATTTACGAACGCTCAGGATAAACCCTTGAAAATCGATTTCGAAGAATTTGAATTGGACAACGGTCTCAGGGTCGTTTTTCATATTGATCGTTCGGATCCGGTGGTCG
>JBMDWN010000214.1:0-4973 GCA_048595275.1 Olivibacter sp. | reverse complement strand
CGACTCCTATAATCGCTCTGAAAATGACATGCCCGTTTTCCGCTTTGCGGAGGTATTGCTGAATTTTGCTGAAGCGAAGGCAGAGCTCAACACCCTGACGCAGGCGGATCTGGATCAATCGGTCAACCGGTTGCGCTCCCGCGTGGGCATGCCGGCAATGGAATTGATCAGCAGTAATGCCAATCCGGATTCCTATCTGCAAAATCAGTATCTGCAAGTTGGAGGCGCCAACACCGGTGTTATTCTTGAATTGCGCCGGGAACGTCGCATTGAATTGGTCATGGAATCTTTCCGGTGGAACGACCTTATGCGCTGGAAAGAAGGACATCTGCTAACCCGCCAATTTAAAGGAATGTATTTCCCGGGAACCGGGCGTTTTGACCTGGATGGCGATGGTGCTGTCGATGTGCAGATCTATTCAGGCGACCGTCCGGGTAACAGCGGGAATGTACAAGTGTTGCGCCTGGGAGGTGATATTTCCCTGGAAAACGACGGAGCCGGCGGTCTGGTGGTGGTCAATCCTCAGATCAACAAGACCTTCGATGAGCAAAAAGATTACCTTGAACCCATTCCGATACAGGAGCGGCAACTCAACCCGAACATCACTCAAAATCCGGGCTGGCAGGACGGATTGTAGGTGTTGACGGTAGTCCATTTGTGCTTATTCCTTCAGATTGTACATTCATCTTCTGGTATAGCCAAGTAAACCCTGCGGATTTCAATCGCTACCTGCAGAAATTACCATCAACGCCTGGAATGAATGGGCTGAAGACCAGGATGGGAATACCTTCTAGCGCTTAATCTAATGGCCAGTTTTTCTCGAGGCCTTCGAGACTGATTTTTGCTAATTGATTGGCGCTAATGCGATATTGCTTTGATATGATCACTTCATAGGCCTTCATAATATTTTTTGCCTCATCTGAAATCTTGATATAGCCGGCTCGCAACCTGGGGCGATTTGAATCGTCTTCTTCTCCATGTTCACCGATTAATTCAATTTGCTCTTTGTATTCATAGTCGTTCGCCTCATCCTGGGCTTGCACTAATGCTTTAAAGATTTGTTTTCTCTGAGAAATTGTCATGGTCATATCCAAAATTTTTGCCGGTTCCTGGTATTAAACGGAAAAATGTGAGCAAGCGTGTTACCATTAGCAAAGATTTTACCGTAATTAAGGAATTTAAAAATATGAAGCAGATGCGCTAATTCAAGCTCTTGATTCTTTGCATTGCTTTATATAGGCGGCTGGAGATATACCGAAATGTCGTGAAAACACACGGATAAAATGGTTCGGAGAGCTAAAACCTGTGCTGTTGGACACTTCGAATACGCGATACGATCCAACTGCCAGGAGCTCTGCGGCTCTTTTTAACCGGGCCAGGTTGATCATCTCATGGACCGTTTGTTCAGAAATTGCCTTGACTTTTCGATATAGGCTCGTACGGCTAAGACACATTTCGTCGGCAAGAAAGTCTCCGTCCAAACGGGGATCGTCCAAATGATCCCTAATACAGGCATCCAATGCAAGCATAAACTGTTCATTCGACTTGTCGGTTGCCGCAGGTCTGATATTGGCCAAGGGCGAACTGGAGAAATACTGTCTGATCATGTTACGGTTGTTGATCAGGCTACGGACCTGCGCTTTAAGATGTTTCGGCGAGAAAGGCTTGTCAATATAGGCGTCCGCGCCAAGTTCCAACCCTTCGACACGAGCATTCAGTGTTTTTTTGGCAGTAAGGAGTATTACCGGGATGTGACAACTGCTATGATCAGCCTTGATGCGTTCGCAAAAGGCAAAGCCGCTCATTTCCGGCATCATCACGTCACTGATCACCAGGTGAACCATCATGCGTTGGAGAAGTTCTAAAGCGTTCACTGCACTTGACACGGGAATTACATGATATTCCTGGCCAAGCACATCTCCGACAAATTCCAATATCTCCGCATTGTCATCTACAATCAATATGCTTTTTCTATCATCCATTTTTCTGTGATAAGCTCTCAAAGTTAAATGCGACGGATTGTATCAATGGTAAAGTCAAGCGGAAGGTATTGCGGTCCTGTTCTCCGTCTGCCAGCACCAGCGTACCATGGTGGAGTTCCGTCAGCGAAAGCGCTAAGGGAAGTCCGATACCTGAGCCAGACATTTCCGAAGGTTCCAGCCGGAAGAAGGGTTCAAAAATCTTGCGACGCATACCTTTAGGAATTATGGGACCATCGTTACTGATTTCTATACAGAATAAATCCTGTCCCTTATCTTTTGTGCTCCAAATGTGCACAGTAAGAACAGACTTCGCGTACTTAAAGGCATTCCCAATTAAGTTGTCCAGGATTTTATGAAGCGCCTCCCGATCTACAAAAGCGACAACATCAGGGGTCGGTAGATGTATTGTCATGTTCACGTTTCCGGTTTCCGCAAGTTCCCGGAAAGGACGGCAGATCTCCTTTAGCAGAAGGGAGACGTTTGTCTTCACAAAAGACAGCGTTATTGCTTCCCTTTCCATCCGTCGGAAATCGAGCAGCTGATTGGTAAGGTGTACCAGGCGTTCCGTATTGCGTTCAATACTTTTAAGATTTTTAAGCAGTGGTCGCTGGTCTTCCGCCTCGTCGATAACGATCTCCAATGGACCTTTTATAAGCGTCAGGGGCGTTCTGATTTCATGGGCTACCTGCGTAAAGAATTCGATTTTGGCTTTATAGAGCTCTCTTTCCTTCGCTTGCTCAAACAACGTAAGTTTTCTTTTGTGCCGGTTTTTTTGCCTTTCATGATAGCTGACGGTCAGGATAAAAATCCCTGATGTGATCAAAAGAAAATACAGAAAATAAGCTGATGTTGTCAGCCACCAAGGTGGGGCTATAAAAACAGCTAAGGTACGCTCGGAATCGGCACCTCCAAGAACGGTTCGCACGCGAAAGCGGTAGTCTCCGGGCGTAAGTCCCGTAAAGTAGATCATACGATTGCTGGGGAGATAGTTCCAATCCTTGTCCACGCCCTCCATCTGATACAGATAGGACGTCATAGCCGCACTAGTAAAACTGAGGGCAGCGAAAGAAATAGAGAAAGTAGACTGATCGTACCGAAGATGAATGGTATCGGCGAACGATACAGATGTAGGCATTGCTGCACTACCGATGGGTAAGTCTTGGTTGTGAACCTGGAAGCCGGTTATGTGTACGGGGGGTGCAACTTTCTGGCCTGCCAGCTGACTGGGGTTGAAGCTGATCAAGCCCTTGACACTGCCAAAATACAAGGTGCCGTCAGGGGCTTTGTAGGAAGAGCTGTAACTAAACTGGTCGGTTAGCAGGCCATGGGCTTTCGTATAAGTTTCCCATTGCAGACTTTCACTGTCCAATCGGGCCAGACCTCGTGATGTACTTACCCAAAGAGCCCGTGTATCATCCTCGAGCACGCTGTAAACCATGTTACTGGGCAGCCCATTCGTCGTATTGAAGCGGGTAAAAATCTTTCTTTCGTTATCCAGCCGACACAAGCCACCACCTTCTGTAGATATCCAAAGACGACTTCGGCTATCTTCAAAGAGCCCGCATACACTGTTACTGCTCAAGCCCTCCCCCCGGTCTGTGTAAGCGTTGAAATTCCCCCTGGCTCCGGTGAGGGGGTCGTAATAATACAAGCCATGGCCAATGGTACCTGCCCAAAGCACACCCATTGCATCCTCATAAAGGCAAAACACATAAATACCGGCAGGAAATCCTTCGAACAGGTCAAAACGTCCCTGATCTCTGCGATAGACATGGACACCCTGGCTGGTACCAAACAATAAAGTTCCGGTACACGTCCGCAGAGAAGACAGTATAAAGTTCGATCGCAAGCCATTCACTTCCGGATCAGCGCTGAAGTGCTTTTTGGGTCGTCCGGTTTTGACCTGGAGCACATCAAGCCCATGTTGAAATGTCCCCACCCACAAATCGGTCCCATCCACCAGTAAGGCATGTACGTTTGTGGAACTTCCGCCCCCGGGAGAAGAGGGTGTAGGGACAATCTCGCCAGTCGTTAGATCCATCCGGTTCAAACCAGCATCTTCCGTTCCAATCCATAGGTAGCCAAGATCATCCGGACAAAGTTCACGAACAGCCTGACCACTCAGGCTTCGGGTGTCATGCCGGCGGAAGTACTTATTGAAGTAAGTATGTTGTTGGTTATAATAATTCACGCCGCCAAAATAAGACCCGCACCATATGCCTCCTTCACGGTCCTTATACAAGGCATATAAGGCATTGTCTGATAGGGAATAGGGATCCGAATCTTTTTGCCGTAGGATGAGGTGATGTCCGGTAGATAAATTGACGCTGTAAATTCCAGATTCCGACGCAACCCAGTAGGTATCGGCTGAGACCTCTAGTATATCCCGCACGTAAACAGACGCTCCATCCTTCTCCGTGCCGAAGATCGGGATTCGGCGGCCGGTTTGCGGTTTGTGAAGGATCAGACCACCTGTAGTGCCCATCAACACCTCGCCATCGGATCTCACCAAAAGGCTGCTTACCCGTTCCGGTCTGACGCCGCTTACGCCTGGTACAGGCTCCCAGGTGTCTTGCTGTGCGCGATACTGAAAAAGTTCACCATCAACCGAAGCAGCCCAGACAACGCCGTGAGGATCAATGGTAACGGTCGCGATTGGTTCGCCGGACACCTCGTAGGAATGATTTTCAAAGGTCCGTTCATCATAACAATAGAGCCTTGAATCGGCAATGTACCATATTTTACCCTTGCGGTCTGAGACGATGGTGAGCACTTCACTATTGGCTGTACCGGTAAGTAGCACAAAACGTTCTGAACGCGGGTCAAACTCACATAATCCTTTTCGGGTGCCTAACCATAACGTCTGTCGAAAACCTTCCTGGATACTGTATACGAACTCTTTGTTGTCGAACTCCTTCGCAAAGGTCATATCAAAATCCTTGAACGTCACCCCATCAAATCTATTCAAGCCCTCCTTCGTGCCCATCCATA
>JBMDWN010000213.1:0-20115 GCA_048595275.1 Olivibacter sp. | reverse complement strand
GCCAAAGGTCTCCTTGATGGCTTGCTGATAACCATATTTCGCCGTATTTTTAAAGAGCGGCACAATTACCGTATCTCCATACGTGGCGCCCACATAGGCCCAGAAAGCCTGACCATATCGATAGGGAAAATAACGGCCGCTTTAGGTAAGGTCCTTAAGGGTTTGGATGTCCTTATTTAGGTAGGCATCCCTCATCCACATGGCTGTAAACGCATCCTTCTTTCCGATGGAAAGGTATTCGGCCATCCCCTCAACCATCCACAGCGGTAAGTTGCCGATGTTTTCAAGCCGGGTAGAGTCGCCTTCTATCAGGCTGTGGTATTGAAAAGCGTGTACCAGCTCATGGCCAAGGACGTGCCTGGTCTGGTTATTGATCTGCATAAACGGCATCACCACCCGGTTTTTGAGCCCCTCGGTTACCCCACCCGTCCCCACACTGATCTGTCCTCCGATCGCTGTTGTCTGCTGAAAGTCCGGGTGATTGTTGTACAGGATCAGCGGATTCTTTTTTAGAAATGTATCCTGAAAAACCTGTTGATGCAGCTCATACCAAAGTTCGCTTTCTTTAATGAAGTGTTTAATCAGACTGTCGTTCTTCAGGTAAGTGTAAACATCGAAGTGAGGAGATTCCTTAACCTTGAAGTCCAGCGCTCGGTATCGCATTTTATTCTGCCCGAAATACTGGGCATAAGTATTCATGGTAAAAAAGGACAGGGAAAGAACAAATAAAATTCGGCGCGTCATGGTTTAGTACCCTTATTATTATAATTTCTGCTCCACTATTACTGCAGACTATCAGGCCTGGAAAGTTGCCTCAGTTCAAGGTTTAGCCGTTCTATTTCATCATCATCTCCAATTGGCAGGTGTTGAGGAGGAGCCAGCTGCGGTGCCGGAGCACTTAATGTATCCGGGAGCGGTATTCGTGGACTGGGGCAATTGTATTTCCGGGTTATCGCAACCGTGCTTTCCGGCAGCGGACCGTACGTATATCCGGAAGCGGGATCCTGATAAAGCCTCTCCATATACTTCCCAAAAATCGGAAGTGCCGTGCGGGATCCTTCACCGGTCGCCGAACTTCTGAAATGGATGGTACGCTCGTCGTTTCCTACCCAGACACCCGTCACCAGATCTTTAGAAATGCCGATATACCAGCCGTCCACATAATCCGACGATGTACCCGTTTTACCTCCGATCTGATTGCCATTCCGCCAAAGATCCCATTCCCACAGCGCCTGCGACGTCCCGCCGGGTTCCTCCATCGTGCCTCGCAGCATATAAGTCATCAGCCAGGCAACTTCCGGATCGAGTACCTGTTCTTCTTTCGCTTTAAAGCGTTCCAGAGTCTTGCCGTTGAAATCGGTAACGTGATCCACCAGAATGGGGTCCAGTTTTTTTCCGCGGTTTAAAAAAGTAGCATAAGCATTGACCATTTCAAAAACTGTTACGTCGTTAGAGCCCAATGCTACGGAAGGTACGGAAGCCAGCGGACTGGTAATGCCGCATTCATGAGCGGACTTAACTACATTATCCCAGCCAACGCGTTCGGTGACCTGCGCGGTGACAGAGTTTATGCTTCGGCCCATAGCCCATCGGAGAGACATATCCATACCGGAAAAATTCCAGTCGGCATTCTTAGGCTCCCAGGACTTTTCCTCTCCATTTTCTGTATAATCAATTCGTACGGCGCGATCCACAAACTTATCACAGGGGCTCATGCCTTGTTGAAGAGCGGTCAGATAGGCAAATGGCTTGAAGGTTGAACCCGCCTGACGCCTGGCCTGATTGACGTGATCGTATTTGAAAAAGCGATGGTCAATTCCGCCAACCCATGCACGGATTTTTCCGCTGTAAGGATCCATAGACATCAGGCCGGTATTGAGCAGGCGGGCATAATGTTCCAGCGAATCCATGGTAGAATACCGGACTTCTTCCATGCCATCCCACGTAAAGACACTCATCGTCTTTTTCTCGCTCAGCCGCTCCCGAATAGAATCGGGCTGTCCACTGTATTTTTCTGATAGAAAACTGTAGTAGGGGAGTTTCTTAGCCAGGTTTTCCAGGAAGTCCGGAATGACGTCACCAGCCGCATTCCGCCAGGGCAGTTCATCGCCCCAGGACTGCTGCAGCCTGCGTTGAAGCACATCCATCTGTTCGTAAGCGGATTCCTCGGCATAACGCTGAAGCCTGGAATCAATCGTGGTGTAAATTTTCAGTCCATCTTCGTACAAGTTGTATCCCCGCTCTTCACACCATTTTTCCAGGTGTTTTTCTACGGCGGTACGTATATAGGAACCGCCGCTACCCGTTGTTTCTACCTTGCCGAGACTGAGACCCAGCGGCATAGCACTGCACAGGGCCAGAGAATCTTTATTCAGGTACCCGGCCTTATTCATCTGGCTGAGGACGACATTTCTTCTTGCCGTAGCATTTTTAGGATTACGTACCGGATTGTACAAGGTGGTGGCTTTCAGCATACCGATCAGCAGCGCAGCTTCTTCCGGCTGAACCTCGGAGGCTGACTTGTTGAAGTATCGGCGTACGGCTGTCTTAATACCATAGCTGTTGTTTCCGAAGGAAACCGTATTGAGGTACATCGTCAGAATCTCGTTTTTCGGGTACTGACGCTCAAGCTTCAGGGCGGCGCTCCACTCTTTTATTTTGATGATAACCATGCTCAGGCCCGGTACCTTGCCGAGTATCCCGGAAGATTGGCTATAGCGTGTGCGGAACAGGTTTTTAGCCAGCTGCTGCGTAATGGTGCTGGCTCCTCGTTTTTCACCTTGCGCGGTAGAAAGCAGACTGGAGGCGAAAGCAAATACGTCGACGCCATTGTGTTTATAAAAGCGTATATCTTCCGTAGCCACCAGGGCATGAACAATGTTGGGGGAAATACTGTCGTAGGGAACCGGAGAGCGGTCTTCCCGGTAATAACGGCCGATAAGAATGCTGTCGGCTGTAAACACTTCGGAGGCCACCTGCTGACTGGGACGTTCAATGTCTGTGGCAGATGTCGACGGCCCGAATAGCCAGAGGAAATTGATCTCTACCGCACAGAGGAAAATGATCAAAAAATAGCAGGCTATCAGTGTGTACCGTAAAAATTGGTTATTAATCCTTCGGAACATGTATCTAATCTAAGCTTCTTTATCTCTTCAAAGCTCTGCGAATATAGGCTTATATCTTGAGGCTTCGGCGCTTGACTAATATATTTAACATTTTAGGAAAAGGCTTACAGCTGGTCAACCCTTACCCAATCCATACCCGCGGCTTTTGCTGCTTCTACGCCGGGATCCCCGTCTTCAAATACAAAGCATTTATCCGGGTTTACGTTAAGTAGTGCTGCTGCTTTCAGGAAGGGATCGGGATGCGGCTTTCCCAAAGCGGTATCGCCGGCGCAAACCAACACGTCAAGCATGTTTGAAATGCCCAATACAGAAAGCGTTTTTTCCACCGTTGTCCGGCTTCCTCCGGAAACGACACCAATCTTCACTTTACCAACGTTAGATTTAAGGTGTTCCAGCACATAGCTTACCGGCTGGGTGTCTTCGATAAACTGTTCAATGAAAATAGTGGACTTTTCCTGAGGAAAAGTCTCCGGAAGCAACACATCATAGCGTTTACTAATTTCCCGGGCAACAAGCTTTGTAGGCCAGCCGGCCAGTTCATCGATGAGCGCGAGGTCCAGATCCACGTCATATTTCGCCGCGGCAGCCTTGTAGGCCAGTTTGTGCGCAAGCATATTATCCGCCAAGGTGCCATCGCAATCGTACAGAAAAGCCTGGTAATCGCCTGACGTCCTATCGCTTAATATTCGAAATTTTGATTCGTCTATCTCGTTCATTTCCGCGAAATTAAGCTAAAAAGGGCATTATTCAAAGCTAAGGCTCAGGAATAGCGCAGCCATCGGATCATTTCCTTAAAGCTGGCTTTTTTGCCATACATCAAAATGCCCACCCGGTAAATCCGCGCCGCGAAATAGGTGGTAACCACAAATCCGATGATCAGCAATACGGCAGAAAGAAGCAGCTGCCATTCCGGAACACCAAAAGCCACGCGCACCAGCATCGCAATGGGCGAGGTTAGCGGAATCATGCTGAGCCAAAACGCAAGTGTACCATTAGGGTCGTTCACGAGTACGGAAAAGGATAGCATATAAGTGAAGAGAAGCGGCATGATGACCGGAAAAGTAAATTGCTGTGTTTCCGTTTCATTATCGACCGCTGCCCCCACGCTTGCAAAAAGCGCACTATATAAAAGGTAACCACCGACGAAGTAAAAAAGGAAGCAGCCGAGAATATAAGGGTAGTTGATGGCTTTTACCTGTTCTGTAATCTGATGGATCTTACTGTCCTGCTGCAATTCCATCAGTTGTTCCTGTTGTGCAGCACCTCCTGCTGATTTTTCTGCTGTAGGGCTCATCAATGTAGTTCCGGCCATAAACAAGATACCCGTAAATACGATCCACAAAACAAACTGCGTCAGTCCCACCAGGCCAATACCAATAATTTTCCCCATCATAAGCTGGAAAGGTTTAACCGAAGAGATGATGACTTCAACAATCCGGTTGCTTTTTTCTTCTATGATGCCCCGCATAACCTGACTGCCGTAAAGGAATAAAGAAATGTAGATCAGAATGGCCAGGGTGAAAGAAATACCGATGGATGCCCCTATACTACTGTCTTTTTCTCCGGTTACGGTCAGCTCTTTCGTCTGCAGATTTACTGCGGTTTTTGCCTGGTCAAGTTCCTTCGGGTCAATTCCCATCGCCGTCAGCTTGTGGTTGCGCAGAATTTCATTAATGGATCTTTCGATTGCTGAAACGGTGGAAACACCTTTGCTTCCGGAGTCGTAAAGCTCCGCCTGCTCCCGTTCCAGGATGTCTTCCGGAATGTACAAAAACAACTCGTTTCCCTCGCTTTGAGCAACGGTCGATTTCTCCTCGTCGATCTCCCGACTAGCGGGCACAACGGTATACTGTTTAGTGCTTTTCAACTCGGGCAAAACCAATCCGCTTTCGTCCTGCACCCTTAGGGTAACCATTGAACTCGTATTGTTCAGCATCATGTAAAACATGATGGCATACATACCAATGAAGAGTAAAGGAACCAGAAATGTGGTTAGCAGAAAGGAGCGCTTTTTTACCCGGCTGATGTATTCCCGCTGGAGAATCAATAAGATCTTATTCATGTTGTATAGCTTATGAGAATTGCGTAACCTGTTTAACGAAAATGTCGTGTATAGTGGGGATAAGGGGACGTACTTCCGACAATATACCTTTCTCCATAAAATAGGGTAAAACATCGTTTAGGGAAACCTGCTCCTTCAGTTGAATTTTAAATAGGAGTTCTTCGTCCCGTCGATCTGCCGATTCGATCAGGAATCCAGGATATTCGCCGACATATTCGTCGCCCGCTTCCGAAACCGCACCAATCCGGATTTCGTATCGGTCTTCGTAAAATTGCTTTTTGATCTCTTTTACGCCTCCATCCAGGACCTTTTTGCTTTTGTTCAGCAAAACGATGGAGTCGCAGAGCTGTTCTACGGATTCCATCCGGTGCGTAGAGAATAGAATGGTGATGCCGCTCCGGTTCAGCTCGATGATTTCATTCTTAATGATATCGGCGTTCACCGGATCGAAACCGGAGAAAGGTTCGTCGAGGATGATCAGTTTGGGCTGATGTATGACGGTCGCTACAAACTGTACTTTCTGCTGCATACCCTTACTGAGGTCTTCCACTTTCTTATCCCACCAGGTTGTCATTTCAAGCTTTTCAAACCAGTACCGGATCTTAACGGTTGCTTCTTGGCGACTTAGCCCCTTTAACTGCGCCAGATAAAGAATTTGCTCGCCTATACGCATCTTTTTATATAAGCCGCGTTCTTCCGGAAGATAGCCTATTCTAGAGATGTGAGAAGGGTTCAGGCGTTCGCCGTTAAGCAGGATTTCCCCTTGGTCAGGTGCCAGAATCTGGTTGATAATCCGGATCAGAGACGTTTTCCCCGCCCCATTCGGACCTAAAAGACCGAACAGGCTTCCTTCCGGGACCTCAAAAGAGACATCGTCAAGGGCACGGTGTCCGGCGTACTGTTTTACAATGTGGTTGATGGATAACATGATGCGATTTGATAGTCGATTTGGGTATTAGACGGTAAGATAATTATTTTGTTACAAAAAAAAGGGTTCCAACGCAAGCTGGAACCCCTTTTCGAATCCTGTTTATCTAAGGTTACTCAAAAAACTCTTTCACTTTCTCGAAAAATGTTTTCTCGTTCTTGCCGGGCTGCGGCTTGAAGTTCGGCGATTCCCTTAACTGTTCCAACTGCTCCCGTTCCGTCTGAGACAACGCTTTTGGTGTCCACACATTCACGTAGATGAGCTGATCTCCTTTATGATAAGAATTCACCTCCGGCACTCCTTTTCCTTTTAACCTTAATATTTTCCCGCCCTGAGTACCCGGATCGATTTTCAGCTTCGCTTTCCCGTCTATTGTCGGTACTTCAACGCTGGCACCGAGTGCTGCATCGACAAAGTTGACATACAAGTCGTAAACCACGTTATTTCCGTCACGCTTCAGGCTTTCGTGTGGAATTTCTTCCACCAGAATAATCAGGTCGCCGGGAATCCCTCCACGGGGTGCAGCGTTTCCTTTGCCACTCATGGACAACTGCATACCTTCGCTAACCCCTGCCGGAATATTGATGGATATGGTCTCTTCCCCACGCACCAGGCCATCGCCATGACAAACGTTACATTTGGCTGTAATTTCAACACCTTCCCCATTACAGGTTGGGCAAGTGCTGGTGGTCTGCATTTGGCCAAGAATGGTATTGGTCACACGACGTACGCTTCCGGAGCCTCCGCAAGTGCGGCAAGTGCTGGAAGATTTCGAATCTTTCGCACCGCTGCCATCACAAGTAGAACAAACCACCTGCTTATTAACCTTTATTTTTTTCTCAGCACCCTTTGCAATTTCTTCAAGGCTCAGTTTCACTTTTATCCGCAAGTTAGAACCTTTAACTACGCGACGGCCACCACGGGATTGCCCGCCGCCGAAGAAACTTTCAAAAGGACTTCCGCTTCCACCAAAGATATCTCCAAAGTTGCTGAAGATATCTTCCATGTTCATGCCGCCTCCGCCGAAACCGCCGGAATTGGCCCCCGCATGACCAAAGCGATCATAGCGCTGACGTTTCTCAGGGTTGCTGAGTACCTCATAAGCTTCGGCCGCTTCCTTAAATTTGTCTTCCGCCTCTTTATTGTTCGGATTTTTATCGGGATGATATTTGATTGCCAGTTTCCGGTAAGACGATTTTATCTCACTGGCTTCTGCGGTTTTAGAAACACCTAATATATCGTAATAATCTCTTTTGGACATAATTCTTTTCTAGCTCCCTACCACTACTTTGGCATACCTTAAAACCTTATCATTCAGGTAATAACCTTTTTCAACTTCATCGATGATTTTTCCGGCTAATCCGGGTTCCGGAGCAGGGATGCGTGTAATGGCTTCATGCAACTCGGGATCAAAATCTTCACCGATCGCCTCCATAGGCTTGAGCCCTTTCTTCGTCAACATGGACTTCAATTTTTGGGAAACCAGTAAAACTCCCTCCTTAAGAGAATCGGCATCGGACTGATCAAGCGCTTTAAGGGTTCGGTCAAAGTCGTCCAGAACGGGCAGCAGATCAACGATCACGTCTTTTCCCGCAGTCTGAAGTAATTCCACGCGTTCTTTAGACGTGCGCCGTTTGTAATTATCAAATTCCGCATAAAGGCGAAGGTATTTACTATTAGCCTCTTCGGCATCCCGTTTCCATTTCTCTTCTTCCGGTTCTTCGGTGGCAACCGTTTCGTCGTTTTCTCCTTTGGAATGAAGACGAGCTTCGTTCATTGACTCAAGCTCTTCCGCCATATCCTGATTTTCCATGTCAGGATTTTGCTGTTCATCCAATTTATCCTTGTGATCTTCGTTCATTCTAACGTAATTAAGTGCTCGCTATGAAGGTTGGTCAATTTTACTGCCATAACCATGCTGTCCGTCAGTATGTCAGAAAAGCTTCTGCCTGACAGAACAATTTGTCACCGGACGGCCAATCCGTCTTTTTTAAATAGCTACCTGATCAAGCAGCACACCGGAATCGGTTTTAATGATCCTTGAAGGCATATTTCTGATGATCTGATAATCGTGGGTCGCCATCAGAACCGAAGTTCCGGCACGGCTAATCTCCTTAAGCAACAGGACGATCTCCTCTGAAGTATCCGGGTCAAGGTTGCCAGTCGGCTCATCGGCCAGGATAATTTCCGGATTATTCAACAGGGCACGTGCGATCACGATACGCTGTTGTTCGCCTCCGGAAAGTTCAAAAGGCATCTTTTTTATTTTAGAGCGGAGCCCAACCTTGTCCAGGACATCGAACATACGTTCCCGGATCAGGTTTTTATCTTTCCATCCTGTAGCGCGCATCACGAACTCCAGATTTTTTTCAACGCTGCGATCGGTCAGCAGGTGGAAATCCTGGAAAACGATGCCCAGTTTACGCCGGAGAAAAGGAACGTCCCGACTGTGTATCTTTTTAAGATCGAAATTTGCCACATAACCTTCGCCCATGGCCGCAGGCAATTCACCGTAGATGACTTTGAGCAGGCTGCTTTTGCCGGAACCCGTTTGCCCGATCAAAAAAACAAATTCACCATGTTCTATCTGCAAGTTTACATTGGAAAGGACCAGGTGTTTTTGCTGATAGATGTCTATTCCTTTTAAGTTGATAACTGTATTTCCGACCATCTCTGATTAAAATGCTAACTTTTTTATTTGACCAAAAGGCATTTCGCCAACCATGCGCATGATGGCCTCCGCCTGGTCGCCCAGGCCCAGTTTATCAAGCGATTTGTCCGGACGGTCCACCCGGAAATAAGCGAGCAGCGTGAAGTTATCATCCCTTAGCTGGACATAGTCCGGGATTTTCGCAACGCCTTTTACTTTTATAATATACATGCCGCTCAAAGTTAAGAGTAATAACTGAACAATCATACATCCCTTACCTCAACAAAAGCAGACGGCTATTTCCCATTGCGTTCTTTTCGTACCGGGCCAGCGGCTTATACCTCGTTGTATCGTAATAGGGAGATTCCCAGCTGAGTTGTTCCGGAACTTCTTCTCCGGTACCAAAGAAGAAGACGATGGTTGTTCCATATTTATTATGCGGCATCAGATTTCCGTAACTCTGATAGGCTGCGTTTGCGGGTTCTGAAACGGACGCCGCATAAACGCGTATGACTGGTCCGTCATTTTGCTCGTTTCGTTTGAAAGCAAGCTCATTGAACCCTCCGGGTAGATCACTCGTGTCCGGTTGGTTGAGCGTATCCCGGAAAATGAAATAAAGCACCAAACCAATCCCCAGAACCAGGGCAATCCACTTTCGGTTTTTTTTCATGATCGTGTATTCAGGTAAGGACGAAGGTTTTCCAGTTTCCCAAGAATCCCAAACAATCCACCGGTATGAATAGCAAGAATTTCCTCTTTTTCCGGAAAGTACCCGCGTTTTATCAAATCAAATATAGCATAGAAAAGTTTTCCGGTGTATACGGGCTCAATCAGCATGCCGGTATCGCGCACAAATTCAGCGATGAAAGACAAAAGTGCGGTTGGAGCTTTGGCGTAGCCGC
Organism: Olivibacter sp.; assembly: GCA_048595275.1. Taxonomy (GTDB): domain Bacteria; phylum Bacteroidota; class Bacteroidia; order Sphingobacteriales; family Sphingobacteriaceae; genus Olivibacter. The sequence continues at coordinate 10,448 of JBMDWN010000213.1, read as the reverse complement.
CGAAATGATAGTCTTCATGGAGTATAACCTTTCTCGGGTCCGCGCCTAAACCCTTTAATTCCTCCGACATAAATCCCCCCGCAAGAACGGGTACGCCATGGAGCCTGGTGTTTAGGTTGGCTTGTTGGAGTCCCCGAGCAAGGCCGGCAAGCGTAGTCCCTGTCCCGGCAGCACAGAAAATATGGTCAAAACCTCTTTCCAGCTCACCGATCATTTCTGCACAGCCTGCCACGGCCTGTTCCGACCGGCCGCCTTCATCGATAAAATAGGCCTCCCGGTCTTTTCCATGAAGTCTGTTATAAAGAGCCGTTTTATCTTTATAATCGCTTCGGCTTGTCTCTAAAAGGTTCATGCCGAACAAACTGCAAAGAGACAAATTGGGATTTTCAGGTAATTCGCCTCTTACGTATCCCGTGCTCCGAAAGCCGCTGACTGCGCAGGCAGCGGCGGTTGCCAGCAGGTGGTTGGACCACGCCCCGCCGAAGGTGACCACCTCATGACAGCCCTGCTGCCGGGCATCTTCCAACAGATATTTTAGTTTACGCCACTTGTTTCCCGATATGATCGGGTGAATAAGATCATCCCTTTTAACCCATAAGCGGACATTTCTTTCTGCCAGCAACGGATGCTTCAATTGCTGTATGGGACTGTTGAGCGTTTCTTTCTCGGTTAAGGCCATGAAGGACATAATTAAATAAATTATACTAGGTTTGCAAATGCATTTAACACCTGAAAAATGATCAGATATAGCCGGACTCGTCTGGAAAATGGATTGACTTTACTGATTCATGAAGCGCATGATACGCCTATGGCGGTAGTAAATGTATTATACAACGTCGGCGCCCGGGACGAGCACCCGTCCAGAACAGGGTTCGCACATTTGTTCGAGCACCTGATGTTCGGCGGTTCAAAACATATTCCAAACTACGATTCACCATTACAACAGGTGGGCGGCGAGAGCAATGCCTTTACTAATAACGACTTCACAAATTATTACCTAAGCTTGCCTGCCGCAAATCTTGAAACGGCGCTTTGGCTGGAAAGCGATCGGATGCTTGAGCTGGCCTTCAGCGAGAAGAGCCTCGCCACCCAGAGGCAGGTGGTTACCGAGGAATTTAAACAACGTTATCTGGACCAGCCATATGGCGATATGTGGCTACGGCTGCGCCAGCTTGCTTACCGGAAGCATCCCTACCAGTGGGCGACAATAGGGAAAGAGCTTGCGCATATTGAGAAAGCGGAAATCCAGGAGGTGAAGGACTTCTTCTTCCGTTATTATGCACCGGATAATGCCATTCTCACAATTGCCGGAGCTATTCACACCAACCAGGTAATTGACCAGGTGAAGGAGTGGTTCGGCGGAATTTCCCGGCGAAGCAAATCCAAAGTCGAATTACCAGCAGAACCCCGACAGGAAGAAGCAAGGAGGGAATTGGTGGAAGCAGATGTTCCTTCCGACGCAATATACCTGGCCTTTCATGTAGGCAACCGGCGTGCTGACGATTATTACGCCCTGGAACTGCTTGTCGAAATCTTATCCCGCGGGCATTCCTCCCGATTTCATCGCCGACTGGTGAAGGATCGTGAACTTTTTACCGAGTTAAAAGCTTTCCTCACCGGGAACCTGGACCCCGGTTTGTTGGTGATTGAAGGTAAGGTTCGTCGGCAGGTTACTCTTGAAATCGCCGAAGAGGCCATCTGGGAAGAACTTCGTCAGCTTAGCCAAGAATCGGTTTCGGAAGAGGAGCTGGAAAAAGTTAAAAATAAGCAGGAAACCTACACGGCTTTTTCAAACATGAACTTGTTGGATAAGGCAATGAGTCTGAGTTATTACGAGTTGCTGGGAGATGCCGCTCTCATCAATACAGAACCCGAACGCTACCGTGCAGTGAGCCGGGATGCGATTCGTCAGCTTGCCGGCAATGTATTCCGAAAAGCCAATTCAAGTACCCTAATTTATCAATCTGAAACGACTAATGAATAGAAGCCAAAGCCCATCCTTTCAGATCCCTGAGCCCGTATCGTACATTCAGCCGGAAGAGATCAGGCTGGATAACGGAATCTCTGTCTTCAGCTTCTTTTCCGATAAGCAGGACGTTGTTAAGCTGGAATGGGTTTTCAGACACGTAGACGATAAGATGCATAAGCTTACCGCATTGGCGGTGTCCGGGCTGCTACTGGACGGAACGACAGGCAAAACGGCCGGAGAGGTAGCTGACCTGGTCGATTTCCACGGCGCATTCCTGAATGCTGAATACGGCTTCGATGCCACGACGCTCAGCCTGCACTGCCTCGGTAAGCATCTGACGGCGTTGCTGCCGCTGGTCCGGGAAATCCTGGAAGAAGCAGCCTTTCCCGATAAGGAAGTACTTCGGTACGCAAAGAACAGTAAACAGCAACTCTCTGTATCGCTCGAAAAAAATCGATTCAGGGCGCGTCGTCGTTTTAATAAAGCGTTATTTGGAAGTTCGGCCTATGGTTTGGTTCCGGAAGTGGAAGACTACGATTCTCTGACCCCGGATGCCATAGGTGATCACTATCGGCACCAATTTGTTCCGGATAACTGCACTATTTTTGCATCTGGAAATGTAAATCCGGCGGTGTTGAAGGCATTGGACGCTCATTTTGGTTCCTGGAAAGCTGTTGGTCAACCTGCTTCCAGGCTATTGATCCAGTTGTCGCCCCAAACCGGATTGCTGTATGAAGAGCGAAAGCAGTCTCTGCAAAGCGCCGTTCGGATCGGTTTTCAAACGCCACACCAAAGCCATGTCGATTTCCCCGGGCTGCAAATCCTTAGCACCGTTCTGGGCGGCTATTTCGGTTCCCGCCTGATGAAAACCATCCGGGAGGAGAAAGGATACACCTATGGCATAGGCGCGGCAATCGGCTCCATGCAACAAGCTGCGTTTTTTACCATTGCAACCGATGTCGGTAAGGAGTTTACGGAGGCAACGCTCGTGGAGATTAATCATCAGATAAATCTGCTGCGGGAGAAAACCATACCTGATGAGGAGTTGATATTGGTCAGAAATTACCTGAAAGGATCGTTGCTGGGCAGTGTGGAGAATATTTTTTCACACGCCGATGCTTATAAAAGTCTTTACATCAACGGCGCCGGAACAGACTATTTTCAACGCTACCAGGAAGCCATTGACCAGTGTTCGGCTGATGAGCTCCGGAACTTAGCAACGCGTTATTTTGATCAGCAAAACTTTATAGAAGTCGTCGTCGGGTTAAAATAAGGTAATTGCAAAACTTTTAAAGTATAGTTACGTTATGATTAAAGAGATGATTAACCTGCTCTTGAATGAAGTACCTGTACATATTGGTTCTTTTTGCCTTTATTTTCCCCGTTTACGCTCAGGAAACGCGTTTGGAGGATTGTTTTAGGCTTGCTGCAGCCAATAATTTAACGCTTCAGCAAGCTCACTCCACACTAAGAGCTAGTGAGCTGAATTTAAAAGCCGAGCGCAGGAGCTATCTCCCTAAGGTCGATCTCTTATCCAGTTATACCTTACTCAGTCAGCCGCTTGAAATTAATTTTCAGGAGGCGCGTTCCGGAATAATTGACGGCTCTTCACGCCAAAGCGTTAACGCCGCGAACGAGGTTTTCCGCTCGATCACCGGTACGGATTTAAGCCAGTCGGCGCAAGACCGGATTTTCCAGACCTCTTCCGAAATTATGGGCGCTTTATACCCGGACTACAATCCACGCCTAAGTCAGCGGTCCTACTTCGTTGCCGGGATCGGTTTCAGGCAACCGCTGTGGCTTGGCAATAAGCTGGATGCCGCACGGAATGTCGCGGAATCCGTCACGGAAAGTCAACGCATACAAGTCGATGTAGCCCAAAAAGAGATTAACTTCTTAATTGCTGCCCAATACCTGCGCATATTATATCTGAATACACTGCTTGGCCGTCAGCACAACATTGTCCGGTCCCTTCAGAAAGGAGAGCATTACGCTAAAGAAGCTGTATAGAACGATGTATTGCCCCCCTTTCAGCAAAACTGGGCTAAGGTTGCCCGTATTCAGGCACAATCCGGTCTCAATAACCTGGAGTTGGAGAAGCAGAATGCATTGCCTGAATTAAACCGCCTGATGGGGCAGGAACTCAACCAGCCTTTATCCATCAACGACACCCTGCGTTTTGTGCCGGTGGAAGTGGAGCAGGAGCAGGCGGGGTTCTGGAATCAGAATGCTTTGTACAGACTGGCGGACAGCAAAACGTCGTACGCTAAATCGGCGGAAAAGATCAGCAAATCCATCACATTGCCGAATCTCTTTGCCGTCGGTAATTACAATTTGTTCCAACGCGATCTCCCGGTCATCATACCGGATTGGTTTGTAGGCGTGGAACTGCAATGGACACTTTTCAACGGCCAAAGTCGGAAACGCACTCAAGCCTCCAGGGAGTTGATCCACGAAGCTGCACTGGCGGAAGAGCATGCGCGGGAATCCCTGGAAATGCAGTTGCTGGTCAGTAAAAACAAGATGATGTCGATGCAGAACGATGTCACTGCCCTTGACGTTGCGCTAAGGGAGGCGAATCGTACTACCGGATTGGTGCAGGCAAGGATGGAAAATGAACTGGCCTCTCCCAAAGACGTCAATGAGGCCTTGTTGCTGGAAGAAGAGATGAGTAAAGCATATTATACAGCCGTGCTGGGTTATTACCTTGCCCTGGCAAATTACTTTAACGTATTAGGAGACAGCAGTCAGATCAGCAGGTATATTAATTAGTAGCTATGCGGAATTTTTTTAAAAACTATTGGGCTCTAGGTATTCCTGTATTGGTGTTAGCGGTAGCTTTACTGGTTTTCCTGCAGACTTTGCGCAGCAGCGATACCAACGAGCTGATCGGCATGGTAGACGCTACCTCGGTAGATGTCGCCTCTTCTATGCCCGGTCGTCTGGATTCGGTACTCGTGCACCTAGGATCCGAAGTAAAGAAAGGAGACTTGCTGGCTGTCGTCAGTTCTTCGGAAATCAATGCGCTGCAAGCCCAGGCCCGGGCAGCTATCGATGCTGCTACAGGGCAGCTGGATCTGCTCAAGAGCGGGGCAAGTCCGGAACTGCTTGGAGCCGCCCGAAACCTGTACGAAATCAGCCAGGAACAGTACAAGCTGTTTAATACAACCTATCAACGGATGCAGAACCTCTACAATGCGGACGTCATTTCCGGCCAGGAGAAAGACCTGGTTTATTTCAAATTCCAGGCGGCTAAAAAAGAGATGGAAACGGCCCGGCTGAATCTTCAGTTGCTCGAAAACGGTTCGAGACCAGAACTTATCAGATCTGCCGATGCAGTAGTCCGGCAAGCGCAGCAGGCTTACGAGCTAACCAGCTCGTTAAGTGGAAATACCCGTATATATGCCCCATCGGACGGTAAAATCACTTCGCTTGTCGCTCACGAGGGGGAGGTTGTCTCCGTGGGTTACCCGATGATGACCCTGGAGCGATCCAACTCCGCAATCATCCGTTTCAATGTCCGGCAAAACCAGCCGGAACTATTAGAAATCGGAAAGAAAATTCAGGTACGCGTACCCGGTTGTGATCCTGAATATTTTGAGGCGGAAGTGAGCTCTGTTTCGCCTTCGCTCACCTTCGCAAACTGGATACCCAGTAAAGACAAAGGGGAGTTCGAGCTCCGGACCTTCACGATAGAACTTAGCCCGGATGCAGAAACGATCAGAGGTTTACGATCAGGTATGACCGCTTCTTTAACACTTCCCTGATGTCAATGTTGCAGGCGATTATGATACGCGAATGGAAACGGATATTACGCTTACCCGTTTTCAGAAACGTGCTGCTTGTCATCCCTCCAGTATTATTCCTTTTTTATGCCCTTGTTTATCAGAGTGGGGAAGTGAACAACCTGGATTTCGCTATTTGGGATGAAGATCAGACTAAGGTAAGTCGACAGCTTACGTTCATGCTCAGCCAGCGGCATACGATCCGACTTGTAGGTGGTGCGACGGACGAGCAGACGTTGAAAGCTAAAATCGAAAGGGGGGAGCTGATGGGGGCGGTTCACTTTCCGAAGAATATGCAGAACAACCTTTTCAGCGGACGCTCTTCTTCAGCCATCGTATATACCAACGCCGCCTATTTGGTGCCGGCAAAAATGATCTACAAAAGCGTCGCCGAGGTGATTCTGACGGCCAGCGCCGGGGTCACGCTTCAAAAACTCAAGAAGCAAGGCGTGCCGGAGAACAAAGCACTGGCACTGGCCAATCCGCTTACCCTGGTTAGTTATCAATTGTACAACCCGGATTACAATTACCAGGAATACCTGGTCCCGGGATTGATTACCGTGGCCCTCCAGATGATCCTGATCATAGCGTCTATGCTAGCGTTGAATTACGAGCAGAAAGACGGAGGTATAGAAGAGCTCAAACAGCTTTCCGGCGGGTCGGCAGCTTTAGTTGTCTTTGGTAAGATGATGGCTCACCTCGTTATCGCCTGGATCAATTTCCTGCTGGTCGTGGGCATTATATTTCCATTGTTTGAGATCGGCGTTCCCCCGGCAACCGGCAAGTTCTTCCTGCTCTTTACGCTCTTCGTATTGTCCAGCCTCAGCGTTGGTTTCTTTATCTCAGCGCTGTTTAAGGATCTGATGCTGGCAGGCGATGTTGCGTTGTTTTATACCAGTCCGGCCTTCGTTTTCAGCGGCTTTACTTTTCCCCGGTGGGCAATGCCGTGGTACGACCAATATTACGCGATGATCATGCCCTATACGCCATTTTTAGATTCCTTTTTTAAAGTCTATTACATGGACCTGCCCTTGCGTTACGCAACAGACGAGATGGTCCGCCTTTCGATTTTTATTGTCGCGCTGATTCCACCGACAATCGTTTTATTCCGGCAATCTCTTAAACAGCCAAGCACTCATGCGACAACGGTCTGATAGCGGCTTTTGGCAACTCTTCCGCAGAGAGGTAGTGTTGATTCCGAAGGATCATAGCTTGTTGTTGACGCTGCTGATCGCTCCGCTGCTATACGCTTTCTTCTACGGCAGTATTTACATCAACAAGGAAGAAGAGCAGGTTAAGTTAGCATTGGTGGATGATGATCAGTCAAACCTGTCGCGCGTGCTCAGACAGCAGCTCAATAATATGAACCTGGTTGACGTAAAACTTTATCCGAACCTTAGCGAAGCCCGCGAGTCCATGTACCAGGGTTATAGTCAGGGTTACCTGTACATACCCGATGGCACAGAATCGCAGATTCTCCGTATGCAGTCTGCTCAGGTCGTTATGGCGGTGAATGCCGCCCGCTTCCTCCCCTCAAGCGATATACTGATGACCGTTCAGCAAATATGTACAGTAGCGGGGGCAGGGGTTCGGCTTCAATATTTTGAAAAAGCGCAGGGGATGGGCTCTGAGGCAGCGGCACAGCAGGTTATGCCCATCAACCTGGATTATCGCCCGTTGTATAACGAGCGGGCAAGCTATGGTACCTTTTTGCTTCCGGGATTACTCGCGCTGATCCTGCAACAAACTCTGCTCATCGGATTATCCGAAAGCGTTGCCGCAGAGCGACAAAAGAAGTCGATTGCCGCCTGGACAGCAGATGGCATAAACAGTGCTATTTGGGGGAAAGGCTTATTTTATCTAATCCTGTTTATGGCGTATGGCTTATTCTTCCTCGGGGTCAATTTTAAAATTTTAGATCTTCCGATGCGAGGACATTTTGGCGAACTTTTACTGCTGATCTTCCTCTTTATAATGACCCTGATACCCCTGGCACAGTTGATTGGAACTTCGTTTTCCACACAGCTGGTCTGCCTTCAGGTCATGGCCTTTTCAACCTATCCCATCTTCTTGATCAGTGGCTATGTCTGGCCTCTGCAATCCTTGCCTATGGCTCTCCAATGGCTAAGCAATCTCTTGCCCACGACGCCTTTTCTGAAGGCTTACATTCATTTAGTACAAGCCGGCACAGCACTTCGGGAACTGATGCCTACGGTCTTGCATTTATGTTCTTTATTCCTGCTTTACAGTATCATCTGTTTCCTCCGGATCCGTTCATTGAAGAAGAAAGCTTCGGAGAACTGATTTGAACTTGTAATTTTTTTCGTAAATTCAGCCATAAAACTAACCTGGTTGCTATGAAAAGATCGCATCCTTATCCCAGAATCGGAGTAGTTGCCTGTGGCGGTAAAAGCAGCCGCATGGGTTTCGACAAAAGCCTGATCAACTATCACGGAAAAGCCCAGGCTTATCATTTGCATGACATGATGCAGGAGCTCTGCAAAGAAGTCTGGTTATCCTGCAACACAAAGCAGTCTGAAAGTAGTTTTGAAGCGTCTTACAATCAGCTAACGGATCATCCGAAGTACGCACACATTGGCCCGATGGCAGCTTTGCTGACCGGGTTTTCGAAGTTTGGGCGTGCCAATATCCTGCTTATCGGATGCGACTACCCCTTACTCGAAAAAACCGATCTGGATGCTTTTGCAGCCGCGCTGAAGAATGATGAACCGGCTGCTTTTTACAATCCGGCTAGCGGATTTTACGAACCTTTGCTGGCCTATTATCCAGGAAATTCTTTCAAAGACCTGCAAAAGCGGTATGCAGCGAGAAACTTCAGTTTGCAAGCCTTTTTAAAAGAACACGAAGCCTTGCAATTCATCCCCCAGCAAGAGCATTCAATGCGAAGCATTGACACACCGATTGATTCTCTGGCGATCAAAAAGCAGCTCAGTTCGGACGCTTAGCCGGAAATATTTGTTCATATTGATCCACGATCTCATCAAAGACCGCACGATCAAAGGCCATGTCTTCCGGAAACAACGGTTCATCGGGCTTATTTTCTGCCACCCAGATGAGCGGAAACAAATCAATAAAATTTTCCTGGCTTAAGTTGCGCTGAACCTCAGGGTGCTGCCGCCAAATGCTTTTTAGTGCGGCAAGATATTGTCCTTGCTGAACGACTCTCATAATTTAGTTTTTTTCAAATCTAAAAATTTATCCGTAATATTAAAAACCGTTATGAATGTATGAAAAGCCGTCTTGTCGTTTTCCTTTCCCTTTGTTTTTGCGTTTTTATCCTCATTACGGAATGTTCGCGGGAGGCTGAGCAGGACGTTCGCGGTCCTGAATACGCCGGAAGCAATTCCTGCCAGTCCTGCCACAGTGACCAGTTTGAGCAATCCTTTCACGAAGCGCATGCCATGAGCTCGAAAGAAATCCATCTTGCTGCCGACCTGCCCGATCTTCCTTCCGATACTTTTTTCTTCAATGATCGAACGTTTGTGCCAGTCGAACGGAATGCCGGAGGGTTGGAGCAGTTGGCTGTCGTAAACGGCGAAATCATGAAGCGGGAACACGCGGCAATGCTCTTCGGATCGGGAAAATACGCTTATACTTTTGCTTTCTGGAACGGTCAGCAACTGATGCAGATGCCTCTGAATTACCTGGTGGCGGAACAAGAGTGGGTAAACAGTCCGGGCTTTCCCCAGGATCAGATCTATTACGGACGCGTCATTCAGGCACGTTGCCTGGAATGCCACGCCTCTTTTGCAGAGTCCCGTTTACAAGTCGTTAACGGACAGGTACAGGATAACTATAAAAGGGAAAGTGTTCTCAGTGGAATCGATTGCGAGCGCTGTCACGGTCCGGCTAAACAGCATGTGGATTTTCAACGGGATCACCCTGAAACGAAAGAAGCCCGCCACATCACCTCTTATGCCAGCCTCAGTCGAGACCAACGCATGGATATGTGCGGTTCCTGTCATTCAGGTTTCAGTATGCAATTTAAGGGGGATGCGTTTCGCATCAAGCCCGGAGATACGGTAAGGGCTTTGCCTAGCTATAACGAGATGACCGGAGCAGCTGTTGATGTACACGGCTATCAGAAGCAGGCGCTTATGAAGAGTGCCTGTTTTCCCGCCAGCCAGATGGAATGCATTTCCTGCCATCAAATACATGAGACCGATAAGAGTTTACTGATGTATTCCAAGGATTGTCAATCCTGCCACCAAGACCTTAAGCACCCGGATCAGAAAGGGATGACTCAGGCTGCGCTCTCCACGAACTGCATCGAGTGCCACATGCCGCTTCACCGTTCCGGGGATGTTGGTTTTCAAAGGAGCGGCAGCAAAGAACAGTATCCTTATTCCATCCGGACACATGAAATCAAGATTTACCGGGATCTGATCAATCAATAAGCTGTCCGACGATCATCCATCCGTTCATCAAGCTGCAAATGAATGCTGCTCTGACGGGCATTGGCAACGCTTTTGACCCGGCCGGACCGATAGGGACCGTCGAACCGGTCGAAATAGGTGATTTTCATCGCACCGATAGATTTGATTTTTCCGCGGAGTTCAGGAGATGAAAAACGGTCATAATAGGTGAAGAGCTCGCCGTTGATCAATTTTATCCGACCCTCAAATTCAGAGTTGAACTGGTCGTAGTAATCGAGCTGAATCCGGTTGACCCGA